>NZ_CP146092.1:661069-991603 GCF_037023145.1 Ralstonia sp. RRA | reverse complement strand
GCGCTCGGTGTGATGCGGGTCCTGGTTCAGCAGGTAGCGCTCGAACACATCTTCGATGATCGGCACCATGGCTTTAGGGTGGAACGTTGCGGAGTAGATTTCGCCCACGCCCTCGATGCCGTCGTCAGTCTTGATCTTGACAAACAGCCAGTACATGCCGCCCACGTGCGGCGGCGGAACAGCAACGACGTGTGTTTCAAGTGAGACGACTTTCATGGCGTTTCCTTCTTGCAGTTCAAGCGTTGTTTGAGGATGGCTGCTGCGCCCGCACCCAGCAGGGCAACGACGGCGATGTAGCCGAAGAACAATTGATAGCCACGCGCGCCAGCAAAGGTCTGCGTGATGTAGCCATTGATGAGCGGGAGGAACACGTCGGGCGCATAGCCCAGTACCGAGATCAGGCCAATGGCAAGGCCAGCACAATGCGGCGGCACCTTGCAGTCATCCAGCAGCGACCAGTACAACCCACGCACCGCGTAGGTCAGGATGCCAATGAACAGCACCAACACCACCAGCATGGCTGCGGGGCTATGGGTCGGTGCAAAGATCAGCCCGACCAGCGATACCGCCGCAAGCACCAGCGCCCAGAACAACACTGAAGCCTTGGATGTACGATCGCCCAGCCAACCACCGCCAATGCCGCCAATCGGGCGCATCCACAGCTTGAGCGTTGCGATGGCGCCCGCTGCGGTAGCGCTCAGCCCAAAGCCGCCCTCGTGCAGATAGGCCGAGAAGCTGTAGGTTGCCCAGAACACCTGATAGCCGCAGAACACGATGGCGACGACCAGCCACAACTCGGGAATGGCGGCGAGCGTTTTCAGATCGGCCGGCACGCTCCCGCGCTTGGCGCTGGCAGCCTTGGCACCGCGCTGCGCGACAGGCTGACCATCCTTCACCAGCGCAAGCAGCACACCCAGCGCAATACAGAAGAACGCATACAGGTGGACGACGCGCTTGAAGCCCTCGATATCCGAGTCGCCACGCGTTTGCGTGACATAGGCGAACAGTGCAATCGCAATGGTGGCAAGCGATGCTTCAATCAGTCCACGCCCACCATCGAGCAGACCAAAGAAGCGGCCTTGTTGGTCGGGCCCGGCAATCATGTTCACGCGCTTGATGACAGCAGCCCAGAACGTCAGCCCCGTGCTCAAGCCCCATGCGCCAAAGATCACCACCAGCACCTCGAACGACGGCCCGGTTGCGTACAGCAGGCCGAGCACGCCCGTTGCCAGCAGCGAAAAGCAGATCAACCAGCGTGGGGGCAAGCGGTCTGCTAGCCAGCCGCTTGGCAGATAGCTCAATAGAAAAATCGTTCCGAGCGACGAATACAGGTAGCCCAGTTGCACATCGTCGATGTGGAAGAACGTCAGCATCGTCGACTGGTAAACCTGCCGCAGATACAGCATCGGGTAGATCGCGCCGGCGGCGATCACCAGCAACATCAGCTGCACATAACGCTGCACGTGCGCGTTTCCCGACGCCGGCACATCGGCCGCCACGGGCATGGCGCTGGCTTGGTGCGATTGGGTAGGCATATCCAGTTATGCCTTTGCGGTTTTGGCAAGACGGCCAAAGCGATACCTGAGCACCACGGCACCCACCGCACCGAGCAATGCCATCACGATGATGTAGCCGAAGAAATACCGGTAACCGAGTACGCCGGCGTACTTCGTGGTGAGGTAGGCGCTGATCTTTGGCAGAAAGATATCGGGCGAGTAGCCAATCATCGACACCATGCCGATGGCCAACCCGACACAGTGATCGGGAATGCCGCACTTACCCACCAGCGCCCAGTACAAGCCGCGCACCGCATAGCCCAACATACCGAGCAACAGCACAAAGCCCAGCAACACCGGGACCGACGCACCTGCCGGCACCATGCTCAAGCCAGCCAGGCCAAGCGCTCCACAGACCAGAACACCCGCCAACACCAACTCGCGCGAAAACTTGTCGGCCAAGAATCCACCACCAACGCCGCCAATGGGGCGCATCCACATCATGGCGACGGTAATGGTGGCGGCAATGGTGGCCGACGTGCCGAATTCGGGTAGGCGCACAAACGCCGAGAACTTGTACGACACCCAGAACATCTGATAGCCGCAAAACACCACAGCCGCCAGAATCCAAAGTTCCGGGATGCGTGCCAGGGTTTTGAGATCCGCCCACAGGTTGTTTTTTTTCTTTGCAACCGATGGGCTTTTTTTCTCGGCGCCTTGCGGGTCTCTCAAGCAGAACAAGATCGCGCCCAACGTCACGCACAGCGTGGCGTACATCAGCAGAATCACGCGAAAGCCGGTCGCTTCCGCGTTTTGGCTGGCGAAGTACGAAAAGATGGTCAGCGCGATCACCGCCAGTGCGGCTTCCACCAAGCCACGGCCGCCATCCAGAATGCCGAAGAAGCGGCCCCGCTCTTCCGGCAAAGAGATGGAATTGACGCGCTTGATAATGGCCGACCAGAAGGTCAATCCCGTGGTGACGCCCCAGCAGGCATAGATGACGCACAGCGTTTCGTAGGATGGCGCGGTGGAATACAGATAGCCCAGCGCACCCGTCATCACCAATGAAAAGCTGATCAGAATGCGCGGGCGGACCCGGTCTGCCAGCCAGCCGCTTGGCATATAGCAAACAACAAACACCGTGCCCAAGATGGAATACAGCGTACCGAGCTGCAGGTCATTGAGCTTGAAGAACTCCAGAATCGTGACTTCATACACCTTGCGCAAATACAGCATGGGGTAGATCGTGCCGGCGGCCAGCAAGACCAACGCCAACTGGATATAGCGCTGCACGCGCGCGGATTGCTGCGCACTACCGGCAGAAAGCGACGCCGTTTGCGCTGTTGACGATGAAGTCGTCATCGGAAGTCTCCTTGGAAAGCGCGGTGCGCGATTCCGATTGTTCTTATGGGGAAACAGATGTGCCGTGCGCTCAGCGGCGAGCGCACGGATTGGACGCAACCGCGCCGGTCAATACTTCATGACGACCAAACGCGTTTGCGTGAACTCGAGCATCCCGTGCTTGCCGTCGTCGCCGCCAAGGCCGGATCGCTTCCAGCCAGCGTGGTAACCCTGGTACGGATCAGCCGGTGTGCGGTTGACGTACAGCTCGCCGGATTCGATGGCATTGGCTACCTTCATCGCCGTGCGGTAGTTCTCGGTGTAGAGCACCGATGCCAGGCCGAACTGATGGTCGTTGGCCAGGGCAATGGCTTCGTCGATCGTGGCGTAGCGCAGCACGGCCAAAATCGGGCCGAAGGTTTCTTCCTGCACGATCTCCATGTCCTGCCGGCAGTTCGTCAGCAGCGTGGCTGGGTAGAAGAAGCCGGGGCCATCGGGCAGCTTTCCGCCGGTCTCCAGCGTTGCACCGTCGGCAATGGCCCGCTCGACCATTGCGTGAATGTTGGAGCGCGCCGATGCACTCACCTGGGGCCCCATGCACGACGGATCGACCGCACGGTCACCGATGCGCACAGCGGCCATCTGCTTCTTGAGCAGGGCGACAAAGCGGTCGTGCACGCTCTCATGCACGTACACGCGCTCGATGGCCGTGCAACGTTGACCGCAATGTGCGACCTTGGCCGCGACGAGCGCAGCGGCCACAGCTTCCAGGTCTGTATCCGGCTCAACGATGGCAGGCGTCTTGCCGCCGAGTTCGAGCGACGGCCTGGCAATGTTCACCTTGCAGTAGTCGAGTACCTTGCGGCCCGCATTCACGCTGCCCGTGAGCGTGATCATGCCCACTGCCGCGTGGGTGCATAGCACCTCAGCCGTGGCGTGATCCATCGCCAGGATGTTGACGACACCCGGCGGAAAGCCGGCATCCTCAACCGCCTTTGCAATTTCGAAAGCCGAAACGGGAGTGTTGTTGCTGGGCCGCACCACCACGGTGTTGCCCGTAATCAGCGCGGGTGCAATCTTTCGCAGCAGCGTGTAGACGGGATAGTTGAACGGGATCAGGCACGCCACGACGCCGATGGGCTCGCGTTGCAGGAAGAGGTTTTCGTCCGGCGTATCGCTGGGGATGATCTCGCCCTCGATACGGCGCGCCCACTCGGCGTGATAGCGCGTGATCTGACCGGCGAAGATGGCTTCGTTTGAGGCATCTTCCAGGCTCTTACCCGACTCCTGCGCGAGTACTGCGCCAATCTCAGGCGCACGCGCCGTCAGCGCATCGGCCAGCTTGTGCAGGTAGGCGGCGCGCTCGGTGCTCGGAAGCTTGCGCCAGGCCTTCTGTGCGACGGCAGCAGCCTCGACGGCGGCAATTGCCTCTTCGGCCGTCGCGGCCGAGACGCGTGCAAACGGTGCTTCGGTGGCGGGGTTGTGAACAACAATGAATGCATCGCTTTGCGCATCGGCAAACCTGCCATTCACATAGTTGCGCTCGGTACGCATGAAGAGGCTCCTTCGGGCGGATGCGCCAATCGCTGCATGAGCGATCGCACATCACTGGATAGGAGCGCATTCTGTTCACGCGTTCAGCGCACGACAAACAACTTATTGTTACGACGGGTATGCGAAAAGCGCATGGCCCGTCGGCTCATCCTCGCAAGTGCGCACCACATCAGGCGATGTGCGAAATCGCCGTAGGAATCGCCCACCATGAGACACCGCAAATTTCGGACATTTCCCAATGTCACCGGACGGCGAAGCGCATAACGTCTCGCCGCGTCAACGTCGTAAAGGTGCCTGGGCGTTGTGACATAGTTTGACTTTCCGCAGCTCTGCGCAACCGGCATCGATGACCTAGAGGACACCGACACCATGCGACGCCTACCATCGCTGATCGCGTTGCGATTCTTCGAGGAGACCGCGCGTCACCTCAGCTTCAGCCGCGCAGCGGCTTCACTGTTCGTCACGCAAAGCGCGGTCAGCCGACAGATCCGCCTGCTGGAAGACGCACTCGGCGTGCAGCTTTTTGAGCGTGATCACAAAGGCGTCAACCTGACCGATGCTGGCCAGCGCCTTCTGCCCTTTGTCGAGCAGGCGTTCGACGCCATCGAACGCGGCGTTGGAGAGGTCGCCGCAGCGCCTCCGAAAACGAAGCGCCGCCTCACGGTATCGCTGCCCCCCACGCTCGCGACACAGTGGTTCTCGCCACGGCTGGGCACGCTCTCTGAGGCACAGCCGGATGTTGAACTGTCGATCCGCACCGATGCGTCGGACGACAGCGATTGCCGCATCCGTTTCGGACGCGCCGCGCTACCCGACATGCATTCAGAACTGCTCATGATGGAGCGGCATGCCCTGGTGGGTGCACCGAAATTTTCCGGCGAGCCTCTTGATGCGCTCCTCGGGAAGTTGCCGCCGCTACATGTGCTGCACGAGGGCAAGCGCCTGACGATGTGGGCCGACTGGTGCACGCAAGCGGGAATTCACTACACGCGCGTCGGCGATGGCATTGAGTTCTCGACACTCGAGCAGGCGATTCACGCCGCACGCAAGGGTGTGGGGCTCGCCATCGTCGATCTGAACATGATCGAGGAGGAGATCGGCGACGGCACGCTGGTGCGACTGTCATCCGAGCAGGTCGTCGGGCCGTTTGGTTACTGGCTGGATGTCGCATCCAACCACGTAGCAACCGAGCACGTACGTGTGTTTGCGGCGTGGTTGCGGGAACAGGTGGCAGAGCGGACCTGACCGGCAGGCGCTCCACCACCCATGTGCCGAACACTCAGTGGCCGGCGGCCTGGTTGAGTGTCAAGTCCTTTGTCTCCGGTGCCCAGGCAATCGACACGATCATCCCGATCAGCAACACGCCGGCCAAAGCAAACATCGTCGCCTGAAAGCCAAGGGTCGTGATACTGACCGGCAGCAGGAACGTACCGACCGCTGAACCCAGCCGGCTGCACGCCACCGAGAGGCCAACGCCGCTTGCCCGTACTTCCGTCGGGAAGCACTCTGGAGGAAACACCCCAACGAGGTTGCTGAATGCCGACATGGTGAGCGTGAAGACGGCAAAGGCGATGATCATGGCAACCGATGCGGTAGACGGCAGCAACGCCAGCGCCAGCAACGACACACAGGTCACCGCAAATGAGCCGATCAGGAATCCCCGCCGCGACAGCACGATCGTGAGCCAGATACCGATCAACGCACCCAACACGAGGAATCCATTGAGCAGCAGATCCGTTCCAAAGCCTTGCGACAGACCGATCGTCCAGAGAATCGTCGGCAAGAACGTGTAAATCGCGAAGTATGGGATCACCAGGCACATGAAGAACACGCAGTTGAAGAGCGTGCGGCGAATCAGATCCGGCCGGAACAGGCGCCCGAAACCCACGTTCTCATGATGCTCACCGGCACCGTCCAGCACCACGTTCGGGCCAAAGAACTTGGTGACGATGTCACGGGCCTCTTTCACACGGCCCTTGCCGGCAAGCCAGCGTGGCGATTCAGGGGTTCCCATGCGCAAGAGCAGGATGATGGCGGCAGGCAACGCAGCCGAGGCCAGCAGCCAGCGCCAGGAATCCGGCGAGGCGTGTGCATAGACCATGCCGAGCACGTTGGCGACGACGTAGCCCACGGTCCAGATCACGCTGAACGAGCCCAGCAATACCCCACGATGCTTGCGCGGTGAGAACTCCGCCAGAATCGCGTGACCAACCGAAAAGTCACCGCCCATCCCGATACCGATCAGGATACGCAGCAGGAACAACTCCATCGGAGATGTCACGAAGAACTGCGCTGCCGAAGCGACAGTGATGATCAAGAAGCTCGTCAGGAAGATCTTCTGACGGCCCATGATGTCGGACAGACGGCCAAACAGGAGGCTGCCCAGGAAGATGCCGATCAACGCGGAGCTACCGATCATCCCCATCCAGAATGGATCAAGCGGCATCTGCTTGCCCATGGCGCTGAGCGCGTAACCAACCGTACCCAGCACATAGCCTTCGGTCAGGTGCGCGCCGAACGTGAGGCCGGCGATCTTGATGTGGAAGCGGTTCAGCGGAACGTCGTCGAGGTTGACCCGACCTTGCGGGCGCGGTGCCGCAGACGACTGCGGCATTGCGCCGTCAGCGACATATTGAGCATTTGAATGGCTCATGGCTCTCCTTTTTGATTTCTTATTGATGACGCGCGGGCGTGGAGCGCCACGGCGAGGGGAAAGGAAGCGCCGCGCATCTGGAGACGATGCGCGGCGCAATCGCTGGGGGAGCGACTTAGCGGCCGAGACCAGCCATCAGCGTGTACTTGAGTTCGACGTACTCGTCGATGCCGTACTTCGAGCCTTCGCGGCCAAGGCCGGATTGCTTCACGCCGCCAAAGGGGGCGACTTCGGTCGAGATGATGCCGTCGTTCACGCCAACCATGCCGCTCTCCAGCGCACCCGAGACGCGCCATGCGCGACCGAGGTCACGCGTGTAGAAGTACGCGGACAGGCCAAACGGGGTGTCATTGGCAACGGCAATGGCCTCTTCTTCGGTCTTGAAGCGGAAGCATGCAGCCACCGGGCCAAACGTTTCTTCCTCGGCAATCAACATGTCAGACGTCATGCCGGTCAGCACGGTCGGCTCGTAGAACGTACCGCCCAGCGCGTGGCGCTTGCCGCCAGTGACCACCGCAGCGCCCTTGGCTGTTGCATCGGCAACGTGCGCTTCCACCTTGGCGAGTGCTGCCGCGTTGATCAACGGCCCCTGCTCGACCTCGCCCGTGAGCGCATTGCCCACGCGCAGCTTCCTGACCGCCGCCGCCAGCTTTTGCGTGAACGCGTCGTACACACCGTCCTGCACCAGGAAGCGGTTCACGCACACGCAGGTTTGCCCGGTGTTGCGGAACTTGGAAGCCATGGCGCCTTCCACCGCTGCATCCAGGTCGGCATCATCAAACACGATAAACGGTGCGTTGCCACCCAGCTCCAGCGACAGCTTCTTCAGCGTATCGGCCGACTGCTTGGCAAGCAGCTTGCCCACACGTGTCGAGCCCGTAAACGACGGTTTGCGCACGACCTCCGACCCCGTGAGCACCGTGCCGATGGCCACCGCGTCACCCGACACGACGTTGAACACGCCGGCCGGCACGCCCGCGCGCTCGGCCAGCACGGCCAGCGCAAATGCCGACAGCGGCGTTTCTTCCGACGGCTTGAGCACCATCGTGCAACCGGCCGCCAGTGCGGGGCCCGCCTTGCGCGTGATCATCGCCAGCGGGAAGTTCCACGGCGTAATGGCTGCCACCACGCCAATCGGCTCACGGGTGACGACAATCTGCGCGTTCGGCTTCGGGCTGGGGATCACGTCGCCGTACATGCGCTTGGCTTCTTCGGCAAACCACTCCAGAAAGCTCGCGGCATACGCGACTTCGCCCTTGGCTTCTGGCAGCGGCTTGCCTTGCTCGCGCGACATCAGCTCGGCCAGTGCATCGCGGTGTTCGAGCATCAGTTCGCCCCAGCGCTTGACCCGTGCGCCGCGCTCCTTGGCGGTGAGTGCGCGCCAGGCCGGTAGCGCACGCTCGGCGGCATTAATGGCCTGCTGGGTTTCAGCAGCGCCACCCTTGGCAACCTGCGCAATGGCTTCGCCCGTTGCGGGGTTCAGCACCGCGTAGGTGGCTGCACCGCCCTGCGGCTCGTACCATTCGCCACCAATGTAGTGGCCGGTCTTGAGAAATTCGCTCATGGTGTCGTGCTCCTTCAGTCTGCCGCAAAGGCGCCTTGCGCCGGACGTCCCTCACGTGCGCAGCGCTTGCCGGCCGTGTAGTCGTTGATCAGGTCGCACGGTGTGTAGTTGCGGTCGAGTTCGTACAGCTCGTCTTCGCTCAGCTTGGTTTCGAGCGCGCCAAGTGCGCTGTCGAACTGCGCAACCGAATCCGCACCGACCAGCATGCTGGCGATGCCCGGGCGGCTGAGCACCCATGCCTGCGCAATCTGTGCGGGCGGCACACCGCGACGCTTGGCCACCCTCGCCACCGATTCCGCAATCGCCAGCGATGCCGGATCGCCGTACATCTGGGCGGTAAAAAAGTCGGTCTGATTGCGCGTCGATGTCGGCTCGCACGTCAGCAGGCCGCGTGCCAGCGGGCTGAACACCGACACCCCAACCCCCTGGTCGATGCAGTACGGCACCATCTCACGCTCTTCTTCGCGGTAAGCGAGGTTGAGCTGAAGTTGCATGTTGATCGGCTTGTGCCAGCCGTTGCGCTCGCACACTTGCATGATCTTGGCGAACTGCCACGTGTACATGGTCGACACACCGAGGTAGCGCGCCTTGCCAGCCTCTACAACGTCGTGCATCGCGCGCATGGTTTCCTCAACAGGCGTGTGCACATCGAAGAAATGCAGCATGTAGACATCGACATAGTCCATGTCGAGCCGCTTGAGCGACGCATCAATGCCGTCGAGGATGTGCTTGCGCGAATGGCCACCCGCATTGGGGTAGTTGCCCATGTCGTAGCCCACCTTGGTGGTGACGACCAGCTCTTCGCGGCGCGCAAGGCGCTTCAGGATGCGGCCAACCACCTCTTCGCCGACACCGGTCGAGTAGAAGTCGGCCAGGTCGATGAAGTTGACGCCGGCCTCCAGCGCGTGACGCACGATGGGCTCGCTTTGCGCCTCATCAAAGATCCACGGCTTCCACTGCGGCGTGCCCATGTTCATCGTGCCCAGACACAGGCGCGACACCTTCAGGCCGGATTGGCCCAGGCGGACGTATTCCATCTTGGGTCTCCTCAGCCCTTCTTCGGGGTGTAGAACGGGTTGGAGACGTCACGCGCGGCGGCAAACACCGCCTCCTTGCGCGGCAGGCCTTCCATGGCAGCGACGATCGCGTTGCGGCAGGCCTTGTAGTTGTTCTCGAACACGGCGTCGAGATCGTCGGTCTTGGGGTTCACCCAGTTGGCCGACACGACCACCCAGTCGTTCTCCGCTTCCGGCGGCAGCGTGCCGTTTTCCAGCGCTTCAGCCACCGCCTTGGCGATGCCTGCCTGCGAGGCACCCCATGTGGCGTTGCCGTGGAAGTCGCTCTCAATCGGCGCCTTGTTCACGTACAGCGTGAGCGGCTTGGTCGGCACGCCCGGCTGCGCAATGATGACGAACGGTGCATGGCCAGCCGACGGGGTTGCCAGTGCGGTGGAAAACGCCTGGCCAGCAGGGCCATTGCGCGGACCAACCAGCACGTTGATGTGCGCGAGATTGACGCCGGGGCCTTCAAAGCCTTCGCCGATGTAGAGCTGCTTTTGGGTGGAGGAAGTCATTGCGATGTCACGTTCAAGAGGGTTATGCGCGGCCATTGTGTCGGCGCGCGAATCCACCCGGGAAGCGACAAATTTCGATGACGGGGTATGCGAGGTCCGCATATCGGGACTCGCCCCAGGGCTGCGGCGTGGCTGATCTATGGAGGGAGGTAACGCGTGCGATTGAGGCGGATCAGCCGGCCTGGAAAGCGTGGGGCAACGCTACGGCATGCCCCATGGCAGGAGAGGAAAGGGAGGGGCGTGCCCGAAGCCGCCCCTCCTCGTTGGGTTACTGGATGGCGAGACGCCGCGCATACCCCGCGGCCCGGTCAGTCAGTTGCTGGGCCCGCTGAGCGGCGCTCACATAACGCGTGCCGACCGGCAGCACATTGGCGAGGTTACTCAGCTTCACCACCTGGGTCTGGATGGACGGCCCGCCGGCCAGCGGTTTGGTGGCCGGCAGGTTCTGCCAACGGACCATGATGGTGCCTTCATGCAGCCCCACCGGATCGATCCAGTTGGCCACGCCCGGGTCCTGGGTCGACACCACGAAGGTGTAGCTGCCATCTGCATTGGGTGCCGCCTGCACGTTGTTCAGGCTGGACTGATGGCGGATCGGGTCGACCGTCACCAGCCATGGGTCCGTCACCGGAAAGACCACGTACCCTGCCCCACCTGTCTGCACGGTGGCCACCAGCGCCTCGTCATCTGCCAGCTTGAAGTAACCGAACGAACTGGCCTGCGTGGTGAGCGTGCCCAGCGTGGACGAGATCGACGGGCTGGACAGCGTGTTCGCCGGGTTGGTATGCGTCTTGAGCCCCAGCGCACCCACGCCGTAGTCAAGGATGGATTCCTGCAGATTGATCCAAGCATCCGCTGCGATGGCAAACGCACCCTTGGCCGGATAGCTGCGGCCATCCGCCACGCGCTGCACGCTCAGCGTGTCGGGCGTTTCGGTATTCCAGTTGCCAAGGTTGTTGCGGATGAACAGTTGCCGCGCCTGCCCGTTGGACTGGATATGGTTCACGCGGCCGTTGGCTGGCGTGTTGTCCACCGTAATGGTGTACGTGCCGTCGCTATCCACCACCAGATCCTGGCCCGTCAGAATGGCCACGGTCTGCTGCGAGTTCGGATTGCTGATGAGCGAGAACGTGACATCGGTCGGGCCGGGATAGGTGCGCTTGCCCTTGATGACATAACGCGACGAACCATCGATCGGGATGGTGCGATAGATGTTGTCCGGGTTGTCATAGGAGTAGCGCCCGCCCGGCACACTCACGCCGGGCCAGTTGCGCGGCGGGGCATCCACCCAGTACACCTTGGGGTTGAACGGATCGCCGTTGACCGACTTCTGGATGGCGCTGAATGCCAGCTCGTCGATGGCGTTGTCCAAACGGTTTGCCGCTTCAGCGCTGACATTGCCGCCGTAAGCCAAAGCGTAGGCGGCCTTCGCCTCCGCCTTGAGCACCGGATAGCCGTTGGTCCGGTTGATCTGCACGGCCAGTGCGTCGAGCGCAATCTGATCGGCAGTCGCTAGCGGTGAGGCCGCTTGAGCCGGCACCGCCAATGCGGCAAACAGCGCGGCAACACCCGCCACGCGAAGGGAACGGGCCAGCGCGGCAGGCGCGCGAGGAGAGAACTGCGAGGTCATCTTTCTTCCTTGTGGTTGTTGTGGGTGAACAGCAGCAAGAAAGTCTGTGACAGCAGCACGCCGGGCTGAACGAAGATAAAACGATGAAGTCATGCGCCGGCGGCATAACACAGCTCGCACGACCAGAGCAGACGCGCAGTCCGGCGCCGTGGCTCATGCATGCTGCATGCGGCCCTGCTCCAGGCTGGACACAATCAACTTCTCGTACACACTGTATTGACCTGAAGGCAGCACCGGCCTCAACGTCTCCAAGCATTTCTCTGCGCCGTACAGGCGCTGCGCGGTTGCGGAGTGGCGGACTTCCGTGTTCACTCCCCTTGTAGGAGGTGCACTCATGG
This sequence comes from Ralstonia sp. RRA, assembly GCF_037023145.1. Taxonomy (NCBI): domain Bacteria; kingdom Pseudomonadati; phylum Pseudomonadota; class Betaproteobacteria; order Burkholderiales; family Burkholderiaceae; genus Ralstonia; species Ralstonia sp. RRA. Next base: position 979,454 of record NZ_CP146092.1, on the reverse strand, counting down.
AATCCCACTCCACAACAATGGACGCGCTTGTGCTGCGCGAAGCGCACGAAGGCGTCGTCACCCTCACGCTGAACCGCCCACTGCAGTTCAACGCACTGTCTGAAGCCATGCTGGATGCACTGCAGCGTGCCCTGGACGACGTTGCGGCAGACGACAGCGTGCGCTGCGTGGTGCTGGCCGCCGCGGGCAAGGCGTTTTGCGCCGGGCACGATTTGCGCGAAATGCGCGGCACACCGCAGCTTGCCTACTACCAAGCGCTGTTTGCGCGCTGCAGTGTGGTGATGCAGGCCATCCAGGCCCTGCCGGTGCCCGTCATCGTGCGGGTGCATGGCATTGCCACTGCTGCGGGCTGCCAGCTCGTTGCCAGTTGCGACCTGGCGATTGCATCCGATGCGGCACGGTTTGCGGTCTCGGGCATCAACGTTGGCCTGTTCTGCTCAACGCCTGCTGTGGCGTTGTCGCGCAACGTCTCGGCCAAGCGCGCGTTCGACATGCTGGTGACGGGCCGCTTCATCGACGCGGCCACGGCTGCCGACTGGGGCCTCATCAACGAGGCCGTGCCTGATGCAGCGCTTGACGAGGCCGTGGCACGCAAGGTGGCCGACATCCTGTCAAAGAGCCCCACCGCCATCCGCTATGGCAAAGCGATGTTCTATCGGCAGCGGCAGATGGCGCTGGACGATGCGTATGCCTACGCTGGCGATGTCATGGCGCGCAACATGATGGAAGAGGATGCCGGCGAAGGCATTGACGCGTTTCTGGAGAAGCGGCCGGCCAAGTGGCGGGGGTAAACAGATTCCGACATGCCCCCCTCACGACCTGCGGGAGTACCTCCCGCGGTACTCAACAGGCGTCATCGACGTCAGGGACTTGAACATGCGCCGCATGTTCGAGTCGCTGCTGAATCCGAGGTCTGCGCTGATGGTGCTGACCGGCACAGACGTCAACACAAGACGCTCGCTCACCTGATTCAGCTTGACCCGGCGTGCATACTCGGCAACCGGGACACCCGTCTCGCTGATCACCTTGCGCGCCAGTGTGCGCGCTGACATGCCAAGCGCATCGGCCAGCCTCGTTACGGTGATCGACTCCGCCGGAAGCTGCCCCACCAGCGCGTGCAGCCTGCGCAGCATCGCGCTGCCTTGCTGGATCAGACTCATCGACTGGAATGCCTCGTGTGTCTGGGCCGGACGCGGAAGCACCATCAGCTTGATCAGGTCATGCAAGGCTTCCGCGCTCACATGCTGCTCGATCAGTGCCTGGGCGATGGGAAGGTAGCCGCTTACGCCAGACGCCGTTGCCGTGCGTGCATTGACAATGCAGCTGCGCTCCGCCTGCCAACGGACCTTGCCGTAGTGCCGTTGCATGGCGTCTGCCGCCCACCACGTTACGGTGGCCGGTTGGCCGTTCAGCTTGCCGCTGGCCGCCAACAGACAAACGCCAGTGCAGTAGCCCCAAAGCCGCTTGCTGCGGTCAAGCAGCGTCAGCGCTTTGATCAACGCCGCGTTTGCGCCGAGCACCGCTTCGATCTGCGCAGCGGACTCAGCCCAGAAGCCGGGCACCAGTAAAGCGTCAAACGCCTTTGCCTCCCACCCATGCGTGGCATGGAGAGAAAGCCCATGCCCGCAAGCGATCTCGGTGGGCTGCAGCGCAACGTAGCGCAGCTCAAAGATCGCACGCCCAGCGCGCCGGTTGGCGGCATGAAGCAAATCTGAGAACGCCAGCAAGCCCGCCGGCATGCAATGCGGGTAGAGAAGCAAGCCAATCCGAAGCGGTCCAGGCATGGCAGAAATTGAATTGAATTTGTCCAATTCGGCCATTCTGGCAGTCGGCGAACCTCGACACAATGAACGCGTACTTGGGAGACGTGTTCATGAAGATCCAACAGCTACGCAACGCCACCATCATCGTGGAGATCGGCGCCAACCGCGTCCTGATCGACCCCATGCTCGCGCCCAGACATGCGCTGCCGCCACTGCGGCTGTCCGGCACGCGGCAACGCAATCCGCTGGTCGCGTTGCCCGACGTTGCCGGGCCAGCGCTGGAATCCGTAACGCATTGCCTGATTACGCACTGCCAGCGCGGTCATTTCGACCACCTGGACCGCGCAGCCAAGCGATGGCTGCGCGAGCGTCGGATCCCCGTCTTCTGCACGCCGCATGATGCTGAGCATCTGGCCCAACGCGGCCTGAACGTGCAGCCACTACATCCGGAGCATGTGCAGCCGGGCCCATTCCTGGGTGGCACGATACGCACAGTGCGCTGCACACACGGCCGTGGGCTCGTGGGCCGGCTGATGGAGCATGGCGTCGGTTACCTGATCGAAGCCCCCGGAGAGCCCTCGCTGTACTTGAGCGGCGACACGGTGCTCACGCCCACCGTCGAAGACTTCGTTGCGCAACACCGTCCGCAAGTGTGCGTGGTGCCTGCTGGCGGTGCGCGCTTCGATCTCGGCGGAGAGATCATCATGGGCATCGAGGAAGTCATCGATTTCACGCGCCTGGCGCCCGGCATCGTGGTGGCGAATCATCTTGAAGCACTGAGCCACTGCCCCGTGACGCGCGAGGGCCTCAAGCGCGCCGCCAAGGCAGCCGGGGTCGAGACACGGCTGCGCATCCCGGCCGATGGCGAGACGCTGGAACTCGATCGTGCCGAAACGCAGGGCAGCCCACAGATGACAACAGCCACTGCCTGACCTGCAGCCTACGTCCGCTGCGCTTGCGTCAGGCGCACCGGCATCGACATCGCTGCAACACCCGCGACGACGCGCCCCAGCCCCAGCCAGGCCGAAGGCGCCAGCGACTCCCCCAGGAAGACCACACTGATCCCGACACCAATCGGAACCCGCAGATAGGCTTGCGCCGTGGTGCCGATCGCCCCCAGCACCTGAATGAGCCGAAAGTAGATGACGAAGGCCAAGGCCGTCGAACATGCCGCCAGTGCAACCAACGCCATCAACGAGCGCGCGGAAGGGTGAATCTCCCAAGGCCGATCGACCACTAGGCTGACGGGTGTCAGCAGCAGCGCACCCACGATCAACGACCCTGCGGCAGGTGCAGCGGGGTTCAACCCCTTGAAAGATCGGCCGTAGATGGCGGCGCCGGCATAGCAAGCCGTCGCCGCCACGATCGCCAACTGCGGGATGAGCTGACCACCCAGCCCTTCGATGGCGCTCGGGCCAATCACCATGCACGTCCCGGCAAACCCTGCGATCACGCCCACGAGCTTGCGCCAGGACACCGGCTCGTGCCGGGTGATCAGCGCCGTCCCCAGGAACACCATCACGGGCGACGTGGAGTTCAGGATCGTGGCCAGGCCCGCCCCCACGGAGCGCTCCGCCCATGCGATGAGCGTGAACGGAATCACGCTGTTGAGCAGCGCCTGCACACCAAAGCGCACCCAGACGGCCCGATCGCGCGGCATCTGAATGCGACGCCACCGCATCCACAGCAGTAGCAGCGCGCCTGCAATCAGCGTTCGTGCCGCGATGAACGTCAGCGGCGGAATGGTCTCCACGCCGATCCGGATGAACGTGTACGACGCGCCCCACAAGCTTGATAGAACAAGCAGCAAGGCCAGCCCGTTCAGATTGCCGGTCGCAGATGTGTCGGTCTTTTGCACCTGAATTGCCTCGCCGCTGGTGTCTCAATGCAGGGGATCGTAGATCGGGCCGGGGCGTTTCCCTAGCGGGAACGGTTCGGTCTCGGCCAAAGTGTGGGCGATGGCGCTACCTGCCCTGCGGATGGAAAACCCCTTGTCGGATGGCCTCGCGAGCAAGCCGGCTGCGCTCATCACCCGTGATTTCTACATTCGATCCGCGCTAGTTTTGCTATCCTTTCTTGCAGCGTATCGCGCGGTGCGATACGCTAAAACCTTGCTGGCCCATTCACCTACTTCTGAATACTCCTATGGCAACCAAAGCTAAAACAGCAGCAAAGAAAGCAGCACCGAAGAAGGCCGCGCCGGCAAAGAAGCCTGCCGCCACCACGGCATCCGTCAAGCCGCTGAAGGACACGTTCACCAAATCGGCCCTGGTGACCCATCTGGCCGAGCAGGCACAGGTTGACGCCAAGGCGGTGAAAGCGGTTCTGCTGCATCTGGAAAACACCATCACAGGCGCACTGCACAAGAAAGGCGCCGGCGAGTTCACGCTGCCGGGCCTGTTCAAGGTGACGTCCGTGAAGGTTCCGGCAACCAAGCGCCGCTTCGGCAAGAACCCCTTCACCGGTCTGGAGCAGTGGTTCGAAGCCAAGCCGGCGACGGTGCGAGTGAAAGTCCGTGCCCTAAAGAAGGTCAAGGATGCAGCCCTGAACGGGTAATACACCGCAACAGGAAGAAAGGGGGCTTAGGCCCCCTTTTTTTATGCTGAGCCGGAGCGCGCAAGCCCTGTCATACACTCAACGCGCTACATCGCCCAGTGTCTCCACCTGATCAAGGAACGTTTAAGTGACGCCATTTTCATCTGCCCGCTTGCGCCGAGTGGCCCAACTGTCCGTGGTGTTGAACATGGCGCTCGGAAGCGCAACGCTAGCCATGGCGGCGGGTTCAGCAAAGCCGACAACCCCGGAGGCACCTGAAAAGCAATGCGAGGCCGTCATTGACGGCGATATTCAACGCTTGCGTGCATTGAATGAACCGCTGCAGCCTTTCTTCAAATGCCCGCATACCGTATTCACGCTGGCGAAAATCGCAACGGAAAATCTCCGGCAGGATGACTGGCTGGCTTTCCGCGATCTTGCCCGCCCGGAAGATCGGGCAGAACTGAATAACATGCGCCTGGATTTCTTTGTCGGTCTGGCGCCAAACCAATTGCAGGTGGAGCCGGTCTTGCGCGGGATCGAGTTGCTGCTTGACGACGGCGCCGCACCAATGCGAGACGGCAAGTACGCCTGGGGAGAGGTCGGGCGCCTTCTGCAAGTGTTGGGGAACGGCCGTGTCACGCCTGAGGATTCGGCGCAGGTGGCTCATATCTTCCTTGATCGCCTGCTCGACAAGGCACCCGCGGAGCAGACGGCAGATCTATCGACACTCTGGTCAGGCATTGTCGATTTACCGGAACCGCAGCGCGGGGGAGCCCTGCAACGGCTGAAAGCCAAGTTCAGTCAGTTCACCCCGAGCCGCAACGCGTGGCAGCGGGATCCGGGGGTGACCTACCCACTGAGAAGCGCGGATATCGCGGTTGCAATCCGCAAACGCGCGCCCATCGACGTCGTGCGCACCCTGCTCGACCTACGCGAGCCCGCCCCGCCCGAGATGGCCGTCTGGGATGACGCCATCCATGCCGGCCGCCTGGACATACTCGAAACCTTGATCCAACGCGGCTATGCGCTGCCGATGCAACGCCACGCAACCGGCGTCTGGACGTCACCGCTCATGAGCAGCGCCCAGGTTGCCATCAAGGGAGATACCCGTGCGCTGGAGATGCTGATCGGCATGTCGCCGCAGCCGCTGATTCCGGATGAGGTCAACCAGCGCATGAAAACCGTGCTGTTTCAAGCACCGAATAAGATTCCCGAAGCCCAACTCCGGCATATCAATGATCAGTTGAACGCGATGTCGCCGTCGAGCCGTCTTGCCGACGTCACCGCGCGCGACCCTCGGGGATACAGCCTGCTGGTCCGCGCCGCCGCTTATGGTGACCTGCCGTTGACGAAATCGCTGCTGGATGCGGGCGCGGACCCCAACGCCAAATCCCCGTCGGGCTTCACCGCACTTGCCTACGCACGCTGCTATGGGCACCCGGAGGTTGCGCAACTTCTGCAGCAGAAGAGCCCCACGGCGCAAGCGGATAGCTGCCCGCGTTGAGTACCGGCACAGCCAGCTCGGTGGCATCCGTGACTGCGGGGCTGGTCAATCAACCGCACTAGCGTGCTTGCACAGCCTCAGGCTCAGCGCGCTCAGGATTGAACGGTTTGGCGTCCAGCCGGCGGAAGATGAATGCGGACAGCACCGTCACCAGCCCCATCGTGAGGAAGGCGAGTTGGTAGGCCGGTGCGGCCACGCCAAGCCTCACCGAAAAAAGACTGACGAGCCCGCCGCCAATCGTCACGCCCAGGCCGATTGCCAGCATTTGCACCATCGAAAACAGGCTGTTGCCGCTGCCGGCATCCTGGTGGGACAAGCCTTTGAGCGTGATGCTGTTCATGGCGGCAAACTGCATCGAATTCGCCCACCCGAAAATCGACAACTGCAGGATCGACAGCGCCAGCGGCCAGCCCGGCGACATGGCCGCAAACGATGCAATGGATACGCCAACGATCCAGGTGTTGATCAGCAGGAATCCGTCGTAGCCGAACCGGTTCACCAGGGGCACGACCCAGCGCTTGGCGATCATGCCCGCAATGGCAATCGGCAACAGCAGCAACCCCGAATGGAGCGGTGAATAGCCAAGCTGCAACTGAAACAGCAGCGGCAGCAGGAACGGCACCGCGCCCGAACCAATCCGGCAGAAAAGGTTGCCGATCAGGCCGATGCTGAAGTTGGGCTCGCGAAACAGCGATAGCCGGAACAACGGAGACGCACGCCGCCTTGCATGCGGGATATAGAGCAGCGCGCTGACGAGGCTGACGGCAACGAGTAGCGCACTCCACGGGCTATCCGCGCCGTTCTCCAACGCCAGTGAAAACGTCACCATGCACATCGACAGCAGGCCGCAGCCGATCCAGTCGAACGGCGGCACCACGCTCGATGCGTCCTGCGGTAAATAGCGTCGCACCGCGAACAGGCCCACCAGGCCGACCGGCACATTGATCAGGAAAATCCAGTGCCAAGAGGCATCCTGCACGAGCCATCCGCCCAGGGCCGGCCCCAGGAGTGGCCCCACCTGCCCGGCCACCGACACGAAAGCCAGCGCCGCGATGTACTGCTCGCCCGGGATATTGCGCAACACCGCCAGCCGGCCGACCGGCAGCAGCATGGAGCCCCCAATGCCCTGCAGAACGCGGGCGATGACGAGTTGCGGCAGCGTGTGCGCCGTGGCGCAGAACACTGAGCCGAGAACGAAGATCAGGATGGCGCTGAAATACACGCGCCGCGTGCCGAACTTGTCGGCCAGCCAGCCCGATGCCGGCGTCAGCAGCGCCATGGTCAGCGTATAGGCCACCACCACCGATTTGAGGTCGAGCGGTTTCTCGCCCAGGCTGCGCGCCATCGAGGGCAGCGCGGTATTGACGATCGTCGTGTCCAGCGCCTGCATGAAGAAGCCGACAAAAACGATCCACAGCATGGCCTTCTGAGACACATCCTGTTTGGCGGCGGAGGAAGAAGCGGTGTGCATGCGCAATCCTGGGTGACCCTGCCCAGAACGTTCCGGACAACACCCGTAATGCTACGCACGGTTGGCCAATCGGGAACCCCTCTGGAGTCGTTGACTGTCATCGGAAAATCCGATGACAATGCGGCATGCTCAATCCCATCTGGATTCAGACCTTCGCCACAGTGGCCGCGGCACGCAGCTTCACGGATGCCGGGCGTCAGCTTGGCTTGTCGCAATCGTCGGTCAGCGATCACATCCGCCGCCTGGAGCAAAGCGTGAACCGGCGGCTGTTTGTGCGCGACACCCACTCCCTGTCGCTGACGCCAGATGGCGAGGCGTTGCTTGTCCACGCAAGGCTGATCCTTGAATCGCTGGCGCGCGCCGAGCTGCAATTCAGCGCGCCGCGGCTGCAGGGGCGCGTTCGGCTGGGAACATCGGAAGACCTGGCCTCCGGGCCCTTGCCCAATTTGCTGGCGGCGTTCCGTGCCACACACCCGGACGTCGAGCTCGAGATCACGATGGGGATGACCAGCAAGCTCTACGAGGGCATCGAAGATGGCTCGCTCGACCTGATCATCGGCAAGCGCCGCGAAGGCGGGCGGCGTGGTGTACCGCTGTTCAGTGGTCAGCTCGAATGGCTGGCGCGGCCCGGCACCGTGGTCGATGTGGGACAGCCGCTACCGCTCATCCTCGTCAATGAGCCGAGTGTGACCCGCTCGGTGGTGCTGGACACGCTGGCTGCGGCAGGCTGGCTCTGGCGCGTGGTGTGCACCAGCAGCAGCCATTCCGGCTGCATTGCCGCAGCGCGCGGCGGACTGGGTATTACGGTGCGTGCGCAAAACCTGAGCGGCGGCGGATTGGTGCCGCCCGTCAATGTCGATGCGCTGCCGCCCCTGCCGGCAATCGAGTTCATCACGCTGTCGGCACGGCGGCTGACCAAGCCCGCGGAAACGCTCCTGCAGCTCATCCGCAAGAGCGACCTGCGCGCGGGGCGGACGGATTGAAAAGAGAAAACTGAATACCGTCAGGACGGCAACAAGCGGTAAAAGGTGAAGCGATCGACGTGCACCGCGGTCTGGATGCACCTTGACGAAGCGGAGCGGAAGGCTGCAATGTCTGCCGTGGCCGGATTGGTGCGCGCTGGTGGCGTAATCGTCATGTCGCTCCGGCACGGTCCGGTTCCGGATGGGCGGCGAATGTTCGACGTATCTGCGGACGAGACAATCGCTGTGGCCCGCAAGCCGGCTAGCAAGAACATCACCGCGGCACGCTCGCAGACATGCTTGGCCGGGGTGATGTGACGTGGAGTTTCCTCGCCCTGAAGCGGAACACTTAAGTTGCCGCAGCCGGATGACGCTGTTCCACTCCCGGAGGCGTCTTCAGGCATGGCACGGCTGCGGATCCCTGTTGGACGTCTACACGGAGGCAAACCGATGGCACGCGTTCGAGTTGCAGGCTTCACCCTCTCGCTCGACGGATATGGAGCGGGTCCGAATCAAGACATCAATAATCCGCTCGGCGATGGCGGGATTGAACTGCACCAGTGGCTGATCCCGACGCGCACATTCCAGCAGGCCCTGTTCGGCAAGGACGGCGGTACGACCGGGGTGGACGATGAGTTCGCTGCCCGTGGCTTTCAGAATGTCGGGGCCTGGATTCTCGGGCGCAACATGTTCGGCCCCATTCGCGGGGAATGGCCGGACATGAACTGGAAAGGCTGGTGGGGCGATAGCCCGCCGTACCACGTTCCGGTGTTCGTCCTGACCCATCATGCGCGACCCTCCATCGAGATGGACGGCGGCACGACGTTCCACTTCGTCACAGGCGGCATTCGCGAGGCACTCGACCGCGCACGCGAGGCTGCTGCCGGAAAGGACGTGCGGATTGGCGGCGGGCCGAACACGATCCGGCAGTATCTTCGTGAAGGCCTCATTGATGAACTGCACATTGCGATCTCGCCGGTGCTGCTCGGCCGGGGGGAGCCGCTGTTCGAGGGGTTGGACTTGCGCGCGCTGGGATACACATGCGTCAAATCCGTCGCGTCGGAGAAGGCCACGCATGTCGTCCTGCAGCGCCAGGGGCATGCGGACGCCGCCGCTTAAGGCCTCTCCGATCCGACCGCGCTCGGCCTACGCATGGATGGCCGAGCGCGCCGTTGGCAGCAGCCGGTGCGTCTCGGTCGACCGGATCGGCCACTGCGCCAACTGCGGAGCAATCTCACGCGCCCACAGGTTCGAACGGCCAAATGCCTCGAACCGTGCGAGGTCGGGAAACACGGCAACCCCCACCAGCACATGCTCGTGTGCCCGCACGGGCAATCGGGGGAAGTTGTTCTCACGGGGCTCCGTGATATACCAACCCTGAGCACACGCGCCACCGACGTTGAGAACGTAGGTCATGCGTTCACGGCAGAACGTCAGCAGCTCCGCTGATGCTGGCGCATCCAGATAGAAGACCGTGATGTCGACCAACCCCGGCGGGATTGCCGTTGCGTCCCGGCTGGCACGGGGCGTCGCATCCTTGGGCAGGTGGGCACCCTCCCATGCGGGGCGCAGCAGCAGTACGTTGTCTGAATCCAGCATCGTGGCGTTGGCCGCCTCGGCATGCGCCTGCCAGGTAACACCGCCGTAGAAGGCCTTCAGCCCGTTCAGGCGGGTCTGCATGCTCTCAAACCCGCGCAGCCAGACAAACAGATCCGGATGATCCAGATCGCGGAACTGCCCCAGGACCGTCATCCCGACCGCTTCCTGCGGCTCGACCAGCTCACGATCAAAGAGGTCGATCAACGCATCGCGCTTGTTGGGGCGAAGCGTGTACTGGCGCAGCTCGATCACCTCCAGTTGCCTGTCTTGAATGCTCGCGTTCATGTTTGACCTTTGCGTGGGGGAATGCACCCACGATATGTCCATTAACATGACACCTCATGTCATGTATTTAAGGTCGTGGGACATTCATGAAAGCGAGCCGGCTGCTGTCGATCATGATGCTGCTGCAAGCGCGCGGGCGGATGACCGCACCGGCGTTGGCTGAAGCGCTGGAGGTTTCCGAGCGCACGATCCTGCGGGATATCGATCAGCTCTCCACCGCCGGCGTGCCCATCTGGGGAGACCGCGGTCGCAACGGCGGCTTTCAACTGCGCGAGGGTTGGCGCACCGATCTCACCGGCCTCACCCAGCAAGAGGCGCACGCGCTGTTTCTGGCAGGTTTGCCTGGCCCAGCAACGGAGCTTGGCCTGGACGGCATGGCAACCTCTGCCCGGCGGAGGATGATCGCCAGCCTGGCCCCGGACTCGCGCGAGCATGCGGATCGCGTCGCCAGCCGGCTGCATATCGATACGGTGGATTGGTACCGCGCGCAGGAAACGCCGGTGTTCTTGCGCGAGGTGGCCGACGCGGTGTGGAGCGCGCACCGTATCGAAGTGAAGTACGAGAGTTGGCGCGGCGTATCCGACCGCGAACTTGAACCGCTTGGCCTGGTGCTCAAGGGCGGTGCCTGGTACCTGGTTGCCAAGGTGGTGGGCAAGCCCAGCCCACTGACCTTTCGGCTGGCGAAGATCGTTGAACTCAAACCCTCGCGCCGCCGTTTCAAGCGGCCTGCGCGGTTTGATCTGGCCAAGCACTGGCATGACGCCATGCACCGGTACGAGACCGATCTCTATCGGTTGACGGCGCACATTGCCGTATCGCCGCGTGGCGAGAATTGGCTGATCAACGCGCGCGTCAAAACGATGCCTGTCGCGCAGGATGCCGGGCGTGCCGAGGTGCCATCCGGCTGGAAGGCGTTTCTGATGCCCATCGAATCCATCGAGCACGGTGCGCGAAAGCTGCTGGGATACGGCGCGCACGTCAAGATCCTGGGGCCGCAGGAGCTCAAGCATCAGCTGATGGAAGAGCTGTTGCAGTTGAAGGCGCTCTATAAGAAGTAAGCCCGCGCAGCCGTGCCAGCGCACCTCCACAAGTTCCCCAACCGTCGTCGCTCGACCTGCCCGAGCCTGCCTCTCTCCGGCGACTGAAAGCCCGTTTCACATTACGAAATCCGTCTGGAATTTCCGCGTCACCTCGTTTTCGCTCCGCGAAAACACTTTCCGCATTGCAAAAAACATCACGTAACCCATTGAAAAATAACAACAAACAAAGTCTTATGTCTTATATAAGACCTTGTTGCGACGCATCAAGGCAGAACTACAATTTGGTCATGCGGTTCGCTTCGAGTTTCGACCAACGTGGCGACACACCCAGCCAGTTACTCAAACACGTTTTGCCCTTAGGAGAGACACATGGCCCAGTACCAAGACGACATCAAGGCAGTTGCCGGTTTGAAAGAAACCCACGGCAGCGCATGGAATGCGATCAACCCCGAGTACGCTGCCCGCATGCGCGCGCAGAACAAGTTCAAGACGGGTTTGGACATCGCCAAGTACACCGCCAAGATCATGCGCGCCGACATGGCTGCCTACGACGCTGATCCGGCCAAGTACACCCAGTCGCTGGGTTGCTGGCACGGCTTCATCGGTCAGCAGAAGATGATCTCCATCAAGAAGCACTTCAACAGCACCGAGCGCCGCTATCTGTACCTGTCGGGCTGGATGGTCGCTGCGCTGCGCTCGGAGTTCGGCCCGCTGCCGGACCAGTCGATGCACGAGAAGACCTCGGTCAGCGCGCTGATCCGCGAGCTGTACACGTTCCTGCGCCAGGCTGATGCCCGTGAACTGGGCGGCCTGTTCCGCGATCTGGACGCTGCCAAGGATGCTGCCGCCAAGGCCGCCATCCAGCAGAAGATCGACAACCACGTCACCCACGTGGTGCCCATCATTGCCGACATCGACGCTGGTTTCGGCAACGCTGAAGCCACCTACCTGCTGGCCAAGCAGTTCATCGAAGCCGGTGCATGCTGCATCCAGATCGAGAACCAAGTGTCGGACGAGAAGCAGTGCGGCCACCAAGACGGCAAGGTCACCGTGCCGCATGAAGACTTCCTGGCCAAGATCCGCGCGATCCGCTACGCGTTCCTGGAGCTGGGTGTGGACGATGGCATCATCGTGGCCCGTACCGACTCGCTGGGCGCTGGCCTGACCAAGCAGATCGCCGTGACCAACGAGCCGGGCGACCTGGGCGATCAGTACAACTCGTTCCTGGATTGCGAAGAGCTGTCGGCCGACCAACTGGGCAACGGTGACGTGGTCATCAAGCGCGACGGCAAGCTGCTGCGTCCGAAGCGCCTGCCGAGCAACCTGTTCCAGTTCCGCGCCGGCACGGGCGAAGCACGCTGCGTGCTGGATTGCATCACCTCGCTGCAGAACGGCGCTGATCTGCTGTGGATCGAAACCGAGAAACCGCACATCGCGCAGATCGGCGGCATGGTGAGCGAGATCCGCAAGGTCATCCCGAATGCCAAGCTGGTGTACAACAACAGCCCGTCGTTCAACTGGACGCTGAACTTCCGTCAGCAGGTGTACGACGCCATGAAGGAAGCCGGCAAGGATGTGTCGTCCTACGAGCGCGCCGCACTGATGAGCACGGAATACGACGACACCGAACTGGCGAAGCAGGCGGACGAGAAGATCCGCACGTTCCAGGCTGATGCATCGCGTGAAGCCGGTATCTTCCACCACCTGATCACGCTGCCGACGTACCACACCGCCGCGCTGTCGACCGACAACCTGGCCAAGGAATACTTCGGCGACCAAGGCATGCTGGGCTACGTGGCTGGCGTGCAGCGCAAGGAAATCCGCCAGGGCATCGCCTGCGTCAAGCACCAGAACATGTCGGGCTCGGATATCGGCGACGACCACAAGGAATACTTCAGCGGTGAAGCAGCCCTGAAGGCAGCTGGTAAGGACAACACCATGAATCAGTTCCACTGATACGGGTCTTACCTCAAGCAAAACGCCAACCTTAGGGTTGGCGTTTTTTTTGGGGTGGCTAAGTGAAAAGACGCGCCGGCTGGGGCACCATGCTGGGTTGACTGCGGCATCGGGCACCCCCGCGTCGAACACGAAGACACGCTCTCACCCCACCACCCCACCTCCATGCTTGGTTCTCTCGTTGATAGCCTGCTGACACGGTTTTCGAAGTTACATCTCAAGCGCCAAGGCGGCGACGCTCTGCCGACCTTCCAAGTCAACACACCAGTCGGGCCCATTCGCGCATACGACTCTGGGACCTTGAAACCGTGCATCGTGTTTGTGCCGGACGGCCCCAATGTGATCGAACACTATGCGGTGTTGATTGGCCTGCTCGCGCAGCGCTTCCGGGTGGTGTGCTTCGACATGCCGGGCTTTGGATTTTCGTTTCCGCAGCCAACCTACACGCACTCTCTGGTGCAGGGCGCGAAAGCCGTGTTGGGCGTTCTGGACGCGCTGGGAATCAAGACGGCTGCGCTGGCATTCAGTTGCGCCAATGGCTTCTATGCCCTGCAAACCGCCCGCGTGGCGCCGGAGCGCATTACACATCTGGTGCTGTCTCAAACGCCATCGCTGCCTGCGATGCACGCCTGGGCGCATCGGAACGTCCCTCGGCCGCTACATGTTCCCTTCATCGGGCAGGTGGCGGCGTGGCTGTTCCGACAAAAGGCGGCGCATCGCTGGTATAGCCGTGCGCTACCACGAACAACCGATGCGCAACCTTTTCAGCAGACCGCACATCACGCGCTTTCCGGCGGCGGGTGTTTCTGCCTGGCGGGTGTGGTTCAAGGTTTGATGCGTGAGAACGCAGCAGCGCAGCAAGCCGTCAAGACGCCCTGCACCATCATCTGGGGGACGCAGGACCATTCGCACCGCGGCACCGATCCCGACTCGCTACGCGAATGCATACCGCATGCGGAGATGCTTCGCTTTGAAGACTGCGGGCACTTTCCGGATATTGAGCAGCCCGAGCGCTACGCCGCGATTCTGATTGAGCGCATCGCTGGCAACGGTGCCATGTAAGCCCCAGCGCAACACGCCCCACCTCGCCCACGTGTGAACCGGCTTCCGCACGTGTGGCATGGCGAAAGCCGGTTCGGCATACGCATACGTTCAGGAGCAAATGCCCGTTGCTGTGGAGTTGGCGTTGATGGTGGGCGTATTGAAGTCGACGATATGCGGATTCCCACTCGCGCAGGCCATCACCCAGGCTTTCTGGTTCTGCACAGCGGTGCCCACGAGAATGTCCGTCTGCCCCGGGGCGATTGACCCCGAGCCCTGTTCATACACGTAACCCGTGGGGCTAAAGGAAGCCGCTTGACCGCGGCAGACGAACAACGCGCCTGTTGAGCTGGGCGGCGTTGCATAGAGGGTGCAATAGGACGTGAAGATTCTGGCGTTGCAGGTATTCGTTACGGTAATCGAGCCCTGCGCGTTGGTGCCCATGCGCAAGCAATTGACCGCGCTTGTGCCGGAGTTGGTGCTGATGCTCCCACTACTACCACTGCTGCCACCGCCGTTGTTTCCGCCCCCATTGCCCGGCGTGCCGCCATTGGAACCCGACCCCACGTAGACGTAGAGGCCCGCGTGGTCACCGCCTGCGCAGTTGCTGTAGGCAAAACCGTAGCCCGTTGTCGTGCTCGGGTTGACGGTCACATTCAGGCCTTTGGCAAAGGTCTGCGCATTGGTAAACCAATCCGCTTGCGTTACGCCCGTGCTGCAACTTGCGCTGAGCACAACGTTGGTCCCAGCGGGCAATGGACTGTTTGCCGTGGATGCCGGAGACGCAGACACCGTGCATTGCGGTTTAACGGCACTGCAGCTTGCGCCATCGCCGGTGGGGGAACCTCCAGACCCGGATGCGTTGCCGCCACCGCTGCCATCATCGCCACCGCCGCATGCGACGGTCATCAGAGCGGCGCTTGCACATAAGAGCAAGGTCGCCAGCCGGTTTGTACGTTTCATTGTTGTCTCTCCCTGTTTTGAACATGACCTGAGCCGTTGAAAAGGGGGATCGCTCAGGCAAGGGCAGAAATAACAAACCGGGTGGGCGCAAACATCCCCAAATTTAGGGGCGCTGCACGACAGAAAAAGACGTTGATAAGGAAGTCGTTTAGCAACGTGCCACTACCAAACGACACAGACGGCGTCCAACTTCGTCCGAACGGTGACGACGACGGCGGATGAATGGTCTGCACCCGGGGGCGGCATGATCAGGACGGTTGCCAATGTCGGCGGGGTCAGCATCGTGACGCGGGAACTGGAATCTGCCAGCGTGGCGGGGAAGTCTTATTGACCTCAGCCGGGCCAATGAAACCGGCAAAGTCAGGCTAGGGACTTCACCCAAGATCCATCAGCGGGATTTCGGCGACAAGCGCATCGACTGCACAACGGGTCTTCAAGGGCAAATACGGCGTCTTCGGCCAGACGGCATGGATATCCCACGGTCGCACGCAGCAACGCTCTCTCACCACGGCGAGCTCACCCGTTGCCACATAGCGCGCCAACAGCCAGCACGGTAACTGCACGAGCCCAAGGCCAGCGATGCCTGCGCCTGCAATCGCCTGTATATCGTCCAGGCTCAGTTGCGGCGTGATGCGGAGTTCCTGCGCATTGCCGTCTGCATCGCGCACGCGCCATGGCGACGGCACGCCGGCGCGCGAGTAGGCGATGCCCGCATGCCCTTCGAAGTCATCAATCTCGACTGGAGTCCCCCGCCGTGCCAGATACGACGGCGCGGCCGCGATGCTCGTGTCCTGCACGCCGATGCGCCGTGCCACGAGGCTCGTGCTGTCGTGCAAATCGCCGATGCGCACGGCAAGGTCGATGTTTTCTTCCACGAGATCAACCGCCCGGTCTGTAAACGAGATGTCGATCTGAAGGTTGGGATGTTTTTGTGCGAGCCCGAACAACACCGGCGCGACACAAAGGTGACCGAACGCGATCGGCACGCTGACCTTCAGGCGGCCGCGCGGCTCACGGTGTCCGCTCTCGAGTTCGGCTTCTGCCGCATCAAGCTCGGCAAGCGCCCGAACGCATCGGTCGTAGTAGGCCTGTCCAGCCTCCGTCAGCGTCTGACTGCGCGTCGTGCGATGGAGTAGGTGCACACCAAGCCGCGCCTCCAGCCTCGCAATCACCTTGCCGATTGCGGAACGCGTGAGGTTCATGCGTTCGGCCGCAAGCGTGAAGCTGCCTGCCTCAATCACCTGCACAAAGACCGCCACCCCATCGAGCCTGTCAGTCATATTGGTTCTGTTACGGAGCAATTAATGGGAAAAAATCACGTCAATAGGGAAATTTATTCCCGATACAGTACACCGACGTGCTTCTGACCGGGCCGCGCCGTCGTCCACACCGGACATGACCAAGCGGCTGCCCCCTTTTTCCACACGCGTCATGACCTTCTCCCGCCCTCCAAAAAACGCGCTTGCACTGGCAGCCGTTTGCCTGACCTCGCTGATGTTTGGCCTCGAAATATCCAGTGTCCCGACGATCCTATCGACCCTTGAACGCGTGCTGCACGCCGATTTCAAGGAGATCCAATGGATCATGAACGCCTATACGCTCGCGTGTACCACGGTGTTGATGGCCACTGGGGCGCTGGCAGATCGCTTCGGGCGCAAACGCATCTATGTGGCCAGCATCGTGATGTTTGGAATCACCTCTCTGGTCTGCGGGCTCGCGCAAAGCGCGTCCGTCCTGATCGTCAGCCGGTTTCTTCAAGGGATGAGCGGTGGCGCGATGCTGATCTGCCAGGTGGCCGTGCTTTCGCATCAGTTCCAGGAAGGGCGTGAGCGCAGCAAGGCGTTTGGCGCTTGGGGAATCATCTTCGGCATCGGACTCGGCTTCGGTCCGATCATTGGCGGCATGATCGTCGCCGTTGCCAACTGGCAGTGGGTCTTCCTCATCCACGCGCCGATCTCGATCGTTGCGCTGGGCCTGGTCCTGGCCGGTGTGCAGGAGTCCCGCGACCCGCATGCGCAACGGCTGGATGTTCCCGGCATCCTCACGCTTTCGGTGTGGTGTTTCGGCCTCGTCTATCTCATCACGCAAGGTCCGGACCTCGGGTTCAGCAGCCCCACCGCATTGAGCATCGCCGCCGCGACGGTGTTGAGTTTCGTCGCGTTTGTCGTTGTCGAGAAGCGCAGCCCTCGCCCCATGTTCGACTTCTCGGTGTTCCGGATCCGCTCGTTTTCCGGTGCGATGTTCGGGGCAATGGGCATGAACTTCAGCTACTGGCCGTTCATGATCTACCTGCCGATCTATTTTCAGGGCGCACTCGGTTATACGAGTGTGGACGCCGGACTGTCGCTGCTTGCCTATACGCTACCGACACTTGTCATCCCACCGTTTGCCGAGCGGCTTGCGCTCAGGTTCGAAGCACGCAGAGTCATTCCGCTCGGCATGTTCTCCATCGGCCTCGGTTTCATGCTGATGCGGCTTGGCGCTGACATGGAGCACGCCAGCTGGCTCACGATGCTGCCGGGTTGCCTGTTGTGCGGAACGGGGCTGGGCCTGACCAATACACCGGTCACCAATACCGCCACGGGCTCGGTCTCGCCAGACCGCGCAGGCATGGCGTCGGGCATCGATATGAGCGCCCGATTGATCAGCCTGGCCATCAACATCGCCCTCATGGGTTTCATTCTTCTCGAAGGCGTGCTCTCTTACCTCACGCGCGCACTTTCCGGTTTTTCCGAAACCGGGCCGCTGCGTTTGCTCGCAGAAAAGGTCGCCGCCGGCAATCTTGCGCATCTCACGCAGGGCAGCGCGGAACTTGCCGCTGTCGATCCGAACAGCGTGATCGTTCATGCCGCGCTTGTGCACGGTTTCGAGCGCGTGATGCTGTACGGTGTGATCGCCGCGTGGGCCTTGGCCGTGCTCAGCATCATGGCGTTTGGCCCCGACACGCGGGCGCAGCACCGGGAGCCTGCGCTGGATGGGGCGGGCCGCCACCCTAGCCCGTAGGGCATGCGCCGTGCTGTGATGTGTGGGAAGATCGGCCGCTTCCGACTGCGGATTCAACCGGGTTCATACCCCGGAAGTGTTCGGTTCGAGTCCAGATGTCGCCACCATTTCGAGGCGTTCTGCTCACGGCTTCCCTCGATAACAATCAGTCTTCCTGCGCAAGCCGAAACAAGACGTCAGCGAGGGCGCGAATCTTGGACTGTGCAGCTCGTTGAGACGGATAGACGACAAAGTACGACAAGCCATTTCGCGCCACGTCGACAAAAGGCGTCACCAGTGTCCCCGCTCGCAGGCGGTCCCGCGCCATGCGGGGATCGCCGATTGCAACTCCGTGCCCTTCCGCCGCAGCGGTGAGCGTCAATTCGAGGGTATCAAAAACGAGTCCATGGTCCGCGTCGACGTGCCGTGCGCCAACGCTTTCCAGCCAGCATCGCCACTCCTCATGGCCGTGCCCGGGATGGAGCAATGTGACATGAGCAAGATCGGCTGCCGAGCTCAGTGATGCGGCCATTTCGCTTGTGCACATCGGTGTGAGTTGCTCGGCAAACAACGGAATTGCTTCCATACCTGCCCATTGACCGGTTCCACGCACAACGATGGCGTCGACGTCGGGCGTAGTGAAATCCGGCGTGTCGTCCGCCGATGTGGAGATACGGAGTTCTGTTCCAGGCAAGGCGTCATTGATGTCTGCCAGACGTGGCAGCAACCAGCGAATCGCGAACGTGGACGGCACCCGCAGGGTGACGATAGACGCTGTCTTGGCATGAATGTCTGCGTGCTGAACCAGTTGCGTGAGTACGCTTACGGCCACGCTCAACAGTTCGCTTCCTTCCGCCGTCAGCGTCAGCCCAGACGCATGGCGCACGAACAGAGCACACCGGTAGTGCGCTTCCAGCTGCTGGATCTGACGGCTCACCGCGCCCTGCGTTCGACACAGATGATCAGCGGCTTTGCTGATGCTCCCGAGTTGCGCCGCGGCGACGAATGACTGGAGCGCCGCCAACGGCGGCAACGCCCGCGTCAAGTCAGCCAATGGGTATGCATGGGCTGCATACCCGGGTTGCGGATTTTTCGATTGTTCGGGCATCGGTGCATCGATATCGTGCGTGCATCTAACGCGCGTCCGCATGAGCGTGCGGCGTTGTCAACGAATGACCGGAGAATGCACATGGCCTCATCGTCCGAAGCACTATACACGCGGCAGGTTCGCAACTATCTCAGGGAGTTGGAGCGCGGCGATGTCGCGGCGATCTGTGCGCTGTTCACGCCAGACGCCCAAATCTTCTCGCCCTTTCTCGGCTGGATGCACCCCGCCCCATTCTTTGCGAAGGTCAACGCAGCGTCTGGTGAAAGCAAAATAACCCCGATCGACATCTGCGTTAGCACGACAGGCGCCCGACGCGCGACGGGTTACTTCATCTACGACTGGGGGCTCAAAGATGGGGCCGCAGTGCGTTTCGAGTGCGTCGATGTTTTCGAATTCGACGACAAAGGGCTCATCGAGCGGATGATCATCGTCTACGACACCCATCCGATTCGCAGTACGGTAGGTGACAAATACGCGTAGCCGAATCGATGTCGCTCGATACCGAAGGCTGGCGTTTGGGAAGGGCTGGTGCCGACTTTGATCGCCACGCACTCGCAGGGTATTCATTGATCACGCCGACATCCGCCGGTAGCTGAAGCGCGGCACTTCCTGCGCGCGGCCACCATCGGCCGCCCACCCAAGGGGCGCCAATCTTTCTCCCTGCCAGACAGCAGGGGGGCAATCAACACCCGGCAAGCTACGAGTTTGCGTCGCGGTGCTGTCTGTCGAAATTCAGCCTCGCTTCCCGGAAGCGGTCCGCGTTCTCCACGATCCAGGTCCAAAGCGGGACCATGCGAACGAGCAGCTCCATGCCCGTGTCGGACAGTTCGTACTCGACTCTGGGCGGTATCTCTTCGAAATCGTGACGAAGCACCAAGCCGTCACGCTCGAGCAGTCGTAACGTGCGCGTCAACATGCGCTGAGTCACCCCGTGCATGCGCCTACCGATTTCTGCGTGGCGCAGTCTGCCGTACACGCCGAGCGTGTGGACCACACCGAGTGACCAACGGCTGCCGGCATGTGCGAGCACCTCCCGCCGCAGGCCATCATCATCGTCTCTCAGGCCGTCACATACGGTCTGCGAATAGTTGAGAAGTTCGTCTCGATCCAACTGCCTGGCTCCCAGTATCACGCGTGTACCTTCTTTCGCGCACGTCCATGCATCGCTAGACTGCCGCAACACATTCCTTGGCAGGCTAGACGATGAACCCAACAGATCCTAACGCGACGTCGCAAAACATTCTCGTGCTCGGTGCCGGCGAACTCGGCCTGCCGGTACTGCGCAATCTTGCGCGCCGCGCGAAGGACGTGGACGGCGCGAAGATCAGCGTGCTGCTGCGCGCAAGTGCCGTTGAATCCAGTACACCCGGCAAGCAACAAGATATCGCGGAGATCCGGAATCTTGGGATCGAGATTGTCGTCGGCGATCTTGTGAAGAGCTCCATCGACGAGCTCGCCAAAGTCTTCGCGCAATATGACACGGTCATCGGTTGCGCGGGCTACGCAGCCGGCATCGACACGCCAATGAAGCTGGCGCGCGCGGCCTTGCAGGCGCGTATCCCGAGGTACTTCCCATGGCAGTTCGGGGTCGATTTTGATGTGATTGGTCGCGGCAGTCCGCAAGACATTTTCGACGCACAGTTGGACGTGCGCGAATTTCTGCGCGGTCAGCACCAGACCGAGTGGGTCATCATCTCGACCGGCATGTTCATGAGCTACCTGTTTGAGCCAGATTTCGGTGTGGTCGACCTACAAAACGATGCAGTCCACGCACTAGGCAGCCTCGACACCGCAGTAACGCTGACGACGCCGGATGACATTGGAGCGCTGACCGCCGAGATCGTGTTCGCCAAACCGCGCATCCGGGACGAGATCGTGTATCTGGCCGGCGACACCGTGACTTACGGTGAGGTCGCCGACAAGCTGCAAGCGGCCCTCGGCCGCCCTTTCACCCATTCGGCCTGGAGCGAGCAGTACTTGCTGGACGAGCTGGCACGCGATCCGCACAACATGATGCGCAAGTATCGTGCGGCTTTTGCTCAAGGGCGGGGTGTCGCATGGGACAAGAGCGGGACGTTCAATCAACGCCACGCCATTCCGGTCACCGACGTGGCATCGTGGATCAAGGCAAACCTTACTTCGGGCCGCAGCGAGTAATCGTCGGTCGGACTCTCCCAGCAAACGTCATCGACGACAGCTTCCCAGAGCAGAAAGCCGCCCCCAGCGAAGGGGGCGGGCTTCCGTATTCGGTACTGACTTCTACCGAGTTCTGCTCGGTGAAGTTGGCGTGTTAAAGCAATGTGACGGGAGGCGGAAGTTGCTTGTCAGCGGTCGTTGATGGCGCCGAAGATTGAATGACCGCTACGGGTTGCGGTCGTTGATCTCCTGCCTTACGAGTGGCTGCTTCCGGCCACTTTCAGTCGTTCGCTCGCGCCCGCGGATGGACACTCAAATGTCGGCTCCCGAGAGAGTAGCGGCCCCTCACACATCTGGCTGATCCGTCGCATCGTCGGGCACTGAATTGTTAGCGATGAGCCGCGCGAACGGCGATTTGCGGTTTGCAACTGGCACGAATCCGGGGGCAGATCGAATGCTCGGGGCCCTTGCTGATGATCTCCAGCGCCCGCGTCACGCCACGGACAATCACTTCGTCGATTCGCATGGTCCCGTCCCTGCTTGAGGTGAGCAGACACTGAACTCCGCCATCGAGGTAAGCAACCACGATATCGACGCCTCTGGCGCTTTCAATTGCGGGACACCTGCGCGGCATCCCGTCGATGCTCGCTAGCAATGCTGTCTGCCGAACCGAGCGTGATGTTATCCGGGGTGCCAACCAAAAAACTCGACAGTGAGAGCATATGCTCCTATTATTTGCCTCAAGAGAGCATATGCTCTCACTTTCGAATGGAGCGAAGCGATGAACGAGCCAGAGATTCTTGTGAGCGGTGCAACTGGACGTACCGGAAGTATTGCCATTGACGAACTGCTCAAGATGAACAAACGCGTGCGGGCCTATGTGCGCACGGACGACGATCGGGCGGCAGCCCTGAGGCAGCGCGGTGTCGATGTCGCGGTCGGGGATTTCACCGACATCGACGACATTCGGGCAGCGATGGAAGGCATCCGGTCTGCGTATTTCCTTCATCCGATCGCGCCGGGAATCATCGGGGCCGCGGCCTATTTCGCGCAGGCGGCAAAGGAAGCGGGCGTCACGGCGATCGTCAACATGTCGCAGATTTCCGCGCGCCGGGAGTCGATGAGCCACGCGGCACAGGATCACTGGGTCTCCGAGCAGGTCTTCGATTGGTCGGGTGTCGCAACGACGCATTTGCGCCCGACCTTCTTTGCCGATTGGCTCGTCTATCCGCATTTTGCGCGGGAGATATGGGCCACGAAGAAGATCGAATTTCCGTTTGGCAATGGCCGTCACGCGCCCATCGCCAGCGACGATCAGGGACGCGTGATCGCCCATATCCTCGCCAACCCCGAAGGCCACGAGGGCAAGACCTACACGCTCCACGGCCCCGTCGAGATGGACCACGTCGAGATCGCGGCCGCGATGAGCGAGGTTCTTGACGCCAGGATCGAATACGCGCCGACTTCCATCGAGGCATTCCGGATCAAGATGGAAACCCTTTACAAGTTTCCACCGTTCCTCACGCAGCATCTGGTCGAAGTCGCACAGAACTACCGCGACGGCATCTTCTCGGGCACCAACGACGTCGTCGAGAAGGTCACCGGACAGCCGCCGCTGTCGGTCCAGCAGTTCGTCGCGAAATATCGGGCCGCATTCGTATGAACACGTCCTTGAAACGAATCGAGAGGTTTGAAAATGTTACCTATCCAACCTGACCGTCACCCGTTTCTCGATGATCTGACGGCCGACGCCGAGCTGGTCAGCTCGGTGTTGCGCGCTCCCGTGATCGGGCGCGACGAAATCCGGCTCGCCGTCGACGCCGTTGGGGCCTTTTACGTGTCACAGACGCCAACGTTCGTTCAAGCCGTCGGCTCGCGACTCTTTCTCGAATACGAGGCCGTCCTGACGAGCGGCGAGACGTTGAGCGCGGTCGCGGTCGCCGATCGCAACGCAGACGGCTCGGTGTCGCGCGTCAGCGTGCGGATGAGCCCGCTTGGCGCCGTACTGACGCTCGCGACCCATCTGCGGGAGTTGCTTTCGAAACAGTTGCCGGAACACGTCTTTCTTTGAATCAGGCACCCGCGCGCTCATGGAGGGCATCGGCACTTCCCTGGCGCGCGGCTTTTGAAAAAGGAGCTTGTCATGGATATCAAGAATGCGAACGTCTTCATCACCGGCGCCAATCGCGGCCTGGGCCTTGCGTTTGCACGCGAGGCACTTCGGCGAGGGGCGGCGAAGGTGTACGCGGGCATGCGCAACACGAGCGGTTTCGACGAGCCGGGCATTGTGCCGGTCAGGATCGATGTCACGGATCCTGCGTCGATCGCCGAGGCGGCGAAACTGGCGGCCGACACGACGCTGCTGGTCAACAACGCAGGCATTGCCGCTCTGATCGACGGGCCTTTGGCGGCCGACGTGCAGGCGCAATCCGCCCGCATGTTCGATACCAACTACTACGGCGTGGTGCGCGTCACACAGGCCTTCGAACAGATCCTGACGGCCCAGCCGCATGCCGCGATCATCAACGTGCTCTCCGACATCGTGTGGCTCCCGCGGCCCTATTTGACACCGTATGCCGCGTCGAAAGCCGCCGCCTGGAGCTACACGAACCAGCTTCGCTTTCACCTGCGCGAGCGTGGCATCCAGGTTCTCGGTCTGCACGTCGGGTTCGTGGATACCGATCTGACCAACGGCATCGACGTGCCTAAAGCCAGTCCCGAGGACGTCGTGCGACAGACCTACGACGCGCTCGCCGCTGGCAAGAGCGAGGTCATGGCCGACGAGGGGACAGCGGTGCTGAAGCGCACGCTCGCGGCCGAGATACCCGGCTACATCACACCGCCGGCAGGGCTTTGAACACCGCAGTCGATACGGGCCGGATTCAGCGGCGAGCCACGAGGTGTGCAGATCGTACGCCGGCGCTGTTGCTCCCGGCTTTCATCAATAGATACATTCGTACCTTTGCGCGACGCGCGCGTGGCGTTCGCGCAATTCACTGAAATCAGGAGTGCAACAGATGTTGCCCGTTAACCAGCCGCTCGGAATCGATCAATGCAACTGCTTCGCCGTCAGGAAGGCGAGCAGGCAGATCTCCCGACTTTACGATAGCCATCTCGAGCCCTCGGGCCTGCGCATCACGCAATTCCTCACCCTGGCCGCCCTGGACGAAGTGGGCAGCACGCCGGTCAACGCCCTTGCCGAACGGCTCGATATCGAACGAACGGCGATGGGGAAAATGGTGGGCTTCCTGGAGCGCGACGGCTTCGTCACGATCAAGCCCTCGCCTACCGACGGCCGAAGCCGCCTTGTCGAACTCACCGAGGAGGGACGGCATCTGTACGAAAGGGCATCCCCACTCTGGCAGGAAGCGCAACGGGAGTTCGAGCAACTGAACGGCGCGGACAATGTTGCGGCGTTGCGAGAAGGATTGAGAGGGGTGGTCATCGGCGACGTGTCGATGCGTTCGTCGCAAGACTAAGCCTCCGGATGCATTGCGGCAACAACGTCGTTCCTCAAACACATAGTCGTTCGACGAAGGGCTACGAAATCCACGCGGGTTCGAGAAAGCGTTCACGGAGGGGGATCGAGACCACGCGTGTGGAAGCGATGTTCGTATTGATGGTCATCAATGGAACGGGCGAATGTGACGCAGTGGATCTATGACCGTTACGCGGTGCATTTGGGACGTTGTCGTTCACTGCCCTGGGCGGCTCCTGTGGGTCGAAAGCAGCCAATCAAACCACCACCTCCGCCCGACTCACCACCTCCTTCAACCCCATAAACGACCTTACCTGCCGCACCCCCGGCAGATACAACAACTGCTCCGCATGCAACCGCGTAAAGCTCTCTGAATCCCGCGTGCGGATCAGCAGGAAGTAATCAAACTCCCCCGTCACCAGGTGGCACTCCATGCAGCCGGAGATGTTCTGCGCGGCCTTCTCAAAGGCAGCGAAGGACTCCGGCGTGGAGCGGTCGAGCACCACGCCGATCAACACCACGGTGCCCGCCCCCATCGCCTGCGGATCGAGCAGCGCGACCGTCCCCCGGATCACCTTGGCGGCCTTGAGCCGCTCCACCCGCCGCAGGCATGCAGCCGGGCTCAGGTTCACCCGCTTGGCCAGCGCAACGTTGCTGATGGAGGCGTCTTTCTGCAGGGCGCGGAGGATCGCTTTGTCTGTTCGATCCAGCTCGGGCGGCGGCGCGGTTGGTTTTGGCGCTGCCTTGGCTCTTGCACGCAATTTTGTTGCCATAAATAGTATCTACGCACAATTTCAGATACCAGCGTACCTGATTCTGCGTGCCATGATGCGTCAACAGGCCAATATTCACAACCCTGTTTCGTGTGTTGTTCCCTAGCATGGAGGCACCCGATTCCCCCTCCCTTCACCCATCTGAACCGGAGCAACGCACATGAACCTGCAACGCTTTCCTCGCCATCCGCTCACCTTTGGGCCGACGCCCATTCAAGCGTTGCCGCGCCTGTCCTCACAGTTGGGCGGCAAGGTAGAGATCTACGCCAAGCGGGAGGACTGCAACAGCGGCCTGGCCTTTGGCGGCAACAAGACACGCAAGCTGGAGTACCTGATTCCGGAAGCGCTGGCGCAGGGCTGCGACACGCTGGTCACCATTGGCGGCATCCAGTCGAACCACACGCGGCAGGTGGCGGCGGTGGCGGCGCACTTGGGCATGCGCTGCGTGACGGTGCAGGAGAACTGGGTGAACTGGTTTGACGGCGCGTATGACCGCGTGGGCAACATCCAGATGTCGCGCATCATGGGTGCGGATGTGCGGCTGGTGGATGCGGGCTTCGGCATCGAGTTCAAAGCAAGCTGGGAACAGGCGCTGGAAGACGTGCGCCGCGCGGGCGGCAAACCGTATGCGATTCCCGCCGGTGCGTCAGACCACCCGCTGGGTGGCCTGGGCTTTGTGGGCTTTGCGGAGGAAGTGCGCGAGCAAGAGAAAGCGCTCGGCTTCACCTTCGACTACATCATCGTGTGCTCGGTCACGGGCAGCACGCAGGCGGGCATGGTGGTGGGCTTTGCGGCGGATGGCCGCGCGGATCGCGTAATCGGCATTGATGCTTCCGCCAAGCCGGAGCAGACGCGTGAGCAGATCCTGCGCATTGCCCGGCAGACGGCCGACAAGGTGGACCTGGGCCGCGACATTACCGATGCCGATGTGGTGCTCGACACGCGCTACGCGTATCCGGAGTACGGCGTGCCATCACAAGAGACGCTCGACGCCATCCGCCTGTGCGCCCGCGCCGAGGGCATGCTGACGGACCCGGTGTATGAGGGCAAATCGATGCAGGGCATGATCGATCTGATCCGCCGGGGTGACATTCCGGCGGGCTCACGCGTGCTGTATGCGCACCTGGGTGGTGTGCCCGCGCTGAACGGTTACAGCTTCCTGTTCCGTAACGGTTGACCTGCACGCACACGACAGCCGGGGTGGAGTGACGTCGATCAGGTCCACTCCGGAATGTCGGGCACGCGAAGCTGCTCGACCTCCGGCAGATCGAACCCAAAGTGGTCTGCAAGCAGCGTGCGCAACGCGGTGCGATCCGCCAACTCGATCTTGTGCGACGTGCCTGCGCGCACGATCGTGACGTTGCGGTTCAACACGGAGACGCGTCCGTCTTTCGTCAGCGCACGCAGCAGGATCTGATTGCGGAACGGAGATGCCGGGTACGTTGCCGTGAAGTGGTTTCCCATTTCAAAATCGGCCGGACCTTCCTCTTCCAACGTCGACACCCAGGCGTCCACGGGAGGTTTGTCGCCCACTTGCGCGCGCAGGCTCCAGCGGTTTGCGTCGCGCACCATCCAATGGGTTTCGCTGTCGATCGTGGCCGGCACGCCCTCCTTCAGCGGCACCGGCACGCGCGGGGCCAATGCGCCAAACCCGGCGTCGACCACAAACGTGCCCTCTTTCAGCGGCACGGTCAGGAACATGTGCGTGCGGGCCATCTCCGTGCGTGGCCTCAACACAGTCACCCGCGCCAACTGGCGGATCGGCTGAAAGCCGAGCTGCTCCAACACCGCAGCAAGCAGCGTTGAATGCTCAAAGCAGTAGCCGCCGCGGCGTGCACGCACGAGCTTGTTCTGAATGCTGTCGAGGTCGATGCGGATGCCGCGCCCAAGCAGCACATCCAGGTTCTCGAATGGGATGTGCAGCATGTGGGCGCGCAGCAGCCCGGCCAAGGTGTCGTAACTTGGGCGAACATCGCTGCCCCATTGGATGCGGTTGAGATACGCGTCCAGATCGATGGAAGGTGTCACGTGCAACGTCCTTGCGAAATGACCGAAGCCACGACTATGCACGACCTTTTGAGCGGCGGCGGAATTGCTGTTCCGTCACCGTGCTGCCCCACTGCGACCCTTCTTCTTCCTGCGTGAGCACAAAGCCGAACGACTCATAGAGGTGGCGTGCTGCATCCAAGCCCTTGAAGGTATTCAGATAGGTTTCGTCGAAATGCGCATCGGCAAAGCGCATGGCGCGCGACATGAGTTCGCGCCCAACGCCAGTGCCGCGCAACGCATCATCGACGATGAACCACCGCAGGTGCGCAGCGCGGTAGTGGGGGTTGCCGTCCATCGCCAGCGACGCCAGGCTGCGGCCGTTCTCCACGCATAGCCACAGCGCCTTGTTGTCGTCGGGCAGCGCGGCTGCAAACGTGGCCAGCTCCGTTGCCACCCGGCGTTCGAAAAACACACCAAACCCCCAGTGCTGCGCATAGAACCGGCCGTGCAGGCTTGCAATGTCGCCAATGCAGCCGGGCACGTAGCCCTGCACGATCTGGATGCCACTTCCGGTGCCGCCTTGCGACGGCTTGTGATCGTTGTCATCCGCCAGCGCACTGACGTATTGCGACAGCGACGCGAGCAGCCGCTGTTGGTCCAACGGGGCGAGGTGGCGCAGCGCGTTCGATACCTGGTCAGACGCATAGGCGTCGATCTTGCGGCGCAATTGCTGGCCAGCGCGGGTCAGGTAGAGCTCGGAAGATCGGCCGTCGTCATCACAGGCGCGGCGCTCGACCAGCCCGGCAGATTCCAGGCGAGTGACCTGGCGACTGGTGCTGGATTTGTCCAGCCGCAAGCGTTCGGCCAGATCGCGCGCCTGGATGCCGGGCGTGCCGGCAATCTCCAGGATGGCGTGCACGGCGGAGGGTGGTAGATCGCTCTGCGCCAGCGTGCTGCGCATGAAACCGAGTTCACGCACCAGCCTGCGCGACACCTCGCGCAAGTCGCTGATGGTTTGCTCGCGGGGCTTGGCGGGCGCTTCGATGAAATCCATGACAGCCTCGATTGGTTGCGTGGAACAACCAATATAGTTGCATGAAACAACTTATTCAAGCCGCCCGCTTCTGCCCTGCGCTACGCGTGGTTCAGGCAAATGCTGCGCCGGTGCCATTCCCCATGCGGAATACCGATACCGCACGCCGCAAGGTCGTTGCCTGCTCTTCGAGCGACTGCGCTGCCGCTGCCGCCTGCTCCACCAGCGCGGCGTTCTGTTGCGTGACTTCGTCCATCTGCACGACGGCCTGGTTGACTTGTTCGATGCCCCGGCTTTGCTCGGCAGACGCCGCGGCAATCTCGGTCACGATCTCCGACACGCGGCGGATGGCCTCCTTCACTTCGGCCATGGTCTCGCCCACTTCGGCGGCCTGTTGTGAGCCCGCCTGCACCACGGCAACGGAGGCGCCAATCAGGCCCTTGATCTCCTTGGCAGCAGAGGCCGAGCGTTGTGCGAGCGTGCGCACCTCGCTGGCGACCACGGCAAAGCCTCGGCCCTGCTCGCCGGCCCGTGCGGCTTCCACGGCGGCGTTGAGCGCCAGGATGTTGGTCTGGAAGGCAATGCCCTCGATCAGCCCGGTGATCTCGGAAATCTTGCCCGAACTGGTGCTGATCTGGTCGATCGTGCCGACCATCGCCTGCACGGCCACGTTGCCGGCCTGTGCGATGGTGCTGGCGTTGGAGGCCAGCGCATCGGCCTGGGCCGCGTTCTCGGCGTTCTGCTTCACGGTCTCGGTCAACTGCGTCATGCTCGACGCGGTTTCTTCCAGCGATGCGGCCTGCTGCTCCGTGCGTGAGGACAAATCAATATTGCCGGCGGCAATCTCCTTGGACGCCACCGTCACCGATTCGGCCGAGACCTTGATGCCGCGCACCGTTTCGGTCAGTTGCTCGTCCATCTTGCGCAACGCGACCAGCAGCTCGCGAAACTCGCCCTGCGTGTCGACAACGATGCCGTTCTCCAGCTTGCCACCGGCAATGTCGTTGGCCACGTTGACGGCGCGGCTGAGCGGGCGCGAGATCGCACGCAGCAAGTACCAGCACATGCCCACACCCACTGCAAACCCTGCGCACACCAGCACGATGGCCCAGACAAGAATCCGGTGGTACGTGGCATCGCTATCGGCCGCAAAATCCTTGGCCTGCGCCACGTTGATAGCGATGTCTTGCTCGAGCAGGTCGCCCATTTCTGTGCTCGCAGCGGCTTGGCGGTCGATGATCTGGACCGCCTTGTCGGCCTGACCGGCTTGCAGTGCGCTCACCGTGTCATTCATGCTCGCATTGAACTGCGGCAGCGCCCCATTGAACTTGTTCGCAATGCGACGCTCCTCCTCGCTGGTGATGCTGGCTGGGAAGTATTGCTTCCAACTGCTGTTGATCTGGTCCATGTCCTTACGGAGCGCTTCAACAAACGTTCGCACTTGGGCCGGATCGTCCTTGACCAACTGCGCACGACGTAACTGCAGACGTGCATCGAGCTGCGCCGCGCGCAACTCCCCCAACTGCACAATCGGCAGCGTGTTGCCGGTGTAGGCGTCGGCCATATTGCTGTTGAGCCGAATCAAGCCCGTGACACCAAACACGCCCGTGGCGAGCAGCAGTGCCAAGCACAGACCGAAGGCCGCCAAGAGTTTGAACCGTACCGAATGCACCATTGAGCTCATGTTTTCTCCCCCGATCGTTGCCCAGTGATAAATATTCCGCATGTGAGACATGCTTAAGGTGCATATCGACTTGCGACTGGTCCCCTGAAGAGGATTTTTGCGTTTCTCTGGGTGCAAAGGCACCGCACACAGACAATGCTTGGATGTGGTGCATTGGAGCCAGCGGGCGAGCAAAAATGATGCGCCCACATGCTCCAATCTGAGGCATCGGTACGGTGCTAACGCGACACCTCAGCCAGGCGATACCGTTGCATGCTGGGCGTGCACGATGGCTGCCGGGGCAGCGGCATCGTTGGCCGGTTTGGCAGCCTGCCGTGCCGATCGATGCCCGCCCGATGGCGGCACAGCCGCCCCACGCTGGCTACGTCCCAGCACGCGCTGCATGAGGCTCAGCGACTGGATCACACCCAGCAGCAACACACCCACCACACTGCCGCTGATGAGTCCCACCCCACCGGTCAGCATCGTGCCGCGCACAAAACGCCCCAGGCTTTCGCCCGCAAAAATCGCAGAACCATATCGAAAAAGCTTCGTTCCCCCGGCAACGCTGGCTTTTTAGACTGGGCGAACTTGTTATGACGAGTTCGCACCCAGATGACGACGTCCCCACCCTCTCCCCGCCTGCCCGCGCCGCCGCTCTATGAGCGAATCAAGGGCGCGCTGCGCGAGATCATCCTCAGCGGACAAGCCGCGCCCGATACGCTGCTGCCATCCGAAGCCGCCCTGTGCGAGCAGTTTGGCGCCAGCCGCATCACCGTACGCCAGGCATTGGCCGATCTGCAGAACGAAGGGCTGATCTTCCGCCGCCATGGCAAGGGCACCTTTGTCAGCGCGCCGAAGGCGTTCCAGAACGTGACGGCGCTGCAGGGCTTTGCGGAGGCGATGTCCGCGCAGGGCCACAGCATCCACAACCGCGTGCTGCGGTTGGAAACGGTGCCCGCGCCAATGGATGTAGCGCAGGCGCTGCAGCTTGCGCCCGGCACGCCCGTCACCGAATTGCATCGCGTGCGGTTGCTGGATCGCGCAGCGGTATCGCTGGAAGTGACGTGGCTGCCGGAAGCCCTTGGGCGCGTTGTGGCCCGCGCAGATCTGGCAACGCGCGACGTGTTTCTTGTGCTGGAGCAGGACGCAGGCGTGCCGCTGGGCCACGCCACGCTGGCCATTGATGCGGCGCTGGCGGATCACGCAACCGCGACGACACTCGACGTGGGGGCAGGCGCGCCCATCCTGCGTGTGGAACGGCTGACGCACGACGCGCATGGCAAACCCATCGACTTTGAGCGCCTCTACTTTCGCGGTGACACCTTCCAGTACCGGCTCCGGCTGGACCGACACGTGGCCGCATCGGCGCAAACCATCTTCCCCTCGCAAGGCACCGTATGAACACGCAGGAACTGGAGTACGACCTCGTCATCGTGGGCGGCGGCACCGCCGGCCCAATGGCGGCGATCAAGGCAAAAGAGCGCAACCCCGCGCTGCGCGTGCTGCTGATCGACAAGGCACACGTCAAGCGCAGTGGCGCCATCTCGATGGGCATGGATGGGCTGAACAACGCGGTCATTCCCGGCCACGCCACGCCCGAGCAATACACGCGCGAGATCACGCTGGCCAATGACGGCATCGTCGATCAATCCGGCGTGTACGCCTATGCGCAGCACAGCTTTGCCACCATCGAGCAACTCGACCGCTGGGGCGTGAAGTTCGAGAAGGACGAGACCGGCGACTACGCCGTCAAGAAGGTGCATCACATGGGCAGTTACGTGCTGCCGATGCCCGAGGGGCACGACATCAAGAAGGTGCTGTATCGGCAGCTCAAGCGTGCGCGGGTGGAGATCACCAACCGCATCGTCGTCACGCGTGTGCTGACGGATGTGGATGGCGCGGCGTGCGGCGTGCTCGGCTTTGATTGCCGCACGGCGGATTTCCTCGTGGTGCGCGCGAAGGCCGTGGTGCTGAGTTGCGGCGCCGCCGGGCGGCTCGGCCTGCCCGCGTCGGGCTACCTGATGGGCACGTACGAGAACCCCACCAACGCGGGCGACGGCTATGCGATGGCGTACCACGCCGGTGCAGAACTCGCCAACCTGGAATGCTTCCAGATCAACCCACTCATCAAAGATTACAACGGCCCAGCCTGCGCCTACGTGACCGGCCCACTGGGCGGCTTTACCGCCAACGCGCGCGGCGAGCGCTTCATCCAGTGCGACTACTGGAGTGGCCAGATGATGTGGGAGTTCTACCAGGAGCTGCAGGGCGGCAAGGGACCGGTCTTCCTCAAGCTCGACCACCTGGCCGAAGAAACCATCCAGACCATCGAGACCATCCTGCACACCAACGAACGCCCAAGCCGTGGCCGCTTCCATGCAGGGCGCGGCACCGATTACCGCACACAGATGGTGGAGATGCACATCTCGGAAATCGGCTTCTGCAGCGGGCACAGCGCATCGGGCGTGTATGTGAATGCGCGGGCGGAGACAACAGTGCCAGGCCTCTACTCCGCCGGCGACATGGCCGCCGTACCGCACAACTACATGCTGGGCGCGTTCACGTATGGCTGGTTTGCCGGGCAGAACGCGGCGGATTACATCGCCGGAAAACAAGGCAACGTACGCATCGACGACGAGCAGATTGCCCGCGAGCGAGCGCGCATCTTTGCGCCGTTGCAACGCGAACACGGCCTTGCCCCGGCGCAGGTGGAATACAAACTGCGCCGCATGGTGAACGACTACCTGCAGCCGCCCAAGGTCACACGCAAGATGGAGATCGGCCTGCGCCGCTTTGATGAGATTGCCGAAGACATCACGCACCTGCACGCCCGCAACCCGCACGAGCTGATGCGTGCGATGGAAGTCAGCTTCATCCGCGACTGCGCAGAGATGGCCGCGCGTGCCTCGCTCTTCCGCACGGAAAGCCGCTGGGGCCTGTACCACCACCGTGTGGACTACCCCGAGCGCGACGACGCCAGCTGGTTCTGCCACACGCGCCTCTACAAAGATGCGCATGGCGCCATGACCAGTCGCAAGCAGGCCGTTGAGCCTTATGTCATTCCCGTTGATGTGCACAGTACGGACTCGTACGCACACCTGCGCATTCCCCAAGCCGCCTGATCATGCCCCACACCACCCATACCCCTCACGACATCGCCTCGCGCAGCAGCGCGCCCGTCACCATTGACGAAGCCAAGTGCATTGCCGACAAGGGCTGCACGGTGTGCGTTGACGTCTGCCCGCTCGACCTGCTCGCCATCGATCTCACCAAGGGCAAGGCCTTCATGCAATTCGACGAGTGCTGGTACTGCATGCCCTGCGAGCAGGACTGCCCAACCGGCGCGGTAAAGGTCGACATTCCCTACCTGCTGCGTTGAGGGTGCGATGACGAGCTACCTGCACCGATTACACGATGACGATGCCGCCACGCGCCGCGTCGCGCTTCTGCAGCTCGCCGATGAGGAAGATGCCGATGCGTTGCCCGAGGTGATTGCGCTGCTTGCGCACGACCCTGCGCCCGAGGTTCGGCTCGAAGCCGCCCGCATCCTCGCAACCTGGGAGCAGCCCGATACGGTGGCCGCACTCGCCCGCGCGTTGGAAGACGCAGATGCTGCCGTGCGTGATGCGGCAGCGCTCGGCCTGGGTGAACTGAAGTCGCCCGACTCTGCGCCCGCGCTGCTGCCGTACGTCGACCATGCGAGTGGCTTCGTGCGCGCAGCCGCCCTGCGTGGCTTGCGAGAACTGCGCGTGCCGGAGAGCGAAGCGCCCGCACTGCATGCCTTGCAAGACGCTGATGCCACCGTGCGCCGCGAAGCGGTGGCCGTGCTCGGTTGGCGCAAGCATGCGGCCGCGCTGCCTGCCCTGGCAGAACGCGCCCGCCATGACCACGATGCAGACGTGCGGCGCGCGGCTGTGGGTGCGCTTGGCCTTGCGACGGATGCATCCGTGCTGCCTGCGCTGCTCGATGCGCTGCGCGACACCACCTGGCGCGTGCGAGAGGAAAGCGCCAGCACGCTCGGCAAGCTGCGCGCGCTGGCTCCCGAGGCGCACGTCACGCAAGCCTTGGTCGATGCGCTGGCGGATGACTACTGGCAAGTCCGTCTACAAGCCGCCCGCGCACTTGGCCGCTGGCGCGCTGCGCATGCCGTTGATGCACTCGCCGCGTTGTTCGCGCACCCCATCAGCAATCTGCGCAAGGAAGCGGCGCTGGCGCTGGGTGAGATCGGCGATGCCGCTGCCCTGCCCGCCCTGCGCAACGCAGAAGCCGATGGCGACCCCGAAGTCGTCAAAGCCGTGCGGATTGCGCTGGCACAGATCGGAACCGCCCGTGCAACCACCTGAGCGCATCGATAACGACATCGCAAAGGGCGCATTGCAGCTGCATTGGAAAGAGGCAGCCATCACGCTTGACCACGTTGCGTTGCGTGAAGCCTGCCGATGCGCCGAATGCCAGTTCAAGCGTCATCACGGCACGCCGATCCATGCGCCGGCCGATACGCGCGTCATGGCCATCGAACCTGCAGGCTATGGCGTGCAACTGATCTTCAACGATGGGCATGCGCGCGGCATCTATCCGTGGGCGTATCTGGCGGAGTTGGCTGCCACAGCAACAGGCTGACGCAGCTGCATCTATGCACATGCAATCTTGTTCGTTCCTTCGCGCACGTGCGGTCCGTAGCATCGACCGCACAACACCCAACTCGCTGGAGGAAGCATGCAAACCCAATCGCCTCATACCCCCCCATCGTCTGGCCGACGACGCTGGCTTGCCGCGCTGCTGGGTGCCGGCCTTGCGCTGAGCGCGGGCCTCACCCAAGCCGCCGACCCGGCCGGCACGGTGCGCATCGGCTTTCAGAAGGCAGGGCTGCTGGCCGTGCTCAAAGCGCAGGGCTCGCTCGACAAGCCGCTGGGGGAGCTCGGCTACAAGGTCGAGTGGAAGGAATTCCCCGCCGGGCCGCAACTGCTGGAGGCGCTAAACACGGGCAGCATCGACTTCGGCTATACCGGTGCGCCGCCGGCCGTGTTTGCGCAGGCGGCAGGCGCACGCCTCGTCTATGTGGGTGCGGAGCCGGGCGGCAAGACCAACGAGGCGCTGTTCGTGCTCGACGGCTCGCCCGCGCACAGCGTGGCCGACCTGAAGGGCAAGCGCATTGCGCTGCAGAAGGGCTCCAGCTCGCACTACCTGCTGGTGCAGTTGCTCAAGCGCGCCAACCTGACGGTGCAGGATGTGCAGCCGATCTACCTGCCACCCGCCGAGGCACGTGCCGCCTTCGAGAGCGGTGCCGTGGATGCGTGGGTCGTGTGGGACCCGTACTACGCGCTGGCGCAGAAAGCGCTGAAGACGCGCACGCTGGGCGACTTCAGCGAGGTGCCGACCTCCAACTTCTACGAGGCCACGCCGGAGTTTGTGAAAGCGCATCCGCGCGCGGTCAATACCATCCTGGCGCAGTTGCGCACCTCGGGCCTGTGGGTGAATCAGCATCCACAGGAGACAGCGGCGCTGTTGGCGCCCAAGCTCGGTATTGAACAACCCGTGGTGGAAACCTGGCTGCGGCGCGTGCCTTACGGCGTAACGCCCATCACGCCGGAAATCGTAGCGTCACAACAGCAGATTGCTGACCTGTTCCTGCAGCAGAAGCTGATTCCGAAAGCCGTGAACGTGCAAAGCGCGGTCTGGCAAGCGAGCTTTCCAGTAGCGGGGTTGTAAGCCCGTTGCAGCGTGCAGTGCTAAGGTGCGGCACCGACACATGAACGGAGCCGCATCTTGATCCCGAGAATTCCGCTTCTGGCAACGCTCTTCGCGCTGGGCATGGCGGGGCCGGCTTGCGCGGCTGACATCACCGTCTTGAGCGCGGGCGCGTTCCGG
The DNA here is from genome assembly GCF_037023145.1 of Ralstonia sp. RRA. Lineage (NCBI taxonomy): Bacteria > Pseudomonadati > Pseudomonadota > Betaproteobacteria > Burkholderiales > Burkholderiaceae > Ralstonia > Ralstonia sp. RRA. The sequence goes on along the minus strand of NZ_CP146092.1, from coordinate 943,299 downwards.
CCTGTGCTCGATGCATTGGCACCTTCGCTTGAACAATCGGGCGCGGTCCACCTCATCATCTCCAACGGCACGGCAGGCGAACTGGCCAAGCGTATTCAAGCCGGCGAGGCTTTTGACGTGGCGATCCTGCCCGAGCCCCTGGCGAAAGCGCTCAGTGCGTCGGGCAATCTGGCACCGACGCTCAGCAACGTGGCGCGCGTCGGCATTGGCGTTGCCGTGCCCGAGGGTGCGCCCAGGCCCGCGATCTCGACGGTCGATCAGTTCAAGCAGACGTTGCTGGCGGCACCATCGGTGGCGTATCTGGACCCGGCGGCGGGCGGGTCGTCGGGCATCTATCTATCGAAGCTGTTTGAGACGCTGGGCATTGCGCAGGCGATTGCGCCGAAGGCGGTGCTGGTTCACGGCGGGCTGGTGGGTGCCCGGCTCGTCGATGGCAAAGCGGCGCTGGCCGTGCATCAAGTCAGCGAATTGCTCGCGGTGCCGCACATCCAGTACGTCGGACCGCTGCCTGCGGCCATTCAGAACTACACCGTGTATGCGGCCGGTGTGAATGTCCACGCGAAAAACCTTGCGGGTGCGCAGGCCTTGCTACAGGCGCTGCGCAGCAAGGAGGCTGCCGCCCTACTCGTGCGCAAAGGCATGGAGCCGGCCGCAGCGCAGTGAGCGCAGGCGGCCAGCGCACTCACATCAGAAGTTGCCGAAGCGGCCAATCCAGGCCGCAGCGCCCTTGGTGTGCCCCTTGAGGGCGGCATCCAGCTCGGTGCGGGTGAGCCCGCTGGGCAGCGCGTCGGGCGCCAAGTCGGTGGCGATCAGCAGGAAGATGTAATGGGGCATGCCCGAGCCCTTGGGAGGGCACGGCCCCAGGTAGGCTGGGTCGCCAAAGGTATTCTGGCCCATGCGCAGGGCATCGCTTGTGGCGGCGCCTTCGCGCAACTCGGTCTGCGTGGCGGGAATGCCGTAGGTCAACCAATGGTTCGCACCTTGGCCGAGTTGGCCCTGCGGATCACTCACGATCAACGCCAGGCTCTTGGTGCCGGCCGGCAGGTTGGACCAGCTCAGCGCCGGAGAGATGTTCTCGCCCGTGCAATTCTGGTTCGCGGGGTTCTTGCCGGCGTACTTGCGGTCGATGACGCCGTTGTCAGCAAACGCGGACGACTGAAGGGTGAAGACGCCGGTCTCGGCATGCGCAGCAGGCACGGCCGACAGGCTTGCGAATAAAAACAGCGCGGCGCTGAGCGGCGCGCGGAGCACACGTAGTATCACGGTGGATCTCCTTGAGAGGCTTGAGGTCTGAAAAGCGCCGAGACGATACTCCAAGGCCCACGACGCGCCTACCGCGCGCGACACATCATCACAGGTGGCCCACGCAGCGTACCGTCAGAGTCCCATGCGACAATAGCCGCCCTCCGGCGAGCCTCTCGCCCTCGCAGCTTTTGCCTCACCTGACCATAGGAGACCCGGGCGCATGTTCGGCGACATCACGCGTTTTCTGCTCGACACGATCTTCTCGCTCTTTGGCGCCGCGCTGTTGATACGCGCCTGGACGCAGGCGGTGCGGCTGTCACCGCGCAATCCGCTGTCGCAGGCCATCTTTCAACTGACGGGCTGGCTGGTGCATCCGCTGCGCCGGGTGATTCCGGCCACGGGCTACATCGATTGGTCGTCGCTGGTGGCGGCCTATGCCACGGCGCTCGTGTATCTGTTCCTGCTGCTGGCCTCCGTGGGCGTGAGCCCGATGGCGCTCCTGCCGTGGGGCTTTGTGGCAGCGCTGTTCACGGTGCTCAAGTGGGCGTTCAACGTGCTGGTCTGGGTGACCATTGCGTCGGCCATCCTGTCGTGGATGGGCCCGGCATCGCCCATGGGCGCGGTGCTCAATACGTTGGTCGATCCGCTGCTGCGCCCGATCCGCCGCGTGGTGCCGCCGCTGGGCGGGCGGCTGGATCTCTCTCCGCTGATCCTGCTGGTGATTGCGCAGGTGCTGGTGATCGCGCTGTCGCACCTGTCGCTTTCGCCGCTGTTCATGTGAGCGCGGCACGCGCCTTGCTCGACTGAAGGTGCCAGCGCACGCACTGCGCCGGCCCTATCAGGAGAGCACACATGAACACATGGAAAACGGCGCTGATTTGCGCGATTGCAGCACTGGCCCCGGCATTGGCGGCATGTACCGTAGGCGGTGCAGTGGCGGGCGGCGTGGCAGGCCATGAGCTGACACACAGCCCGGCCGGCACGATCGGCGGCGCAGTGGCCGGCGGTGTGATCGGCCACGAGCTGAGCAAGTAGCCAGTCCCGCCCATCTCTTCTCTCTTCAGGTGTGCGCGAACAGCGCGCGATACGCGCTGGGTGAGGTGTGATACGTCCGGCTGAAATGCTGGCGCAACGACACCGCACTGCCGAAGCCTGCCAGTTGTGCAATCGCTTCCACCGGCTGGCGCGTGGTCTCCAGCATGCGTTGTGCGTAGGCCAGACGTTGGCCGAGCAACCATTGGCCGACAGTCGCGCCGGTCAACTCACGAAAGCGTCGCGTGAAATTGCGTCGGCTCATCGCGGCGCGTTCAGCCAGCGAATCCAGCGTGTGCGGCTCAGCCAGGTTGGCAACGGCCCAGTTCAGCAGATCGGATAAGCGATCGCCACCCGGTGCATCGTGCAGCGGCTGCTCAATGTATTGCGCCTGCCCGCCCTGCCGGTGCGGTGCCACCACCAGCCGGCGCGCAATGCGGTTGGCCACCTCTGCGCCATGCCAGCGGCGCACGAGGTGCAGGCAGCAATCCAGCCCCGCAGCCGTACCGGCAGATGTCACCAGCCGGCCATCGTCGGCATCCAGATACAGCACATCGGGTACAAGCTTCACGCGCGGATAGCGCTGCGAGAATGCCTCAACCGCGCTCCAATGCGTGGTGGCTTCATGGCCGTCGAGCACGCCCGCTTCGGCCAGCACAAACGCCCCCAGGCACAGGCCGACGACCGTGGCACCCCTCGCGTACGCATCGCGCACGGCATTCACCATGGGTGCGGGCGGGCGCTCATCTGTGTCGCGCCATGACGGCACGATCAGCACGTCGGCGCGGGCCGCGTCTTCCAGCGTCAGGTCCGTCTGTACGGCAAACCCTGCGGTGGTGCGCAGGCCGCCTTTCCTGGCGGGTTCACCCGCGCAGATCCGCAGGTTGTACGCAGGCAGCCCCGCCCAGATGCGGTCTTCGAACACCAAGCACGGCACCGAGAGGTGAAATGGGCTGATGTCATTGAAAGCCAGAACGGCGATTTCCTGGGGTTGCATGGGGGCTCCGCGTGTTTGGCCCAATTTCATCGATGAATGTCTTCCGGGCCACTGTCGGGAAGGATAGCCATGCACGAAGATGCTGTCCATGGGCTCACGCAATGCCCCAACCCCAAACCCTCTCCGAGGAGCCAGCCATGACCGCAAACATCACCCCGAAGCGCGCCCTGATCGTCATCGATGTGCAGAACGAGTACTTCACCGGCGGCCTGCCGATCGAGTATCCGAACCCGCAGCAGACTGTCGCCAATGTCGGCGTTGCCATGGATACGGCGCGTGAGGCAGGCATTCCGGTGATCGTTGTGCAGCAGACCTCGCCCGCCAGCTCGCCGCTGTTTGCCATTGACACGGACGGCTGGCAACTGCACCCGGTGGTGGCCTCGCGCCCGCACGACCACTACGTAAGCAAGACGCTGCCGAGTGCATACCCGGAAACCGATCTGGCGCAATGGCTGCAAACCAACGGCATCGACACATTGACCGTGGTCGGCTACATGACGCACAACTGCGATGCCTCCACCATCAACCACGCGCTGCACAACGGCACGGCGGTGGAGTTTCTGCACGACGCGTCGGGCTCGGTGCCGTATCAGAACCAGGCGGGCTTTGCCAGCGCGGAAGAGATCCACCGTGTGTTCAGCGTGGTGCTGCAATCGCGCTTTGCGGCGGTGATGTCGACCCAGGATTGGGTGCACAGCGTGAAGACCGGTGCGGTGCCGGTGCGCGACAACATCTACAAGTCCAATCAGCGGGCGCGTGGTCTGCTGAAGGACGACGTTGCGCAGAAGGCCGCTTGATCGCTCGGCGTTATCGCAAAAAAAAACACCTCGCCTTGCGCGGGGTGTTTGTGCTCAGCCAGCCGCACCCTCTTCAGCCGGCAGAAACCCCCGGAAGGACACCTCGACCTGCTCCACCATCGACGCCGAGGTGGCTTCGCGCAGGGCTGCCATCAGCGCCTCGAATGCCCCTTCCACAGACGCGCGGTCGGTGGCCTCGACCAGGCGCTGGCGGATCGGATGCTCGGCCGAGCTGAACGTGCGCGCCGCAATGTCCATGAGGTACATGCGTGCCGCAGCCAGCGAGCGCTTGCGATTGGGCGCGGCAGGTTTGAGCGGCTCGGGCTGCGGTTCGGCAACCTGAACCAAGGCAGGCTCACCAGCAACATCGGCCGCAATCTGAATGAAACCCGCCTGCAGCAGTTCGAGCACGGCCTGCGCTTCCAGACCCAGTTGGCTCGCACGCACGGCAAGATCCTCGCCCGTGGCCTGGCCGTCCACCATGATGAGCAGCGCGCGGCTTGAGCGGCTGAGCGCGCCATTGCGCGTGGCGATCTCACGGCGCCCCGCGTCTGTCTTTTCGAATCGTGCTGATAGCGCTTGCATGGTTTCCTCCCCGCTTTTTCTCTTCCTCCTCCGAAGATTGGGCACAACCTAAGGCGCTTTATTTGCAGAACCGTGAAACTGCGCAGCGTGCACTGTGAAATCGATAAGCAAACGCTTGCGCTCAGATTGGTGTCGCCAAAGCAAAACACCCCGCCTGAAGCGGGGTGTTGCATGGTTGCGGGTTGCGTTACTCAGTGCGCTGCAGCGGCGCCGCTCATCACCTCATGCGAACCACGGATGCCGTTGAACCACGCGTTGAGCACCACCGCCACCAGCGTGCCCAGGACGATACCGCTGTGGGTAATCGGGTGCGTCCATTCCGGAAAGTGGTGGAAGAAGGTCGGCGCCAGCGTCGGCACCATGCCAAAGCCCACCGACACGGCGATGATCAGCAGGTTATGGCGCTGGTTCTGGAAATCCACCATGCCCAGCATGCGGATACCGGCCGCGGCCACCATGCCGAACATCACCAGCCCCGCGCCACCCAGCACGTACTGCGGCACCGATGCCACCACGTACGACAGCTTCGGAAACAGCCCCAGCACGATCAGCAGCACACCGCCCGCCGCCGCCACGTAGCGCGAGCGCACACCCGTGATCGACACCAGCCCGATGTTCTGCGAGAACGACGTATGCGGGAACGTGTTGAACACACCGGCCACCACCGTCGCCAGACCGTCGGCGCGCAGGCCGTTGGTCAGCTCGTTGCGCGAGATGGGCTTGCCCACCACGTGCGACAGCGCGAGAAACATGCCGGTCGATTCCACCAGCGTGATCACGATCACGATGCACATCGAGATGATGGCCGACAGCTCGAACTTGGGCATGCCGAAGTGGAACGGCGTTACCAGCGTCATCAGCGGCGCGGCGCTTGCATCGGCCAGCGACACCTTGCCGAACGCGGCGGCCACCAGCGTGCCCGCCACGATGCCCAGCAGCACAGCAATATTGCACAGCAGCGCGTTACCGAACTTGGTCAGCAGCAGGATCGTCACCAGCACCAGCGCGGCAATCGCCAGGCCGAACGGGTCGCCAAAGGCCGGGTTCGGCACCATGTGTTTCACACCGTCCACCACCTGCGGAATCATCTGCTGGCCACCGGCGGCCCAGTTGATGCCCACACTCAGCAGCGAAAAGCCGATCAACATGATGACCGTGCCCGTCACCACGCGCGGGAACAGGCCCAGCAGCCGGCCCATCAGCGGCGCAATGGCAATGCCGAACACACCCGAAACGATGGACGCCCCAAAGATGCCGGGCAACCCCATGCCGGGCTCCACACCGATGGCGATCATCGGTGCCACGGCGGCAAACGTCACCCCCATCATCACCGGCAGCCGGATCCCGAAGATCAGGAAGCCGAGCGACTGGATGAGCGTGCCGATACCGGCCGCAAACAAATCGCAATTGACGAGATACGAAAGATCGCTCTTCGACAGGCCGAGCGCATTGCCGACAATCAGCGGCACCGCAATCGCACCGGCATACATCACCAGCAGGTGCTGCAGGCCGAGTGCAAACAGGCGCGGCAGCGGCAGGCGTTCGTTGACAGGATCGACGCAGGTCGAGGACGACGGCGAGGGAAGGCCGGGGGATTGGCGCATTGTCTTGTCTCCTGAGGCCACTCCCGTGTACGTGCCGGGAGCGTGCCTGGTGTGCATCGAGCGGACCGGGCGCGGGCCCCGTCTGCCGACATTTGCGCGACGTGATGTCGCACATTTGCCGGCATCTTGGAGCGCGCCCCGGCTTATGTCAACAATTGCTACCGTCTTTTGTGTACATATTTTGCGTTCTTAAATGCGAGTGTGCTTCGAACATCGCCACACCCTGGTAGGTCACGCCGGAGTCGAATCGCTGGCGGTACAGGATGACGCATCGCAGCATGCCGTTGTCGGCCACCACGGGCGTGAGATCGTAGGTGCTGCGCCCAAACGGGCTGCCACCGTGGCAGGTGGCGCCAATATCGGGGTGGTAGTGCCGGATCAGCAGCGTCGCGCACTGCCCGTTGGCTTGCACTTCCAGGCGGCCGATCAGTCGCAGGGTGCCGTCCTGCCAGACCATGTCCAGCGTGCCGCTCACGCTGCCTACGGGCCCGCACCCGCCAACCACGGTGGGTGTCGTGAACAAGCCGCGGCAGCCGAGCATGGTTTGCTGGCGCAAGGTCAAGTCGGCCTGATCGATCACGGCGTAGTGGTAGTCCCCCGCGCCGCCGCCAACCGCTAAGGTTTGCGCGCCCATGCGCACGGTGCCGCGCGTCCAGCGCCCGTGCATGTAACCGCGGTGGTGATGGAGATCGGCCAGCTCGGCGGTGTCGCCAATCAGCTGGTAATCGTTGATGCCGACGATGGCACCCGAAGGCAGTTGCGCCAGCCGAGCAGCGCTACCGCTGACCTGCCGCGCCCCGTTGCCCAGCATGAAGCGGGGCGGCGCACTACGATAGGCAGGCAGTGATTCTGTGGAAAACGTGGCAACCCGGGCGTCGGGCAGCAGAACAATCTGTCCGCTCGCCGCTGGTTCCTGACAACCTGTCAAATTGTTGGCGGTCCCCTTTTTTTATGCGCATCGTGCGCATCCGTAACGTCGGTTTGCCCAGCCAAGTGATGAGATGAATCCATTGTGGTCCTTGAGGAAGGTTTAACTGCCGCGACCCCGTAGCGGAATGTGCTGCGCAGCGCGCCTCAGCGAGGCGGATTCAGCCTAGGCAGTGGCTTACCCAAAGTTCAAGAAACAACACAACTTGATATTCCTTGATATTCAAGCGGGTTCCCTCAACTGCGGGACTCGTCCATCCCCAGCGATGCCATGAAGAACCCTCACTACGATCCGGCCAAGCCTCACCACACGCCGGACGGCTTCCGCAACCGCTACCCCCATCCGCGCCCCGGCGGCGATTTCTGGAAATGGCAACGTGAGCGCCGCAAGGCCGGGCTCCCCAAGCCGCCCACGCTGGACCTCTCCTGCATTGCCCCCAACCTGAGCGGGGTACACCAGCCGCCCGACGTGCCGCAACTCACCTGGATCGGCCACGAGACACTGCTGCTGCAGATTGATGGGCTCAACGTGCTGACAGACCCGGTGTTCTCCAAGCGCGCCTCGCCGCTGCCGTTTGCCGGCCCGCGCCGCCACCAGCCGCCGGGCCTGTCGCTCACGCAGTTGCCGCATATCGACCTGGTGCTGATCTCGCACAACCACTACGACCATCTGGACAAAGCCAGCGTGCGTGCGCTGATGCGCCAGCCGGGCGGAGCACCCATGTTTTTCGTGCCGCTGGGCATCGACCACTGGTTTGCGCGCAACGTGCGCGGCACGCGCCTATCAGGTGACAACCCCAACGTGCGCGCCTTCGACTGGGACGACGAAGCGCAATTCGGCCCCTTCACCGCGCACTTCTGCGCCGTGCAGCATTGGTCCGCTCGCGGCCTGTACGACCGCAACCAGACGCTATGGGGCAGTTGGGCATTGCTGCATCCGCGCCTGCGCTTCTGGTTCTCGGGCGACCTAGGGTATTCGCAGGACACGCGCGACATTGGCACGCGCTTCAGCCACTTTGATGTGGCCGCCATTGCCGTGGGCGCCTACGAGCCGCGCTGGTTCATGAAGGCCCAGCACATCGACCCGACCGAGGCGGTGCAGGTCATGCAGGACATCGGCGCGCGCCAGGCGGTGGGCATCCACTGGGGCACGTTCGCGCTGACGGACGAACCGCTGGACCAGCCCATCGCCGATCTGGCCCACGCATTGAAGGTTGCCGACGTGCCCGCAGAACGCTTCGCCCTCTTCAAGCATGGCGAGACGCGCGTATGGGACGCAGCGGCCCAACGCCTTGTCACCGCGTTGCCCAAAGAAAAAGCGCGGCCGCGAGATGACTCGCTGGCCGCGCAGTAAAAATCTGGCAGGTAACGCTAGAGACTAAGCCGGCATCAGGTCGGCGTCGGCAGCCATGCACGGTCACGCAGACGGGCACGGATGCGTGCGATGGCCTGGCTGTGGATCTGGCACACGCGCGATTCCGACACGCCCATCACGGCGCCGATCTCACGCAGGTTCAAGTCCTGCTCGTAGTAGAGGCTCATCATCAGCTTCTCACGCTCGGGCAGGCCTTCGATGGCGGCCACCACCGACTCGCGCAGGTCGTGGTCCAGCAACTGGTCCAGCGGCGTGGAATCGTTCTCGGCGGCGCGGTTCTCGATGAAGGCGTCGGCGTCTTCGCGGTCGAAATCTTCGTAGTACAGCAGCTGGCTGCCTTGCAGGTCGACCAGTTGCTTCTGGTAGTCGGCCAGCGACATGTTCAGCGCGGCAGCAATCTCCGTTTCGGTGGGCGCGCGGCCCTTCTGCTGCTGCAGCTTCTGGATCGCCTGCTCGATCGTGCGGGCATTGCGGCGCAGGCCGCGCGGCAGCCAGTCGGAGCCGCGCAGCTCGTCCAGGATCGCGCCGCGAATACGCTGGGCAGCGTAGAACTCAAACTGCACGCCCTGCGTTTCTTCATAGCGCGACAGCGCATCGAGCAAGCCCATCATGCCGGCCTGGATCAGATCGTCGAGTTCGACGCTGGCCGGCAGCTTCACCATCATCTGGTTGGCAATGCGGCGCACCAGCGGTGCATACGTCGCCATCTCGTCGGACTTGGTCTTGCGACCGGTTGCGGTGTACATATCCATGCCTGCCTTTGGCGCTTCGTTCATGGTGCGCCTCAATAAACCATCTCGGCCGCGCGCGCGGTCGCGCGGGGCGTCAGGATCGACGTTGTTTGTGCCGACTCATGTGCCGCTGTCTGAGTCGATTCCTGCGCCGATACCATCACCCGCGACGGCTCATTGTCGTCAGCGGCTTGGGCCTCGGCGCTGGCCCAGCTCAGCATCTCTTCGGCAAGCTGGCGGAAGGCCATGGCCGAAGGCGATGCGGGAAACGCGCTCGCCACGGGCTTGCCGAGCGAGAGCGCCAGTTCTACGTGCCGGTCTTCCGGCAGATAACCGGCAAAGTCGATACGGGTGTTCAAGTACTGCCCCACCGTGTTGGCCAGGTTGCCGAACACGCGCACGGCGGAGTCGACCGAATGCGCACCACAGACCACCGTGCGGATACCCGCGCCACCTTGCAGCCCCGCGGTCTTCTTGAGCAGCGTGTACGCGCTCTTGATCCCTTCCGGGCCATCGGAGAAGACCAGCAGCACGTCGTCGCAGGCTTCGGCCACCGTGCCCAGCGCACGGGAGCCGAAATGCGCCGCCACCAGGGTGACGTCGGCGCTGTCGTCGTGCTGCTCAAGCATGCCGGCCACCGCCAGCATGGTTTGCGCGCTCACCACGGCAGCGTCGCGACCCATGGCCGACAACGCAATGCGCAGGTTGTCGACAAAGTCGTCAATCTGCTCCTCTGCACCGATCACCAGCACGCGGCGGCTTGCCACCTGGCCGAGCATGCGGCGCAGCCCGGCGGCCTGGTCCTTGGCGAATGGGGTCGTCATGGTCGCCCCTCTCTTTTATGCGAAATCGAAAGCGGCCAGGCCCGGTTCGCGGCTGCGTGCGGCGCCTTGCGCCACCAGCAGCGATTCATCTGAATCCAGCGCGAACGACGATTGCTCGGCACTTGCACGGAAACTGCGGTGGATCAGCAGCTTCTTGTTCGGTACTGCAATGTCCTCCGGCACACGCTGGCCGTACGACACGTAGTGCAGCGGCAGGCGGCGGCGGATCATCACGTCCATGGCGTGGCCCACCGAGGCGGCCTCGTCGATCTTGGTCAGGATGCAGCCGGCCAGGTTGGCATCGCGGTAGGCGCTCACCACTTCGTCAAGCGTCTTGCCGTTGCTTGCAGCGTTCAGCAGCAGCAGGCGCTTGATCGACGGGCCCACGGCATGCAGCATCGCCATCTGTTCGGACACGGCGCGATCACGCTGGCTCATGCCAATGGTGTCGATCAGCACAACGTGCTTTTCACGCAGATCGTTGAGCGCCAGGCTCAGGTCTTGCGCGTCTTTCACGGCATGCACCGAGACGCCCAGGATCTTGCCGTAGATGCGCAGTTGTTCGTGGCCGCCGATCCGGTAGCTGTCGGTCGAGAGCAGTGCCACGCGCGATGCGCCATGGCGCAGCACGAAGCGCGCAGCCAGCTTGGCGGTGGTGGTGGTCTTGCCCACGCCGGTCGGACCCATCAGCGCAAACACGCCGCCCTGGTCGAGCAGGCTGTTTTCGTCCGACACGGTGGTCAGGTTCTTTTCAATGGCGCGCTGCACGAAGTCCAGCGCACCTTCATACGTGTCGTGCTGCGGCATGTTCTCCAGCACGTAGCGCGTGAGCTGCGCCGAGAAACCGGCGTTCAGCATGGTCTGGAACAGGCGCGTGCGCACCGGATCGCCCAGCTTCACGCCCAGCGAGGCCAGGCTCGACATGGCGTCGGTCAACGTGCTCTTGAGCACGTCGATCTCGCTGACCATGCGGCGGGTCATGGCATCGGTTTCCGCCTTGATGTCGGCCTTGATGGCCGAGTGCTGCAGGCTCACGTCTTCGCGCGGGGCGTCAGGTTTGGCCATCGAATCCTCCATGCGGACGAAGATGTCGGCCGGCTTGGCAGTCTCAACTTGCGGTTGCGGGCGAGCCATCTGCTGCTCGGCGGCGCGCGTAGCGCGTGCCTGGGCTTCCACGCGCTCGGCAAACGAGCGCAGCGTGGTCGGCTGGTCTTCTTGCGTGCGCAGCGGCTCGCGGCGGGCGGCCGGGCGCTGGATCTGTTCGACCGGCTCGTCTTCCGGCACCACGGTGCGGCGGGCGATGAACTGGGCCGTGCTGGCCAGCGTCTGGGCGGCATCTTCGTTGGCGCGATCCAGCGACAGGCCTGCCAGCATGCGGGTGGAGGCCACCAGCGGGTCCACACCCAGCAGCGTTTCCGATGCGCCGAGCTCCACGTCGTCATCCACGCGGGCTTGCAGCTTGCGGCCAGCGGCCGGCTCAGCCAGCGCGTCTTCTTGCACAGGGGCTTGCACGGCAGCGCGGCGCGCGGCGGTAAAGCGGTTGCGCAGACGGGCCAGTGCATTCGGTGTGGCCGACGTGTCGGCCTGGGCCACGGCTTGCACTTGCGGCTCGGCAGGCGCCTGGGCGGCAACCTCAGCCACCGGTGCGGGCTCCGGAATCGGGGCCGGCATGCTCGGGCGGCGTTGTGCGGCCTTCGGTGCGGTCGAGTGCGTATCGACCAGCGCATCCAGGTGCGTATCGGAGGCGGCGATGACCTCGATGCCGCCCGGCACGGCGCGGTTCGAGAGGATCAGCGCGTCGTCGCCCAACTGGTCGCGCACTTTACGCAACACGTCGCGCGACGTCAGTCCGGTGAATCGATGCATTTTCATGCGCGGCCTCCAAGCATGGCGACAACCTTAATCGTTCGGTGATCTGGAATTTCAGCGTGTGACAGCACGCGCAGGCTGGGTGCGGCACGCTTGAACAAGCGGGCCAGCATGGGACGCAGCGCGGGCGGTACGAGCAGGACGCCCGTCTGGCCCATCTGTTCGTATTGGCGCGACGAATCCGCAGCCGCTTGCATGAGCGAGTCAGCCAGTTGCGGTTCGATCGGACCGGCGTTTCCGCCATGCGCGCCAACGATGCTTTGCAGCAAGATGTTCTCCAGATTCGGGTCGAGCGTGACGACCTGCATTTCGTTCTTGGTCGGAAACAGGTGCTGGGCGATTGCCCGACCCAGCGCGATCCGCACGGCGGCGGTGAGTTCGGCGGGGTCTTGCGTCTTGCCTCCGTGCTCCGCCAGCGTCTCGACGATGGTGCGGATGTCGCGGATGTGCAGGCCTTCGTCCAGCAGGTTCTGCAGCACCTTCTGCACGGTCGCGACGGGCAACAGCTTCGGGCAAACGTCTTCGACCAGCTTCGGTGCTTCCTTGGCCAAATGATCGAGCAACTGCTGCACTTCCAAACGGCCGAGAAGCTCGGTGCTATGGGTGTAAATCAACTGATTGACGTGCGTGGCGATGACCGTGCTGCAGTCGACCACGGTATAACCCTCGGCCTGCGCGCGATCGCGCACATCGGCGGTGATCCACATGGCCGGCAGGCCGAAGGTCGGGTCCACGGTGGGGGTGCCCGGCAGTTGCGTGCCCAGGCGTTCGCCATGCCCGTCCTGACCGCCCGGGTTGATGGCCAGGAACTTGCCCTGCTGCACTTCGCCGTGGCCAATCTCCACGCCCTTGAGCGTGATGCGGTACGACGACGGACCCAGCTCCAGGTTGTCGCGAATGTGCACAACCGGTGCCAGGAAGCCCATGTCCTGCGTGAATTTCTTGCGGATGCCCTTGATGCGGCGCAGCAGCTCGCCGTCCTGGCTCTTGTCCACCAGCGGGATCAGGCGGTAGCCGATCTCCAGGCCCAGCACGTCGACCCACGACACGTCGTCCCAGCTCGCTTCCGGCGTATCGACCGGGGCAATGGCCTGCAGCACGGGCTCGACTTCGGGAATCTCGCGCTTCTTCTTGAGGTACCAGCCCAGATAACCCAGGCCGCCGCCAAACAGGATGAACGGGATATGCGGCATGCCCGGCACCAGGCCCAGCAGGCCGATCACACCGGCGGTGGTCATCAGCACCATCGGCATGGCAAACAGCTCGCTCGACAGTTGCTGGCCGACGTCCTTGTCGGTGGACACGCGGCTGACCATGATGCCCGCCGCGGTGGAGATCACCAGCGCAGGAATCTGCGCAACCAGGCCGTCGCCGATGGTCAGCAGCGTGTAGTTGGTGGCGGCGTGGCCGATGTCCATGTTGTGCTGGAGCACGCCCACAGCCAGGCCGCCGATGATGTTGATCAGCAGAATGGCGATACCCGCCACCGAATCGCCACGCACGAACTTGCTGGCACCGTCCATGGAGCCGAAGAATTCGGCTTCCTGGGCGATGGTCGTGCGGCGCTTGCGGGCTTCGTCTTCGCGGATCAGGCCGGCGTTCAGGTCGGCGTCGATGGCCATCTGCTTGCCCGGCATCGCATCGAGCGTGAAGCGCGCGCTGACCTCGGCGATCCGGCCCGCACCCTTGCTGATCACCATGAAGTTGATGATCACCAGGATGACGAACAGCACGATGCCGACGGTGTAGTTGCCGCCCACCAAGAAGTGGCCGAAGGCTTCGATGACCTTGCCAGCGGCGTCCGGGCCGGTGTGGCCTTCCATCAGCACCACGCGCGTGGAGGCGACGTTCAGCGACAGCCGCATCAGCGTGGTGATCAGCAGAATGCTGGGGAACGACGAGAAATCCAGTGGCCGCAGCGTGTGCATGCTGATCAGCAGCACGATGATCGACAGCGCGATGTTGAAGGTGAACAACAAGTCCAGGATGAACGGCGGCAGCGGCAGCACCATCATCGCCAGGATCAGGATGATCAGCACCGGGCCGGCGGCGGAGCGGTAGTCGCCCTGGCGCAGGAAGCTGGAGACTCGGAGCAGTGCGGCGTTCATCTGAGGGTACGGGCAGCGGGGGGCTTTTCGATGAATGCCATCTTGCCGGGGGAGACACCAAATCGAAGACGTGAGAAAGCCGCCCAAAAGGCGGCTTTTCTTTGAAATACCCTCCCACCGGGGGGTGCGCTTATGCCCCTTCCCGCCGCCCAGCAGGGTGCGGCGTGCGCCGCGCCAGACTTCCATGCAGAATCGCGTACCCAAATGGGCTGTGCCAATCCTGTCCCTGAACCGCCCCCCTGCGATACCCTCGCAGTGCAGCAGCGGCCTGGCTGTATGTTCCATGCCGCCAGGGGCGCTGGGTATGGGACTTGCAAATCATCCTGAAACGCCCGCCCACCAGACCCGGATCCACGCACGCCGCACGAAGGTGGTGCATTGGCCGGTGCGTGGATGCACCAACCCGATCATAGGTAACGTTCAATGAAGCGCCCCACATCTGCATTACTGGACATACACGATTGTTTGCCGGACTGGCCGTTCATGCGATGAGCGGCGCCGTGGACCATCAGCTTCATCACGCAAGCGGCACCGTTGCGGCAAGCAGCCCCCATGCAGCCGGACACACGATGCTTGAGGACATCTATGGCATGGCCGTCGGCATGATGTTTATCGTGACGGGGGTGGTGTTGCTCAGCGCGGCCGGACTCGTGACCGGTGGCATTGCCGGGATCGCATTGCTCGTGTCGTATGTCGCGCCGTTGTCGGTCGGCACCATTTTCACGTTGGTCAACGTGCCGTTTTTCGTGTTTGCCTATTTCGTGATGGGCCCGCGTTTTGCCATCAAGTCGACGCTGGCCAGTTGTGGCATCACCCTCCTGCTCGCGTTGACGCGGCAGGCCTTGCACATCGATTTTGAGAGCCCGCTGTTTGCAGCGCTGGTGGGCGGAACGCTCAACGGCATGGGGGTGTTGGCGCTCGCCCGGCATGGCTCCGGCGTTGGCGGCACGGGCGTTCTGACGCTCTGGCTGCAACGCGCGCATGGGATCAATGCGGGGATCGTGCAGGTGGCCATCGATTCGATGATTCTGCTGACATCGACCCTGGTGATCCCGACTGGCCGCGCGGGATGGTCGGCGCTGAGCGCGGTTGCCATGAGTGCGATGGTGATCGCATGGCACCGCCCGGGTCGATATAACGTCGTGGTGCGGTAGCGCCAGTCGGGGCCTCACCGGCGAAAGCATCAACGTTGGGATTGCCGATCCCTTATTGCCGCCCTTAGGCGTTGCTGGTGACGTCGTCAGCGGCGTCTTCGGGGCCAGCGTTCGTGGGATCGGGCCCTGGGTCCATGTCGGCGGGCACCGGCAGGTCGGTCGGCCGCACGGGGGCACGGCCGCCCACCTGATGCAGGCGGCGCAATTGATAGACGTAGGCCAGCACTTCCGCCACGGCGGCGTAGAGCGCTTCCGGGATCTGGTGGCCGATCTCGGTATGCCGATACAGCGCACGGGCCAGCGGCGGCGCTTCCAGAATGGGGATCTTGTGCTCGGTGCCCAGCTCGCGGATCTTGGCCGCCACCAGATCGGCACCCTTGGCCAGCACGCGCGGCGCGCCGCCCTCTTTCTCGGAATAGCGCAGCGCCACGGCGTAGTGCGTCGGGTTGGTAACGATCACGTCGGCCTTGGGCACGTCCGCCATCATGCGGCGCTGGGCCGCCTGGCGCTGCATGGCGCGGATGCGGCCCTTGAGGTGCGGATCCCCTTCAGACTCGCGGTGCTCCTTGCGCACCTCTTCCTTGGTCATGCGGTGCTTGCGGGCGTATTGCCACAGCACCAGCGGCACATCCACGGCGGCCACCAGCAGCATCACCGCGGCCATGCAGAGAAACGCCACGCCGGCCACGTGCATGACATCGCCCATGGCGGCGCGCAGGTCCTGCTGGGGCAGTTCCATGAACTCGCCCCGGTAATGCAGGATCAGCCCCCAGGCGACGCCGCCCACCAACGCGAGCTTGAGCAGCAGCCGAGGCAGCTCCAGCAGCCCTTCCACCGAGAACATGCGCGTCAAACCCTGCAGCTTGAACAGGCGCGAGATATCCGGCTCCAGCGGCTTGAACGAGATTGCCCCGCGCGTGAGCGCCAGCGGCGTGAGCGCGGCCAAGATCAGCATGAGGATCAACCCGCCCAGCACGGTGGCCAGCGGCGTGAACTGCGCGCCGATGTAGACCCACTGGTCCTGCGCCCGGGTGTAGTCGTAGCGGTGGAGCTCCAGGCAGCGCGCCAGGAATGACGATGCGGCACGCACGATCGACTCGCCCATCACCCACAGCCCGCCGGCACTGACGGCCATCAGGGCGAACGAACCCAGTTCCCGTGATCTGGGAACGTCGCCCTCTTCGCGCGCCTGCTCGAGGCGCCGCGGAGAGGCGGCTTCGGTTTTTTCGAGATCGCTATCGTCGGACATGCCGGGCGTGCGAGAGATGGATGACTAGACGGTCGCATTATTCCGGCAACGGGCGCCCGCTAAAGCGCAGAGAACACCGTCTCAGACGGGCTTTTTCCATGAAATGACCGTCCGCCACCGCGCCAACCTCCAAACAACTGTTTGGTAACACTGGCCTAACCAAACCGCCTGCCATGGCCGCTACCATGCGCCGCAGTCACATGCGCGGTGGCGCATACGGTACGTCGGGCAGTCCAACCTCGTCATGCAGGAGCGGATATGCGGTGGCAGTTCAAGGCCGGGGCCATCCTGGCAGCGGCAGTACTGGTTTTTGCAGGGGTGCGGCTGTTTTCGGCCGATGCTGCTGATGCGCAGCCGGCCGATCCGCCAAGACAAGCCGCTGCGGCCACGCCGCCCTCGCCTGCCCCGGCACCTGCCGGCACACCACCACCGCAAGCCGCCCCCGCACACCAGCCACCGCCGCCGCCCGAGCGCCCGCTGCCACCCCGCTTTACCGACTACCTCGCCCGCGAGTACCCCAATTCCGCCGCCACGCGCCAGGCCCTCACGCAGATCGCCTACGGCTGGAGCCAGGCCGTCAACGATGTGCGCGGCCCGCAGGACGCCAAGCTGGCCGGCAACGAAATCGCCAAGGGCATTGCCTGCGCGCTGGGCCCCGGCGTGCTCGCCAGAACCGGCGTCGACCAGCAGACGATGCTCGACCGCATCAAGGCCGCGCGCGCCGTCATGCTCGACAGCGACAACGACACGACGGCCTACCTGCACTTCCAGGCGCTGGCCGGCGGCCAATATTTCGACGATCCCGGGGCCGCCTCGTGCAGTTTTGATCCGGCCACGCTGCCGAACTGAGTTTCCCGCCTGACTTCACCCACGCCACCAAGGAGACTGCTGCATGAAGAAGATGAAGAGACTTGCCACCATCGTGTTCGCCGGTTCGCTGCTCGCTGCGCCCCTGAGTGCCATCTCGGCCGCGCCCGGATCTGCCATCGTGTTCGTCAACGGCATCAACACCACGTTTGACGATGCGGTCGCCAACCTGCAGGTGCTGAAGACCCAGCTCAATGCGCGCGACAAGAGCAACACCTACCTCTACGGCAACGCATATAACGCCACGCAGGGGTTCTTCAGCGATGTCTATCAGGTGTTCAAGCAGAAGGCCGTGGAGGGTTCGAGCCCGGCTGATTTCTGGCGCGCCATCGACGGCAACAGCCTGCCGGCCAGCGGCATGAACGCAGCGCTTGAGCAGAAGTACATCGACATCCTCACGAAGAACGACATTCCGGAACTGCCGGACCACCTGAACCAGTACCGCAACTATCTGAAGGCGCAGCGCAAGGTCGTGCTGGTCGGTCACTCGCAAGGCACGCTGTATACCAACTTCGAGATCAACTTGCTGGTGACCGGGCCGGACCAGGCGCAGGGCAAGATCAGCGCGGTCAACGTGGGGAACGCGGCGCGCTATCAGTTGCCGGGGTCAACCTACCTGACGTCGCACTCCGATACGGTGATCGGCGCATTGAGCCTGGTGCAGACAGTGCTGCCCGCCAACTACTCGATCGGTTGGCACCCGCTGTCGGATGCGCTGGGCCATTCGTTCTCGAAGATCTACATGAACACGAGCTACAGCGCGGCAGGGCAGATCCTGCAGCAGGTATCACAGCAAGCGCGCAACTGATGCAGGACTGAGCAGACGTGCGGTTCGCAATGTGAGCCGCACGCCGGCATGGCAGCGGCAAGCGCCTGCCCCGTCATATCGACCTGCGGAAAACTTCGTCGCCTTATACCGGGTGCGTCCATAGCATGACCCGTTCTTTTCAAACCAGAACGGACCACCCGTCATGTCACCCGACCGAGCCATCTCTCCTGCCCTGCCCTTGCATCAACGTGCGCTGGCTGCGCTGCTTGCTGGCGCCATTGCCACACTCACTGCCTGCGGCAGTGATGCGCCGCCCGGCACATCTGCCGGTACCGTGGCCGACAGCAGCACGCCCACTACACCGGCGCGCAGGCCCAACATCCTCTACATCATGGCCGATGACCTCGGCTATTCCGACATCCACGCCATGGGCGGGGAGATCGACACGCCCAACCTCGATGCGCTCGTGCAATCGGGCCGGCTGCTGACCAACCATCACGCCGGCACCGTCTGCGCCATCACGCGCGCGATGCTCATCTCGGGCACCGACCACCACCTGGTGGGCGAAGGCACCATGGGCGCCCCCAATGACGAGCGCGCCGGCCTGCCCGGCTACGAGGGCTATCTGAACGACCGCTCGCTGTCGGTCGCGCAGCTGCTCAAGGACGGCGGTTATCACACCTACATGGCCGGCAAGTGGCACCTGGGCAACGGCATTCCGGGCAGCGCCGCCAACCTGGGCAAGACGCCCGACCAGTGGGGCTTCGAGCGCTCGTACGCGCTGCTGCCGGGCGCAGCAGCCAACCACTTCGGGCATGAAAACGCCAACGCCAAGAACTACACGGAGGACGGCACCTACGTGCAGCCCGGCCAGCCTGGGCAACCAGGCGGCACCGGCGGCAGCCCGGCGGTGTTCTATTCGACGGATTTCTACACGCAGAAGCTGATCAGCTACATCGATTCGCACAAGGGCGACGGCAAGCCGTTCTTCGCCTATGCGGCCTATACCTCGCCGCATTGGCCGCTGCAGGTGCCGGACCCGTGGCTGCACAAGTACGCCGGCCGCTATGACGCGGGCTACGACGTCATCCGCAACGCACGCATTGCGCGGCAGAAGGCGTTGGGCATCATCCCGGCCGATTTCACGCCGTTTGCCGGCCTGCCCGGCACGACCACGCGCCCGGCAGCGTCGCCCAACAACGGCACGGCCAACGCGCGCTACATCAACGCCAACCACGGCCCCGCGCAGGGCTATACGGATTACGGCCCCGGCTACGTCAACAAGAAGTGGAGCGACCTCACGCCGCTGGAGCGCAAGGCGCAGGCACGCTACATGGAGATCTACGCCGGCATGGTCGAGAACCTCGACTACAACATCGGCCTCTTGATCCAGCACCTGAAAGACATTGGCGAGTACGACAACACCTTCATCATGTTCCAGTCGGACAACGGCGCTGAAGGCTGGCCGATCGACTCGGGCGCAGACCCGAAGGCCACGGACGAGGCTAACGCCACCGACCCGGTCTACTCCAAGCTCGGCTCCGACAACGGCCTGTCTGCCGCGCAACGCCTGCAATACGGCCTGCGCTGGGCCGAGGTGAGCGCCACGCCGTTCAACCTGGTCAAGGGCCATGCAGCCGAAGGCGGTGTCTCCGTGCCAGCCATCGTGCGCCTGCCGGGCCAGACACAAGCACTGCCGCCCATCACGCGCTTCACGCACGTGACGGACAACACCGCCACCTTCCTGGCTGTGGCCGGCATCGCGCCGCCCAGCACGCCCGCACAACCAGCCGTGGATGGCAACGGTGTCGACCAGAACAAGGGCAAGGTGCAGTACGGCAACCGCGCGGTGTATCCGGTGACGGGCGTGTCGCTGCTGGCGTCGATCCAGCAATCTGCGGATGCCGGCCCGATCCACACCCAGCCCTTTGGTGATGAGTCGTATGGCCGCGCCTACCTGCGCAGTGCAGACGGCCGCTGGAAGGCACTGTGGACTGAACCGCCACTGGGCGTGGCGGATGGCCACTGGCAGCTCTTTGATATCTCGAAGGACCGTGGCGAGACAACCGATGTGTCTGCGCAATATCCGGATGTGGCGGCCACGCTGTACCAGCAATGGCAGGACTACATGCGCAGCGTTGGCGGCGTGGAGCCCCTGCGCCCGCGTGGGTTCTACTGATGCGCGCAGCAAACACGCACAAGCGCGTGCGCTGGGTGCTGGCGGGCGCGGCGCTGGCAGCCGCCGGCACCGTGCTGCTGCACCCGGCCGGCGGCAACATGGCCGCACGGGCGGCCAACGTGGTCAGCGCCCACACCGCACCGCGCCTGCCGCTGGGCACCAACGAAGCCTGCGGCCGCTACGCCGGCCTGCCGCCCGGCTGGCGCCAGGACACGCGGGCCGGCATGGTGCATGTGAGCAGCGGCAGCTTCACCTTTGGCACCACGCTCGGCTACCCGGACGAGCGCCCCGCCCAGGGCGCCGGCAAGACGCGCGTGAGCGGCTTCTGGATCGACCAGACGGAAGTCACCAACGCGCAGTTCGCCGCTTTCGTCACCGCCACCGGCTACGTGACCGACGCCGAGCGCCAGGGTGGCGCGGTGGTCTTTCACGTACCGGACACGGCGGGGTTGCAGGCGCGCCCGTACGCGTGGTGGCGCTGGGTCAAGGGCGCGGACTGGCGGCACCCGACGGGGCCTGACAGCAAGCTCGTCGATGCCGACAACCAGCCCGTGACGCGGGTCACCCAGGCTGATGCGTTGGCCTATGCACGCTGGCTCGGCCACGACCTACCGACCGAAGCGGAATGGGAATACGCCGGCAAGGCCGGGCAGGACAGCGCCGACCTGGAGAAAGCTCCGCGCGACGGCAACGGCAAACCCGGCGCCAACTACTGGCAGGGCATCTTTCCCGTACTCGACACGGCGGAGGATGGCCGCGCCGGCATTGGCCCGGTCGGCTGCTACGCCGCCAACGGCTTCGCGCTGTACGACATGATCGGCAACGTGTGGGAGTGGACGCGCGATGCGTACACCGGCCCGCACCAGTCGCATGCAAACGGCGACACGCGTGCCGTGGCGGCGCTGGACCAGCCGCAACTGTTCGGGCGCAACGGCAGCCAGCCGAATCGGCCGACAGTCATCAAGGGGGGCTCGTTCCTGTGCTCGCCGGATTTTTGCGTGCGGTATCGGGCCTCGGCGCGTGAGGCGCAAGAGGCTGACCTACCCGCCGCGCACATCGGGTTCCGGACAATTCTGCGCGACTGAAACCCTGCACGCGGAAACGAAAACGCCCGCCAAAGTGGCGGGCGCCGGCAGCAAACGGGGAGCGTTGACAGCCGATTCGTAACCGGCTTCTCAGAAGCCGAGGCTTTCCAGCAGGTCGTCAACCTGCTCTTGGCTACCGACCACGTCTGGGTGGTCCGGATTGATCTGCGGACCATTCAGCAGCGACGTCGACGACGCTTCCGTGCGCAGATGCTCGGGTGCGTTCTCCAGCAGGATGCCCACCAACTGGCTTTCAATCAGTTGCACGACATCCAGCACCTTCTTGATCACCTGACCGGTCAAGTCCTGGAAGTCCTGGGCCATCAGGATTTCCATCAGCTGCTGGTTCGTATCGCGCGTCTTTTCCGGCACGCTGCGCAGGAAACCGTTGGTCTGGCCGACCAGTTCGCGGATCTCTGCGTCGCCCAGTTGGCGGTCCATCCACGATTGCCAGCGGTTGACCAGCGCCTCGGCGTCGGATTCCAGCGCGTCTTGCACCGGACGGGCGGCATCAATGGCGTTGAGCACGCGGGTGGCCGCCTGCTCGGTCATGTTGGCGATGTAGTTCAGGCGGTCACGTGCGTCGGGAATGGCCGATGCGGCCTTCTCCACGCCCTTGTCCAGACCCAGCTCACGCATGCTTTCACGCAGCATGCGCGTGAGGTGGCCGATGCGCTGGAGCATTTCCGGCATGTCACCGTGGTCTACGCCTTCTGCGGCTGGCACTTGGGTGCCGGAATGCGCGCCGTCATGCATCTCGCTCATCACGCCCCCTTTTCGAGCTTCTCGAAAATCTTGCCCAGCTTCTCGTCCAGCGTGGCAGCCGTGAAGGGCTTGACCACGTAGCCGTTGGCACCGGCCTGGGCGGCGGCAATGATGTTTTCCTTCTTGGCTTCGGCCGTCACCATCAGCACCGGCAGCTTGCTGATGACCGGGTTGGCGTCGCCGCGGATGCTCTGCAGCATCTGCAGGCCATCCATGTTGGGCATGTTCCAGTCCGAGATCACGAAATCGAACCGGCCTTCCTTGACCTTGGCCAGGCCGGCGGCGCCATCTTCGGCCTCGTCGACGTTGGCAAAACCAAGTTCCTTGAGCAGGTTACGCACGATCCGGCGCATCGTCGGGAAATCGTCGACGACGAGGAATCGGTACTGGCTCTTGTCCATGGACACAATCTCCGCAAACTAACTGAAATGGGGGGTTTCGGGCTTCCTTGGCAGTCTTATCGGCGCCAGGAGCCGTTTCTTGAGCGCCGGAACGCTTCGGGGCGCCTGACTGCTGCGCCCCGCAACCAATGTAACGGCAGAGTTACGCGTTACACACGCGTCACACGACCATGCGCTGATAGCTTGGCCAGCACGTGCGGGCCGATCTGGTGCAGCGGCAGGACTTCATGCACGCCACCGTGGGCCACGGCTTCCTTGGGCATGCCGTAGACCACGCACGAGGCTTCGTCCTGGGCGACGTTATACGCCCCCGCGTTGCGCATTTCCAGCATGCCGACCGCGCCATCCTTACCCATACCTGTCAGGATCACGCCCAAGGCGTTGGCGCCGGCATTGCGCGCGGCGGAGCGGAACAGCACATCCACTGCCGGGCGATGGCGGTTGACCGGCGGACCCTGGTCCAACTCGGTGACGTAGTTGGCGCCGCTGCGGCCCAGTGACAGGTGCATGTCGCCCGGGGCGATGTAAGCGTGGCCGGGCAGCACACGCTCGCCGTGCACGGCTTCTTTCACGCGGATGCGGCACAGGCCATCGAGCCGCTTGGCGAACGACGTGGTGAACCCCGCCGGCATGTGTTGCACGATCAGGATGCCGGGGCAATCGGGCGGCATTTCCAGCAGGAAATCCTTGATGGCCTCGGTACCGCCGGTGGACGCGCCCACGATGATGAGCTTTTCCGTCGACGAGAAATGGGTACGGGCCGGGGCGGACGCCACCGGAGCGGCCGGTGCGTGCTCCGCGCGAACGTGTGCGCCGTGCGCCGAAGCCGCTGCCGGGGTCGGTGCCGCCGCGCGCGGGCGCAGGCGGGCACGGGCTGCCGCGCGGATCTTGTCGGCAATCTGGTCAGCGTATTCATTCATACCGTCGCGCATGCCCAGCTTGGGCTTGGCAACGAAATCCACCGCGCCAAGCTCCAGCGCGCGCAGCGTGGCTTCCGAGCCGCGCTCGGTCAGCGACGAGATCATGACCACCGGCGTCGGGCGCAGGCGCATGAGCTTTTCCAGGAAGTCGAGGCCGTCCATCTTCGGCATTTCGACGTCCAGCGTGAGCACGTCCGGGTTGGTCTGCTTGATGAGGTCGCGCGCGATGATCGGGTCGGGCGCCACACCCACCACTTCCATGTCGGGCTGGCTGTTGATGATCTCCTTCAGGATGCTGCGGATCAGTGCCGAATCGTCGATGCACAGCACCTGAATCTTGCGTTTGTCGTTCATATTTTCGGGGGGCAAGGTCAGGAATTACGTAAACAGTTGCAGGCGTGAAGTGGGCTTCGTCGCAATGGACTTCGACAGCTTGCTGGCGTATTGGGCTTCGCTGTCCAGCTCGGCGGCGGAGCTTTGCGAGCGCAGCTTGCGCACCATGATCTGGCCCGTAGAGGGCACGAAGTACACCTTGCGCGGATGCACGTCAAACAGGTCCTTGGCGGCCACCGCCAGCCCTTCGTTGCGCAGGAATTCGAGCACGAACTTGCCGTTGCGCTCGCCCACGTCCAGCGTGCTCATGCCGGCCAGCACGGCGGCGCCGCCAAACACCTTGATCTCCAGGTGCTCGCGGCGGGCACCGGCCTTGTAGAGCTGGTTGAGCAGCACTTCCATGGCATGCGTGCCGTAGCGCATGGAGGGCGAGAGAATCGATTCGCCCTCGTTGCGCGAGGGCAGCATGAAGTGGTTCATGCCGCCAATGCCGAGAATCTTGTCGCGCACGCAAGCCGACACGCACGAGCCGAGCACCGTCACCAGCATCAGGTCTTCGGTGGTGACGTAGTACTCGCCGGGCAGCACCTTCATGGCGCGGCGGCTGAAGGTGGTGTCGTAGTAGGCGTGGGTGCTGGCGGCGGACTGGGCAAGCGTCGCCATGGCGCCGACCGTCATGCCGCTGTCGCTGCGCACGGAGTCGGCGGCGGTGCGCAAGGTTGCATGTGCGGCCGCCTTCTTGCCGAGTTCGATCATTTCGCCCCCGTCATCTTCGCGCGCAGTTCAGGCGCGATTTCGTACACGGTCTTGCCGCGCAGCGACCATGCCTTGGTCACCTGCAGGAAGCTCTCGGAGTGGCCGGCAAACAGCAGGCCATCGGGCTTCATCACGTCGATGAAGTGCTCGAGGATCTTGGCCTGCGTCGGCTTATCGAAATAGATCATCACGTTGCGGCAGAAGATCACGTCAAACTTCTGTTGCAACGGCCAGTCGCGGTCGAGCAGGTTGATCTGGCGGAAGTCGATCATGGCCTGCAGCTCGGGCCGCACGCGTGCATAGCCCTCCTGCTTGCCGGTGCCGCGCAGGAAATACTTCTTGAGACGGTCGGTGGATAGCGCTGCCACGCGCTCCATCGGGTAGATGCCCGCGCGGGCACGCGCCAGCGCATTGGTATCCACGTCAGAGGCCACCACGCTCACCTGACCCGGGGACATCGTGCCGAACGTCTCGGCCAGGGTGATGGCGATCGAGTACGGCTCCTCACCCGTCGACGAGGCCGAGCACCACACGGTAAATGGCGCGCGCTTGGCCTTGGCGTGCTCGGCCAAGAGCGGAAAGTGATGCTGCTCGCGGAAGAACGCGGTCAGGTTGGTGGTGAGCGCGTTGGTAAAGGCTTCCCACTCATCGGGCAGGTGGCCGTGTTCAAGCGCGTCCAGGTACTCGCGGAACGAGCCGAGATTGACTATTCGCAGGCGACGAGCCAGGCGGCTGTACACCATCTCGCTCTTGCGGTCGGACAGCGAAATGCCGACGCGGCGATAGATCAGGTCGCGGATGCGGGCGAAATCCGCCGCGGTAAACGAAAACTCACGTGACGCGAGCGTCGGCGAAACTGGCGCCAAGGTTTGTGCCGTTTGTGCCATTAGATAACTACCCCGTAATTGCGCGAGTCTTGATGCCCGCTTTCAGTCGATTGGCGGGCACCGGACTTCTGGTGCCGCGCCACAGCTGTAGCTGGTGATGCTGGCCGGGCGCTGGCGTCAGAAGGTGCTCCATTCATCATCATCGGCAGAAGCGGCGGACAGCTTGAGGGCTGGCGCCGCAACGGCCGCCGAAACTGCGGCCGCCACCACAGGTGCAACCGATGAATGTGCTTCTTGATGCGCTTTTCCGCCTTGATCGGGCGCAACGACTGGCGTTTCGGCCGGGGCTTCCGCAACAGCCGGTGCAGGCTTCGCTGATTGCCCCGCTTTGCGCGAAGCAATCGCACGGGCCACCGAACGCACAACCCGCGTCTTGCCCTCGGGGTGAACCTCGCTGCGCACCGCCGGCTTGGCGGGCTCGGCCGGTAGATGCGGCATCACGGGTGCCGCCAGTTCAGCAGACTCGTCTGTACGGAACGCCGATACCGCGTTGCGCAATAGGTGCGCCTGCTCTTCCAGCGACAGCGCCGCCGCCGCGGCCTGCTCGACCAGCGCGGCGTTCTGTTGCGTCACTTCATCCATCTGATTGACGGCCTGGTTGACCTGCTCGATGCCGGAGCTTTGCTCATCCGATGCGGCGGAAATCTCGCCCATGATGTCCGTCACGCGCTTGACGGCCACCACCACCTCCTCGATCACCCCGCCCGCTTCCGTCACCAAGGCGGAGCCGTTGCGCACGCGACCAACGGAATCGCCAATCAGCTCCTTGATCTCTTTGGCTGCGGTGGCCGAGCGCTGCGCCAGGCTGCGCACTTCCCCCGCCACCACGGCAAAGCCGCGCCCCTGCTCGCCTGCCCGCGCCGCTTCCACGGCGGCATTCAGCGCCAGGATGTTGGTCTGGAAGGCGATGCCCTCGATCACGCCGATGATGTCCGCAATCTTCTTGCTGCTGGCGTTGATGCCCGACATCGTTTCGATGACGCGGCCCACCACCTCGCCGCCCTTGACGGCAATGTCCGATGCACTGCCGGCCAGTGCACTGGCCTGACGGGCGTTGTCGGCGTTCTGCTTCACGATGCTGGTCAGCTCTTCCATGCTGGAGGCGGTTTCCTCCAGCGAGCTGGCTTGTTCTTCCGTGCGCTGCGACAGATCGGCGTTGCCGGCAGCGATCTGCTTGGTCGCGCTGGCAATCGAATCCGCCGAGCTCTTGATGTTGCTGATGGTGCCGGTCAGTTGCTGCTGCATCTGCGACATGGCGAAGAGCATGCTGTCCCGATCGCCGGGGCGGGTCTGCACCTGCACAGCCAGATCACCCGCGGCAATGCGGCGGGCAACGTCGGCCGCATAGGACGGCTCACCGCCCAACTGGCGCGACAGCCGACGTGCAATGACGATGCCAAGCACAATGCCCAGCACTGCACCCACCGCCGCCATCACGATCATCAACAGGCGCGAGCGCTGCGCGTCTTCACGCGCGCGGGCGGTGGACGCTGCGGAGACGTCTTCCACGCGCTTGACCATCTTGTCGAGCGTTTTCTCAAAGGCCGCCGTGTCGTCCAGCAAGCCCACGTTTTCTGCCGTGACGCGGCTGTCGAACTGGGTCGGGTCCAGGCCCTGCCTGTCCATCAGCGCGACAAAGTCCGTCATGCGCTTGCTCCACACGGGGTAGATGGCATCCACCTCGCGGATCATCTTCTTGCCTTCGTCCGACACGAACTGCGGACGCACATTCTCCACGCCGTCTTTCAGGCGCTGCATGCTGGTGTTGATCTCGCCGCTCAATGCCTTGCGCTCATTGAGCGTGGTGGCAATCAGCAATGCCGTCTGCGCACGGCTGGCATGTGCGAGGCTGTTGGCAGCGCTGCCCATCTGGGTGATGGCGCGCATCTGCTTTTGCGCCAGCTCCTCACTGGCGCGGGTCAACTGCGTAATCGTATAAATGCCCAACCCGCCGATGGCCACGCCCATGGCGGCCACGATCAGGAATCCGCCGGTCAGTACCGTGGACACCGGCAAACGCTTGATCCAACCCATCTTGTCTACCCCTCTTTTTTGTATGCCCCTGTAACCGCTATCGGTTCTTAGGGGACGGCTCTTTAGAACCGCCTTGGGGTCATGCCACTTCAGAGGGGGATCGCCCCTTCCTTAGCAGGCCCTAGCCCAGGCAAAAAAAAACCTGCCCCGAAGGGCAGGCTGCACACCACAAACACACACGAGAGAGCTTTCGCGAGCAGCGAAGATCCCGTGCATACATGGTTAAAAGGTTTCCCAGTCGCTATCGTCGCCGCCGGCGGCAACGAGCTTGGGCGATTGCAACTTGGGCGCTTGCGCAGTTGGCTTGGCAACTGCGGGTCGCACGCGTTGTTGTTCAGTTGCGGCCGCTTCCGCAGCGGCCGGCTTGGGTTGTTCGTTGGTCGGCTGCACGGCTGCGAGCGTTTTGCGAGCTGGCACAACCTTGGTTGCCGCGCGGCGCGCAACCGGCTTCACCACTGCCGGCTTGACCATGCGAGGCGCGCTGGCAACAGGCTGGGCGGGTTCGATCTGCGTACCGGCATTCGTACGGAACACGGCCACCGCCTGACGCAATCCGTCGGCCTGCTCCTGCAGCGACATCGCCGCCGCAGCCGCCTGCTCCACCAGCGCCGCGTTCTGCTGCGTGCCCTCGTCCATCTGATTGACGGCCTGGTTGACCTGCTCGATGCCCGCGCTCTGTTCGTCCGACGCCGAGCTGATCTCGCCCATGATGTCGGTCACGCGCTTGACGGCCACAACAACTTCGTCGATCACGCTGCCCGCTTCGGCCACCAGCGTGGTGCCGTTTTCAACGCGGCCCACCGAATCGCCGATGAGTTCCTTGATCTCCTTGGCTGCCGTGGCCGAGCGTTGCGCCAGGCTGCGCACCTCGCCCGCCACCACCGCAAAGCCGCGGCCCTGCTCACCCGCGCGTGCTGCTTCCACAGCCGCATTCAGCGCGAGGATGTTGGTCTGGAAGGCAATGCCTTCAATCACGCCGATGATGTCGGCAATCTTCTTGCTGCTTTCATTGATGCCGGCCATGGTGTCCACCACCCGGCCCACTACCTCGCCGCCCTTCACGGCGATGTCCGACGCGTTGCCGGCCAGCGTGCTGGCCTGACGGGCGTTGTCGGCGTTCTGCTTCACGATGCTCGTGAGCTGCTCCATGCTCGACGCGGTCTGCTCCAGCGACGAGGCTTGCTGCTCGGTGCGCTGTGACAAGTCCACGTTGCCAGCGCTGATCTGCTGCGTGGCGCTGGCAATCGAATCAGAACCCGAGCGCACCTGCGCCACCATCTTCTGCAGGCTCTCCTGCATGCGCTGCAGGGCCATCAGCAGGCGGCCGGTTTCGTCCGCACGGTTCACCTGGATGCTGTGCGTGAGATCGCCCTGCGTGATGTGTTCTGCCTGCTCGATGGCGCGCGTCAGCGGCAGCGTGATCGAGCGGCGCAGCGCCCACGTCAGCAACCCACCCACCACAATGCCGCCCAGCAGCAGGCTGATCGTCAGCGCGCTCAGGCTGGCGTACTCACGCTGGCCGGCTTCGTACCCCGTCTTGGCAGACTCCAGCTGCATACGGTTGAGCGCTGCCACCTTGTCACCCAGCGGGCGATACAGGGCAGGCATCACATCCATCACGGTCTTGGTGACGGTCGTCTGGTCACCGGCCTGCACGGCGCGCATGAGCACCTCGGCGCCGTCGCGCACGAAGGTGTTGCGCAACCCATCGGCTTCGTCGGCCAGCGTGCGCTCCTCCGATGACGTCGGCAGCGCACGGTAGCGCTTCCAGGCCGCATCCGATTTGTCGAGGAACATCCTGGCGCGCTCGATCGTCTTGTCCATGCCGGGCGCACCAGGCGCCATGGCTGCGCGATCCAGCACGATGCGCAAGCTCAGCAGGTTGGAATCGGAATCAGCCAATGCCACCGCACCCGCCAGTTGCACGGCGTATGTGTCCTGCAGGCGCGTATTGGCGTGACGCATGCCAACAAGGCCCGTCACACCCACGATGACGGCGAGCACACCAATGCCCGCCATCATCAGCCCCAACCGGAGCCGGATGGTCATTTTGCTGAACATGGATTTCCCTCCCCTTTCAGCGCCGCACCTGTTATACGGCGGGCATTTGAGTGCCCGCCGCAAGGTGTCTTGTCGCCTGCCGGGCGCACTTGCGTGCCCCGGCCAAACGGATTCGCTGGACTTAGGCCGCTTCGGCCTCGTCGCACAGCGCCATGTCAGCCGACATCAGCAGACGCTCGATGTCCACCAGGATCAGCATGCGCTCGTCGATCGAGCCCAGGCCACGGATATATTCCGTGTCCAGCGCGCCAGAGAACTCCGGCGCCGGCTTGATCTGCTGGCTTTGCAGCGTCAGCACGTCCGACACGCCATCCACCACGATGCCGACCACGCGGTCTTTCAGGTTCAGGATGATGACCACGGTGTACTGGTTGTACTCCACGCGGTCGAGCTGGAACTTGATGCGCAGATCAACGATCGGCACGATGATGCCGCGCAGGTTGATCACACCTTTGATGAAGTCGGGTGCGTTGGCAATGCGCGTGACGGTCTCGTAGCCACGGATCTCCTGCACTTTCAGGATATCGATGCCGTACTCTTCGCGACCGAGCGTGAAGGCCAGGTACTCCTCCCCGCCGGTTTCCTCACCGATCGCATGTTCCTTGACTTCCATTGCGGCTCCCCTCGGCCCCGTCGGGCCACTAGATTGAATTCGTTGTCTGGCGACTGATCCCACACAGCACGGCGTGGCGCTTATGCGGCGGCCATCGCTTCGGTCGAGAACCGGCCACCCTGTGCCTGTGCCATTTCTTGCTTCTCGGCAGTAACGGCACGCATGGCGTTTTCTGAATGGCCGGCGCGGGTCTCGCGCATCAGCGCCGACACGTCGACGATCAGCGCCACGCTGCCATCACCCAGGATGGTCGCGCCCGAAATGCCCGGCACCCGGCGGTAGTTGGTCTCTAGGTTCTTGACCACCACCTGCTGCTGGCCGACCAGCTCATCAATCTGCAGGGCGATCTTCTTGCCTTCCGAATCCAGGATGACCACGATACCTTCCGACGGATCGGGCAGTGACGGCGTAATGCGGAAGCGCTCGTACATCGGCACCAGCGTCAGGTATTCGTTGCGCACCTTGAGCAGGCGTCCGCCGCCCGGCACGGCCTTGATGTCTTCCGGACGCGGCTGCAGCGATTCGGCCACGCACGACAGCGGCAGAATGAACACTTCGTCGCCGGTCTTGACCGACATGCCGTCCAGAATGGCCAGCGTGAGCGGCAGCACGATACGGATGGTCGTGCCCTTGCCCTTCTGCGACTGGATCTCGACGTAGCCCCCCATCGACTGGATGTTCTGCTTGACCACGTCCATGCCCACGCCACGGCCGGACACGTCCGTCACCTGGTCGGCGGTGGAGAAGCCCGGTGCGAAGATGAGCTGGTTGATCTCGTCGTCGGTCATGTTGTCCGACACCGGCAGGCCGCGCTCGCGGGCCTTCTTCAGAATCTTGTCGCGGTTCAGGCCCTGACCGTCATCGCTCACTTCGATGACGATGTTGCCGCCCTGGTGGGCAGCGGAGAGCAGCAGCTGGCCGGTGGCATCCTTGCCGGCAGCCACGCGGGCCTCGGGCAGTTCAATGCCGTGATCCAGGCTGTTGCGCACCAGGTGCGTGAGCGGATCGATGATGCGTTCGATCAGGCCCTTGTCCAGCTCGGTCGATTTGCCGAACGTCGACAGTTCGACCTGCTTGCCCAGCTTGTGCGCCAGGTCGCGCACCAGACGCGGGAAGCGGTTGAACACGTAGTCCATCGGCATCATGCGGATGGACATGGCGGCTTCCTGCAGGTCGCGCGCGTTGCGCGTGAGCTGCGACAGGCCGGAGAACAGGCGCTCGTTCAACACCGGGTCGAACGACGACGCGGTCTGTGCCAGCATCGCCTGCGTAATGACGAGTTCGCCCACCAGGTTGATGAGCTGGTCGACCTTTTCCACGCCCACGCGAATCGACGTTTCCGCGGCAACAGCCGGCTTCTCTGAAGCGGCCGGGCGAGCCGGCATCGGTGCCGCTGCAACGGCAGCGGCCGGCGGGGCGGCGACTTCATTCGCGGCCGGTGCGTGCGCTTCGGTCTGCGCAGCAGCGGGCGTCGGGGCGGCAACCTGGGCTTCCACCACCGCTGCAGCGGCTGCAGCAGGCGCCGCACCACCCACGTGCGGTGTGATGACGATCTGGTCAGCGTCGATGATGAAGCAGCTCACCGCGATGATGTCGTCGGCGGTGCAGCTGCTTTGCAGAACGATGTCGCTGTTGCGGCCGGTGCGCGCGTGGCTGACCAGCGTGCCCAGATGCTTGAGTTCGGTGACGATCAGCTCGCAGTCTTCGTTGGAGACGTCGATGAGCTTGATGTCGAGGCCGCCGTCAATCGCCACCGCCGGCGCCGCGGCCGGTGCCTCCACCACGGCGGGCGCCGCCGCAACGGGCTCGACAGCCACCGGGGCCGGCGCGGCTACAGGGGCTGCCGGTGCAGGCTGCACCGCTGCGGCGCCATCCTCGGCAGCCAGGCTGTTGAGCTTGGCCACCATGTATTCGAGCGTGGCCGTATCGATGGGGTGCTCTTGCCGGTAGGCATCAAGTTGGCTTTTCAACACGTCTTTCGTTTCCAGGAAGGCATCCACCATGTTCTCGCGCAGCTGCAGGGTGCCGGTGCGGGCGCGGTCCAGAATCGATTCCGCCACATGCGTGAGTTCCGTCATGTGCGTGAAACCGAAGGTTGCGGCACCGCCCTTGATGGAGTGCGCGCAACGGAAGATGGCGTTCAGATCATCAGAAGAAGGGTTGGCGACATCGAGATTGAGCAGCAGCCGCTCCATGTCGACGAGCAGCTCCTCCGCCTCTTCAAAGAAGGCGCCGAAAAACTGGCTAAGGTCGAGGTTCATATCTGTCGTCTCGGTCGTTTAATGCGTCGATGCAGACCCGTGGGTCTGCGCATGCCATTCAAACAGCTGCATCACCGAATCCGTCAGACCATCCGGGTCGAACGGCTTGGGCAGGAAACCCGTCGCGCCGGCGGCACGCGCCTGCTCGCGGATCGTGCCGTCTGCCTCGGTGGTCAGCATCAGGATCGGCGTGTCGGCATAGGCCGACAGCGATCGCAGCGCGCGGATCAGGGTGAGGCCGTCCATTGCAGGCATCACCTGGTCGGTAATCACGAGGTCGTGCTTGCCGTCGGCCTGCTTGCGCACGGCTTCCAGCGCGGCGGCGCCGTCAGTGGCTTCCGTCACGGCAAAGCCGCACTCGCGCAGGCATGCGGCGATCATGCGGCGGATCGAGGTGGAATCGTCCACCACCAGGATGTGTTTCTCGCTCATTGGCTACGTTCTCCCCCTGGGCGCTTATTGCTTATGGCTTGGCCGGAGCAGCGGCATCGGCACCAGCCGCGGCCACTCCTGTTGCTCGTGCGGCTGCATCGGGCAGCGTGTCTTTACCGTCATTGCGCAGGTCGGCCACCGGCTCGACCCCACCCGAACGGACGGCCTCAGCGGCCCGTGCGTTGAGCACGACGATGCTGATGCGACGGTTGATCGGGTTGTAGACGTTGGTCTTATCCAGCGGCACCGATGCCTCCAGACCCACCACGCGGCTCACCTTCTCGGGCTTCATGCCGCCCGCAATCAACTCGCGGCGCGATGCGTTGGCGCGATCGGCGGAGAGCTCCCAGTTGCTGTAGCCGTGTTGCGTGGCGTATTGCGTGGCGTCGGTGTGGCCCGACAGGCTGATCGGGTTGGGCACATCATTGAGTGCCGAGCCCAGCTCGCGCAGGATGGTGCGCATGTACGGCTGCACCTCGGCGCTGGCGTTGGCAAACATCGGGCGGTTCTGCTGGTCGACGATCTGGATGCGCAGCCCTTCGCTGGTCATGTCGATCAGCAACTGGTGCTTGAACTGGCTCATCACCGGGTTGGTCTCGACCATTTCGGCAATCTTCTGCTTGAGCTTGTTCAGCGCGGCGTCGTCGGACTCATCGCGGATATTGCGCTGGCGCTGCACCGTGGGGCTGGGGCTCGGGTTCGGCTGCGGCACGTTCTGCTTGAGCGACGGGCTGCCTTGCAGAATGCTCGACTGGTCGCCCGAACCGGCGCCACCAAACAGCGCCACCTTCAGCGGCGTACGGAAATACGTTTCGACGGACGACAGCTCGGCCTTGGTGACCGAGCTGAGCAGCCACATCAGCAGGAAGAACGCCATCATGGCCGTCACGAAGTCGGCGTAGGCGATCTTCCACGCGCCACCGTGGTGGCCGTGCGCAGCCTTCTTGTTGCGCCGGATGACAATGAAGGTCGGTGTGCTGGACTTGCTCATGGTCCGTTCCCGTCGGTCAGTACTGCGTCGTTAATGGCGCGGCTCGTTGGCCGCACTCTTGAAATCGGGGTTCATCGCTAGGCCGTCTTGGCGCCGCGCACGTGATCTTCCAGCTCGGCAAACGAGGGGCGCTCGGTCGAGAACAGCACCTTGCGGCCAAACTCCACGGCAATCGCCGGGGCGTAGCCGTTCATGCTGGCCAGCAGCGTCACCTTGATGCACTGGAACAACTTGGTCGATTCTTCGGCGCGCTGCTCCAGCAACGAGCCCAGCGGCCCGATAAAGCCATACGCCAGCAAGATGCCGAGGAACGTGCCGACCAGCGCGGAGGCGATCAGCTTGCCCAGCTCTGCCGGCGGCAGGCCGACCGAGCCCATGGTGTGCACCACGCCCATCACGGCGGCCACGATGCCGAAAGCCGGCATGGCGTCGCCCACCTTGGTGATGATGCGGGCCGGTTGCTCGGCTTCGTGGTGGTGGGTGTCGATTTCCTGATCCATCAGCGCTTCGATCTGGAACGGATTCAGGTTGCCGCCCACCATGAGGCGCAGGTAATCGCAGATGAAATCCAGCGCGTGGTGGTCAGCCTGGATGGTGGGGTAGTTGGCAAACAGCGCGCTCTCGTGCGGGGCTTCGATGTCGGCTTCGATCGACATCATCCCTTCACGACGGATCTTGGACAGCACCACATACAGCAGCGCCATCACTTCCATATAGAGCGCCTTGGTGTACTTGGAGCCCTTGAACAGGCCCGGAATGGCCTTGACCGTGGCGTTGATGGCCTTCTTGTCGTTGCCGACCACAAAGGCGCCAATGCCGGCACCGAAGATGATCAGCAGCTCAGTCGGCTGGAACAGGGGCCCGAGGTGACCTCCGGCCAGCATGTAGCCGCCGAACACCGAGGCGAGAATCACGATGTAACCGATGGCGACTAACACTGGGCGAACTCCTGAATTGGCGATCCTGCGATCAATACAAGGGGGATTAACGGCATCGCCCCGGTTTACTGAAGGCTTGGCACCGGGTTTTGCTGCAAGGGTTGGCGCTTAAGGACCACTGAAAATCGTTGTGCTGCGCCCTTCTTCACCAAGAACGGCATCAAAACGGGCGGCTTGAGCGCCACGCCGCTCCGGAAAGACCCGAAAAGCGAGGCAAATCAAGCCGAATGAAAGAAAAAAGGGACGGAAATTGCTTTCCGTCCCTCCCTTCACGCGCGGCGGCAAAAAAAATGCCGGTCCGCAGCTTCCTGCGACGACCGGCCTACCCCCTTCCCCTTTTGTGCTGTCTGAGCCCCTGTGCTGTTCCTGCTCTGTGTTCTGTGCTGTCTTGTTATGTGCCGAACTTGCCGGCTATTGTTGTTATATTCCCGTATTTCCCGTCATTCCCCGGCGTTC
Source organism: Ralstonia sp. RRA (assembly GCF_037023145.1). Classification (NCBI taxonomy): domain Bacteria; kingdom Pseudomonadati; phylum Pseudomonadota; class Betaproteobacteria; order Burkholderiales; family Burkholderiaceae; genus Ralstonia; species Ralstonia sp. RRA. The sequence goes on along the minus strand of NZ_CP146092.1, from coordinate 908,054 downwards.
GTTCCCGACCGTCCCGTGTTCCCGGTGGTACTGCTCAGGCGTCGATCGTCTTGTCTGCGACCGCATCGACCTGGCCAGCGACGCGCTTTTTCTTGCCTGCGCGTGAGGGTGGCTGGCATACGCCGCACACGAAACCATGGTGCAGGTCTTCTGCGTGGGCCACGAAATGGCCGGTGCAGCGCGTGCACTTCACGGTGTGCAGCATCTTCCCCTCGAAGAATTTCAGCATCATCCACGCGCGGGTGATGGAAAGCACTTCTTCCTGCTCGTGAACGTGAATGTGTTCCTGGTACAGCTTGTAGGCCGAGATCAGACGGCGCACACCCGTGCTGCGGCTGTTCTCACCCAGAAAACGGTAGATGTTCAGGAAGATCGACGAGTGGATGTTCGGCGACCACGTCAGGAACCAGTCTGCCGAGAAGGGCAGCATGCCCTTGGGCGGCGATTCCCCGCGAATTTCCTTGTACAGCTTGACCAGACGCTCACGGCTGAGCGTGGTTTCTTGTTCCAGCAATTGCAGACGCGCACCGAGCGAAATCAATTCCGCTGCGAGGTGGATCTGCTGAACTTCGTTCATCACGCTGGTATGACGCATGGCACTGCTCCCGCTTTGCTTCTGCTACCCATCCGAATCACGCTAAACCCGACGGAAAACCCGCCGCAAAAGGCTTAGCTGATCTGCTCAACCGCCTGACGCGCCAGCAGAATCGACATTTGCGATTGCTGCAGGCCCTTGTCACGGTGCGGCTGGGTCACCAGACCCAGGATGGCGTGATCGTCGAAGCGGAAGCGGCACAGCATCATGTTCGTGCTGGCCAGCTTGACGATCTGCGCGGGCGACATCGTCTGCAGGATGTCAGCCAGTTCTTCAGAGATGCCGAGGCGAAAGAGTGCGGCATCGCGATCCTTGGCCAGCATCTGCTGGGCAAGCATCAGATAGGTGAGATTCAGCTCGCTGATCTCGGAAACGATATCTTGCGTGTCCATGTATGTCCCGTCGTGTGCAGTAAAAGTACAACCTGCATCCGATCCCGCATGGTGCTGCCCGGTGGCGCAATTTGAATCTCGCGCTTTCCCTCGCCGGGCGGTCACCAATCCCCACAGATCGGATGTTCTTGGCAGTCGGTACCGTTACCGGCACTTCCTGCCTCCTTCTTACTCACGTCGCTAAGACATGGCGAAGTTGTTTTCTGTTGAACACATTGTGGTTTGACGACCGGGGTAAGTAAAGAAGGGGGGACCCCTACCTTGGAGGGGTGAGGTAAGCCGTTTTCTTGTAGGCCATCTTCCTACAAAACTGTTAATAAATGTTGTAAACACGGCCCTTGCCGACGCAGCGAGCCTGGGTAGACCGTGCGCTAAAGCGGTCGTTTGACACGGTTTTACCCTAATGTTTGCCTGAAAATAGCAATATTATTGCCTAAAGAAGACCGGAATCGACAAAGAAGGCGTCGCACTTCTGCGACTGTGAGCATCGGATGCCGGGTTAACGGTTTGTAGGACACTTCTTACCCCGTCCTACAGGTCGTGTAGGACAGCTCCGACCGCTTTCTTGCTGGTTTTGTAGGAACACTCCTACAGCCGAATGACGGTTTTGTAGGACACCTCCTACCCAGATGTATCTCTATAAAATACACGTCTTATATAAAGATACACAACTGACCGCTTCGACAAGCTTGTCAGGGCCAGGAAGGAAGGCAGCAGCACTTGTCCTACAAGGCCGCGCAGGAAAGTGCAGCATGGTCGACCGCACGCGAGAGAAACGTCGGAATTTTTGCGATTGCGCGCGGGCACTGTTGTAGGACAGCGCCCGCGCGTGCAGGTGTGCTCAGGGGTGTTGGGGCGGGGTCCAACGGGCCAGCAATACAGTGCCCGTGGCAGATTCGGTGATGACGAGAGATTGCCCGTCGGGTGTCAGTGCGACATTGGTGGTGGTCCGCCCGCGGCACGACGCGATGCGCGCCAGCGGTTCGCCATGCGCGGAGAGCGCAAAGACCGCGCCCAGCGAGGCATGAGCTACAAACAGGTTGCCGGCGGCGTCCATCGCCATGCCGTCCGGGCCGCTGGTGCCGTAGAACTGCGCGAAGCGGCCCACCTTGCTGGTACTGCCGTCAGCCAGCAATGGTAAGCGCCAGACGGCGTTGTCGCGTGTCATGGCCACAAACAGCGCGGATTCATCGGGGGTGAGTACCAGCCCGTTCGGGCTTGGGCCGTTCGACAACAGGCAATCAAGCCGGCCATCCGGGCGCAGGCGGTACACGCGGCCGGTCGGGTCGTGCAGGCCGGTCTGGCCTTGATCGGTGAAATAGACATCGCCGTTGCGGGCGACGACCAGATCGTTCGGACCCTTGAAGCGTTCGCTGTTGCGGCGGGTAAGGAAGGGGCTGACCACGCCCGTCGCCGGGTCGAGCGACAGCACTCCATTCTTATAGTCAGCAATCAGCAACGTGCCGTCGTGACGCAGGGCGAGGCCGTTCGGTTCGCCGTCGTATTCGGCAACGACGCTCCAATCGCCCTGCGGCGAGACCCGCAGGATGCGCCCGTGGGGAATGTCGACCAGCCAGAGATTGCCTTGCGCATCCCAGCACGGACCTTCCAGAAAACAATCGACCGGCGCCCCGCCCTTGTTGGCGCGCGACCATTCGGTCGGCACGGGGCGGCGCAGCTCTGCCGGCATCTCGGCAAAGACCGTGGTCTCGACTGTCGTCCAATTGAAGTACGTCATGGCGCGGGCACCGGGTCAGCGTCAGATTCGGCCAGATGGCGCGTGGCAGCGCCGGTATAGCGGTACGGCAGCTGGCGCGGCATCGGACCCTTGTTGCGCTCGCCGCGACTGCTCTGCTCCCACGCATGCGCCAGAATGCCGACCGCGCGCGACAGGCAGAACACCCCGCGCGCCAGCGGTGCGGCAAACCCCAGCTCCGCGTAGATGACGGCAGTGGCGCCGTCGATGTTCATCGGGATCGGCTTGCCCTTGCGCGCGGAGAGCAGCGCCTCGATAGCGCGGCCGATGGCGGCGTAGTGACCGCCTACCTCCCCGTCCTGCGCGGCCTCGTCCACCAGTGAGAGCAAGCGCCCTGCGCGCGGGTCCACCGGATGGAAGCGGTGCCCGAAGCCCGGCAGGTACTTGCCATGTGCGGCGATGAAAGCGTCGACACCCGCTGCTGTGGCCGCCTCCAGCGATGCGCCATCAAACATGCGCGCCTCGATGTGATGGAACAGCTCGACCGCCTGCTGCCCAGCCCCACCATGCACGTCGTCCAGCGCATTCAGTGCAGACGCCATTGCGCCGTTGAGCGGCAGGCCGCAGCTCGTCGCCATCTTGGCAATCGCAATGGACGGCGCATGCGGGCCGTGGTCGACCGAGGCCACCAGCGCCGCCTCCAGCAACGCCGCCTGGCGCTTGGTCGGCAGCTCACCGCGCAGCATCAGCCAGATCATTTCTGCAAAGCCGATGTGGCCGATCAGCTCCTGGATCGGGTAGCCGCGCACGTGGATGCGGCCGGGTTCGATGTCGATGATGTCGGTGCGCCAGTAGTCGGCGGCGAGACCGGCGGCGTCTTGGACAGGCGTTGTGGTCATGGTCAGATGGCGCCTTCAGCGCGCAGCACTTCGATTTGGTCAGTCTGGTAGCCGAGCTTGGCGAGCCAGTCGTCGGTGTGGGCGGACAGCGCCGGGGCGGGCGTCTGCGGGCACGGGTCTTCGCCCGACAGGCGGAAGCCTGCACGCGTGACGTGCTGCCCGGCCTCCGGGAACGAGGTGACAAAGCCGCGGCCCGTCACCTGCTCGTGCGCGAGCACGCCGGGCACGTCGAGCACCAGCCCCGCGGGAACGCCGGCGTCGATCAGCAGCGGTTCCCATTCGGCAGCGGGGCGCGCGGCCAGCGCGGCTTCCAGCGCGTCGTTGAGCGCCTGGCGGTGTTCCTTGCGTGCGTGGCGCTCGGCAAAGCGCGCGTCGGTGACCAAGTTGGGCTGTCCAATCACGCGGCACAGCGCGGCAAACTGCTTGTCTTCGTTGGCGGCAATGTTGATGAGCCCATCGCCCGTGCGGAACGTGCCCGACGGTGCGGCGGTGAAGTTCTGGTTCCCCATCGGGCGCGGAGTCACGCCGGCATTCAGGTAATTGGAAACGACCCAGCCCATGGTGGCGAGCGTCGATTCCAGCATCGACACATCCACCATCTGCCCCACGCCCGTGCGTTGCGCGCCGAGCAGGCATGCAGTGACGGCCAACGCCGCCGTGATGCCGCCCACCGTGTCACTGATCGGATAGCCGACACGCAATGGTGCCGATGCGTCGTCGCCCGTGACGCTCATCACGCCGGAAATGCCCTGGATGATCTGGTCATATGCCGGGCGATGCGCTAGCGGACCATCCTTGCCGAAGCCGGAGATGGCGCAATAGACGAGGCGCGGGTTGACCTCGCGCAGTACGTCGTAACCGAGTTCCAGGCGGTCCATCACGCCGGGGCGGTAGTTTTCGATGAGCGCATCGGCCTGCGCCACCAGCTTGAGCAAAATCGCCCGCCCTTCCGGGTGCTTCAGGTTGACGGTGACGGACTGCTTGCCCGCATTGACGGCGACGAACGAGGCGCCCATCTTGCGGCGCGCCTGTTCCGGATCGGCACCCAGGCGGCGGGCAAGATCGCCATTGCCAGGCACCTCGACCTTGATCACTTCAGCGCCGAGCAAGCCCAATTGATAGCCGCAGAACGGCCCGGCCAGCACGTTCGACAAGTCGAGCACGCGCAAACCCGCGAGAGGCAAAGCCATGGAAACAACTCCTACAACTACAGCGGCTCCGCCCCTCGCCGTCTGGGGCGTATTGGCGGAGCCTAGGGTTTAGAGATCAGTTGGGCGGCGTGGCGCAACGGCGCGGGGTCGCCACCCAGCGTGGAAGTGATTTGCGCCGCGTGCTCCAGCACCGGCACGCGCCACGATTGCAACAGCGCCCCGTCGATGCGCGAAGCCGGGCCGGCGAGGCACAGCGCCCCGCGCAGCGCCTGCTGCGCACCGAACACCGGCACCGACAGGCCGACCGTTTCCCGGTCGCGCTCGCCAACCGACACGTAGTAGTGGTCGCGCCGGATCGCGTCATACGTAGGGCCCTGCACGCCCGAGAACGCGCACAACACGCGCCCGCCCGAGCCGCGCTCCAGCGGCAGCACGTCGCCCTCGCGCACGTGGTCACGAATCGAGTGGCTCGAATCCACGCGGTGCAGGCAGACACGCACATCGCGCTCGCGGATGTAGAACGACACCGCCTCGCCCGTGGCCTCGGCCAACGCGCGCATGTGCGGCAGCACCACGTCGCCCAGGCGCATGCTGCGCTGGTAGAGCGCGCCCAACATCAACGGCGCAGCGCCGATCTGGTAGCGGCCGTCCTCCAGCCGATACAGCATGCGGTGCTGAATGAGCGAGCCGGCCAGCCGCAGGATCGTGCTCTTGTAGAGCCCGGTGCGCGCGGCCAGCTCGGCCAGCGTGAGTGCGTAGTCGCCGGGGCGGAACGCAAACAGGATCGCGAACGCACGGTCCAGCGCGGCCACACCCGATTGCCCTGGCGTAGCGGCCTCGCCTTCATTGGCGGCCGGCGTGGTCTCGTTCTGCGTGGTTTGGCGCTCTGCGGTCATGGCGTGCTGGATGAGACGGTTCACTGGACCGTCTTCAAGGCTTGGTCGACGAAGCGGTTAGTGTACGTTTTCGTCAGATCGATCTTGGCGTTGCGGATCTTTTCGTCGTAACTGGAGAGCACCGTCAGGGCCACCTTGGCATCCGCCTCCGTCATCAAACCGTCCTTGGAGAAGATCGGCTTGGAGTGGCGCAGCGCGTCGACAAACACGTCACGGCCACCCACCTGCTGCTCCTTGGGCATCTTGTCGGCAATGGCCTCGGGCGTGCTGGCATCGATCCACTTGAGCGTGCGGATGAAGGCGTTCACCAGGCGCTGCACGGTCTCGGGGTTCTTGGTCATGAAGTCGCGCGTGACGTACAGCGTGGCGGTCGGGTAGCGGCCACCGAACACGGCGTTGGAGCCCGCATCGGTACGCGTATCGACGAGGAACTTGGCGGCCCGGCGCTTCTCCAGCAGGCTCGCCACAGGGTCAAAGTTGACCAGCGCGTCGATCTCCTTGCGATCGAGCGCCACCATGCCCGGCGCACCCGACCCTACGGCGATGTACGACACGTCATTCACCTGCAGGCCGCTCTTGATGGCGTAGTAGCGCGCGAACAAGTCCGTAGACGAACCCGGTGCGGTGATGCCGATCTTCTTGCCCTTCAAGTCCTTGCCACTCTTGATGTCGAGATCGGGCCGCACCGCCAGCACGATGCCCGGCGTGGTGTTGAGCAACGCCACCGAGACGATGTCCTTGCCCTGCGCCTGAATGTGGATGGTGTGGTCATAGAAGCCCACCACCGCATCGGTCGAACCGGCAATCAGCGCCTGCAGCGCCTTGCTACCGCCGGCCTGGAAGTTCTCCACCTTGACGTTCAGCCCTTCCTTCTGGAAGTTGCCCAGCGACTGCGTGAGCGGCACCGGCATGTAGTTCAGGATCATCGAGCCGACCGACAGGCTCACGTCCTTCTTTTCCGGCTCGGCTGCGTTGGCGCCCGCCATCGTGCAGACGGCTGCGCACAGCAGGGTCGAAATCCATCGTTTCATGGTTGTCTCCGTAGATGTTGTATTGGGTCAGGCGCCGGTTTCCGGGTCCGCCTTCGGGCGCCACACCAGCAACTTGCCTTCGAGTGCATCCACGCTGCGGTCCAGCACGATCACGAAAGCGGACAGCACGACGATCCCCGAGAACACGCCGGTGGCATCGAACACACCCTCGGCCTGCGCAATCAGGTGACCCAGGCCGGCGGACGAGCCCAGGTACTCGGCCACGATCGCGCCCATCACCGCCATGCCGACGGAGGCGCGCAGGCTGGAGAGAATCCAGCTCGTGGCGGACGGCACATACACATGGCGCAACAGGCTCATGCGGCTGGCCTTGAGCAGGCGCGCGTTGGCCAGGATGACCGGGTTCACCTCACGCACGCCCTGATAGGTATTGAAGAACGTGATGAACAGCACCATCGTCGCGCCCAGCGCCACCTTGGAGGTGAGCCCCAACCCGAACCACATCACGAAGATGGGCGCGAGCAGAATCCGCGGGATCGCGTTGACGATCTTGATGAACGGATCGAGCACCTCGGCCGCCAGCTTGGACAAACCCAGCCACAGCCCCAGGCTGATCCCCATTAACGTGCCGATGCCGAACGAGAGGATCGTCTCGGCCAGCGTGATGGCCAGATGCGTGTAGATGTCGCCGCCGGTGAACCACTCCCAGACGCGCGCGACGATGGACGACGGCATCGAGAAATAGAACGGGTCGATCACGCCCGCGCGGCCGAAGCCCTCCCAAGAGCCGAACAGCACCACCACCACGGCGAGTTGGAACAGGCGGATCTTGGTCTTGTGCGCGAGACCGGCGCGCGGCGTGCTCATGGCAGGCGCGACGTTAGTGCTGGACGGCATGGCTCTTCTCCACTTCGGTGCCGAGGATCGACCAGATCTCGCGATACAGGCGGATGAACGCGTCAGACATGTTGATTTCAGACACGTTGCGCGGACGCGGCAGCGTGATTTCCACATCGCCGACCGGGCGGCTGGCGGGCCCGGCGGACATGACGACCACGCGATCGGCCAGGGCAATCGCCTCTTCCAGGTCATGCGTGATGAACAGCAGCGATTTGCGGTCTTCCTGCCACAGGCGCAGCAGTTCGCTCTGCATGAGGTGGCGCGTGTGGACGTCCAGCGCGGAGAACGGCTCGTCCATCAGCACGATCTTGGGCGAGAGGATCAGCGTCTGCGCCATGCTGATGCGCTTCTTCTGGCCGCCCGACAGTTGGTGCGGATAGCGAGCCTCAAAGCCCGCCAGGCCGACCTTCTTCATCCATGGGCGGGCGCGTTCACGCGCCTCGTCCACCGACATGCCCTGGAACACCAGGCCCAGCGCGACGTTGTCGAGCGCCGTCTTCCAAGGCAGCAGCGAGTCCTGCTGCATCATGAAACCGGCATTGCCGTTCAGGCCCGTCAGCGGCTCGCCAAACACGGTAACGGTGCCGCCAGCCGGCTTGAGCAGCCCGGTCACAGCGTTGAGCAGCGTGCTCTTACCGCAACCGGTGGGGCCGACCACCGCCACAAACTCCCCCTCGCCGATCGATAGATCCACGCCCTGCACGGCCGTGAAGCTGCCGAACCGTACCGATACCTGATTGAGCTGAACCGCTGGCAAGCCGGCGTGCAGCCGACCGCTGGCGGCCTGAGAAGAGGAAAGCATTGGCGTCTCCTTGAGCGCGCCGATTATCGCGCGTTCTGTTTGATGGAATGTAGTTCTATTTTATAAGATCAAATCCAACCCAATAAGGCACGTAAACCCGTAAACACGGCCAAATCACTCAAATCATCCACACTGCCTGGCGAAAAGCCTGCCTATCTATGTTCTTTTTGAGAGAACATAGTTCTGCCCAACAGAATCCAAGAAGACACCGCTGTCAACGTGAAAAATTTGCAAGCCAACCCTAAAGTTTTCCGCTCGCCTCCCGTTCAAGGGCGTACTGACCAGCGAGATGGCGATGCAACTTTCTTCCTCCCCCGTTTCCAGCACTGCGGGCACCGGCGTCTCCGGCGGCGGGAGCTCGGCCACAGAAATCGAACGCCTGCAGCGCCAGCTCAAAAACCTGCAGAAGTCGATGGCGGATCTGCCCAACCAGGGGCTGCCTGCCGAGCAAGCCAAGGAGCAGGCTCAACTTCTGAGCCAGCAGATCCAGATCGTGCAGGCGCAGATCGCGCGCCTGCAGGCCCAGAAGGGTCTGGAGCAGGCCGAAACCCAACTCGAAAGCCGCCGCGGCGAATCGAGCGCCAGCAAGACCGAGGTCGCGGCCAAGGCGCGGACGACTGACAAGATCACTGGCTCGTCGTCATTGACCGATACCCGGCTGCAAGCGCAGAAAGCCGCCCAGGCAACCCATCCGGCCAGCGCCGAAGCCATCAAACCGGCAGAGCCGCCCCTGGTTTCAGTCAGGGCCTGACGGCAGCACCTCGGCGGCGGCCCTGTTTTGAAGGCGCTCCCGCCGATCTCCACTTCGCGCATCAGCCACACCCTCCCAATGAGGGGAGGCCGGCGCGCATCGGCAACAGCGACAATCGCCGCGCTGCCGCGATAGGTGCGGTATCGAGAACCCGCATGACCGCCGCCAGCGACGCCCTTCCCCCCGCTCACCCGACAGATCCGAACGCGCCTGCCGACCCGCAACCGGTGGGCGTGCCGTCCCGCAACTTCTTCGCCCGCCACTGGCGTGGTGACTACAGCCTCGTCCGCTCGTACTGGCTGCACACCGCGCTGATGCAATTCGGTGTGATGGCGCTGAGTGCCGGTGTCACACACGCCCTGGCACACAACGCGCCGGCACGCGCGGCCTCGTCGGCGCTGCTGGTGATCTACGTGCTGGGTGTGATGCTGTGGATCTGGGCGGTGGTCGGCACATGGCGTTCGGCCGACCGCGAACAGGCGCGCAACCGGCAAGCCGGGATGACTAGCCTGTGGCCACTCGTTGCCAAACTGATGATTGCGCTGGGTGCCATCGGCACAAGCTCGCGCGTGATCAATGACCTGCCGCGCCTGCAGGCACACCTGCGCACGGCGCTTGGCGAGCAGGCTGCGTCGCCCTTTACCGTGGTGCCGCAACGTGACGGCCGCGCGGTGCTCTTCACCGGCGGGATGAACGACGGCGCAGCCGATGCGCTGGAAGCTGCGCTGCGTGGCGCGCCCAACGCCACTGCGGTCGTGCTGCACTCCGAGGGCGGCTGGCTGCGTGAAGGTGCACTGGTGGCCGATGTCATCCGCCGCCACCATCTGCGCACCTATGTGGAACGCGCCTGCGCCTCGGCCTGCACGATCGCCTTCCTGGCGGGCGAAGACCGTGCTGCTGCACCCAACGCGCGCATCGGCTTCCACCGCCCGCGCGCCGTCGGCGCCAGTCACGACCAGACGCCCGGCGCCACCGACAGCGAGCTGTGGCGAGCCTACATGGCGGCCGGCCTGCCCGACGCGTTCATTCGCCGCGTGCAGGACACGCCGTTTGACCAGATGTGGTTCCCCAGCGCACAGGAGCTGCTGGACAACCACGTTGTCACGCGCGTCTCACGGGGCGGGGAATACGCAACCATGGCCACGCGGTTCACCACGCGCGATGCGTTGGCCGCCGAGCTGCGCAGCGTCGCGCTTTATGCCGCACTGGAGCGCAAATATCCGGCGCACTTCAGCCGCCTGCTCGACACCGTGTGGCAAGCCCTGAAGCGCAATGCCGACGACGCCGAGGTCATGGCACTGCTGCATACCCAGTCGGCCAAGCTGTATCGCGCACTCATCCCCACCGCACCAGACGTGCTGCTGTTTGCCAACGCGCAGTTGACCATTGACGAGGCCCAGGCACTGCAACGCCTGAGCCCCGAAGCCTGTGTCGCGTACCTGGATGGCACGGCCGATGCCGGCGCCGCGGCCGCACGCTTGCCGCGTGCATTGATCGCGCGTGAGCAAACCCTGTTCTCCGATCTGGTACAGGCGGCAGACCCGGAGCATGTGCCCGTCGTCACCCGTGCGCAGGCCCTGCCCGCGCTGCAACTGGCCGTCGCGGCCCTGCCACTGCAGGAGCAGCGTGTGCTGACCTTGCCCGCGCTGCGGCACACAACGCCGCCCGCCGAGCGTTGCCAGGCACTGATCGCGTTCGCGCATTCCATCCTGGCGCTGCCGGAGGCCGAGCGTGCGCTGGCACTGCGCGGCATGTACGCACGCACGTCTGCACCGGACTTGTAACGCTCCCCGCCTCTCGGAAAACCGCGATCCGGATCACCTGCCGCCTGTGCGTGGGGCGGTGCTGCACGTACGACTAGGACGCGCGCAACGCGGCAAGTGACACGCGCTGACGACCTTGCGCGTCAAAGTTGCCGGGCGACAGCCATTGCTCGAACGCCGCACGCAGTTGGGGCCAATCGGCGTCAATGATGGAAAACCACGCGGTATCTCGGCTGCGGCCCTTGTAGACCACCGCCTGGCGGAAGATGCCCTCGAACTCGAAACCCAGTCGCAACGCAGCCTGACGGGACGGCGCATTCAGCGTGTCGCACTTCCACTCGTAGCGGCGATAGCCAAGATCGTCGAACACGTGCTTCATCAGCAGAAACTGGGCCTCGGTTGAAAGCGGCGTGCGCTGCAGCAAGGGTGAGAACGTAACGGCACCGACCTCGACCACACCATGATCCGGCGTGATGCGCATCAGCGCCAGCGTGCCGACCGCGCGATCGGTGCGCGCGTCGATCACCGCGTATTGCAGCGGATCACGCTTGGCCGCAATGCGCTCGATATAGGCACGAAACGCACCGACATCGGCAAACGGGCCTTCCATCAGGTAGGTCCAATCGCGGCCATCCTGCGCGTGGCCAAAGGCCTCGAACAACGCGTCGGCATGGCGCGCGGCATCCAGCGGCTCCAGCCGGCAGTAGTGGCCAGCCAACGGTACATGCGGCGGCAGCGGTCGGGGGCTCCAGTTCGGCAAAGCGTTGCCGATGGGTTGTTGGTAGGGGTTAAGCGTGGTGGCAGTCATACGAAACCATGGGTGCGGACGTCAATACAGCAGACCGTACCGAATCTCATGGTTCTGTGAAAAGAGCCATACCGCCCCAGCACGATAGAACCACGGTCGGCAGCACCTGATGTGGATTAATCCATTCGGCGCCCCGCTACGTGGCAATAGCGTCCAACGGCATGCGTCGATATGTTGACGGCGGGGGAGGACAGCGCCAGGAAACGGCGCGGGCACGCGCTTTGCCGCTCGCAAAGCGTGCGTCCGCTTTCGTGATGCGTCGTTCATCGGCCAATGCCTCGGCCTGCTGTCTTCTTTCAGGAGCCCACGCGTGGCGCCATTGTTCAACAGGTGGATGCGCCGGCACATCCGGTGCAGATACGCCTTCCTGTTGTGGATTGCCCTGGCCTGCCTGGCGCCATGCAACCCCGCGCTGGCTGACCCCAAGTTCGCCAACCTGGTCACCGTGCGCGTTGACGCCGGTGCAACCGTTGCCCTGCCGCGTACGTGGGGGCCGGCTCGGTTGGGCCAGGACGCGCCCATCCCCTCTGTTGCCGGGACGATCAACTCGCCGTTCGGGCCGTCGCGGCTGGTGTTTGCGCAACAGGCCACGCCCTCCGAGGGCTTTGGCCTGGTCACGGTACGCAAATCCGATTTCGAGAAAGGCACGCCGCAGTACCTGGAGAGCATCCCCCCGCGCCACCTGGCCGTCCTGCTCAACCATATGGAGTCCCGCGTGCATGGGGACCGGCCGATCTGGGCCGTGCGCCTGATCCGCGGCACGCCACCCACGCAACGGCGGCTGGGCGAGCACCGCGTGATCTACTGGGAAGGCGAGTGGCATACCTCCAGCAACCAGACCGCAATGGTCCGAGGCTATGCCTTCTTCGGGAACGGCGCGGTGTATCTGCTACGGGTGTTCGGGGCAGCCGGACACAACCAGCCCGAGTTTGCCGAGGAAGCCCGCTTTGCCGATGCGGTGGCCACCACCTTCCGCACGAAATAAGCAGCCTTGAAACCGCCAACTTTGTTGCGCTGCAACATCACCTGTACCGATTCTGGCTTGTCAGCACGCAAGCGCAGGCCGCGTTACGCAAGCTCTGAAATTTGTTGTTACCTTTGGAACAGTCTGTTCACCCCGCACCATATTGTTCTTCCGCATTGCAACACCTAAACTTCGCTGCAGTTGTCCAGACATCGATTGCCTGGACATACATGCAAGTGTTGTAAGGAGAACAATCATGAAATGGTTGGATATTGGCGCCGTCATGGCCGCCTGGATCGCAAGCTGCGTCGCAGCAGGCTGGCTCATCAGCGCAGCCTCCTTCCTGGCCTAAAGCCCGAATCGGGCTCGACCCCGCCCCAGAAGCAAAAACGGCCGAGCAGGACCCCTTCCCGCCCGGCCTTGTATTCAAGTCGATTGGTTCGTCAGGCGCGTCTCAGGCGCCCTTCGCCTCCGCCCACTGGACGAATCGGTCGACAAACCCCTGCAGGAACTGGCGCGTACGCGCATCCGTAACCCCGCCCTGGGCGTCGAACGGTTCCCCCGCAAAGTGGAAAAACACCTCCGGCAACGGCACGATCTGCACGCCAACGGCCGAGAGCACGTTGCGCAGTTGCGCCTGCGCCAAAGCCGTACCGATTGCCCCCGGTGACGCCCCCGCAATGCCCGCTGGCTTGCCGCCCCACACGCTCTGGCCGTACGGACGCGAACCCCAGTCAATCGCATTTTTCAGCACGCCCGGAATGCCACGGTTGTATTCCGGCGTGACGAACAGCAGCGCGTCCACCCCTGCCACTTCAGCCTTGAAGCGCTGTACCGGCTCGGGCAGGTTGCCGTCCAGATCCTGGTTGTACAGCGGCAGCTCGCCAATTTCGATGATCTTGGCGGTGGCACCCGCCGGCAGCAGGCCAATCAGCGCGTGCGCCAACTGGCGGTTGAACGACGCCTTGCGCAGGCTGCCGACGATGACACCGATAGTCAGATTGCTCATGAGGACTCCTCGCTCGACAAAGGTTCAGGGGTAGCGCCCTATTCCGCCCGCGCCGGCTCGGCCAGCGCAGCGCGCTTGTTCAGGCGGTCAATGAGGCCGAACATCAACGGGTTCAGCAGGATCGACAGGATGGCCGCCGCCAGCAGCAGGCCACGGGCGCGCACCGGCAGGATCTCCAGGCTGATGCCCAGGCCAATCAGGATGAACGAAAACTCGCCGATCTGCGCGAGGCTGGCGGAAATGGTGAGCGCCGTGCGATTGGCGTGACCAAAGGCGCGCACCACCGCAAACGCCGCCAGCGACTTGCCCACCACCACGATCAGCACCGTGCCCAGCACCGCCCAGGTGTCTTCCACCAGCACGCTCGGGTCGAACAGCATGCCGACCGACACAAAGAACAGCACCGAGAAGGCGTCGCGCAGCGGCAGCGACTCTTCTGCCGCACGCTGGCTGAAGGGGGATTCGGCCAGCACCATGCCGGCAAAGAACGCCCCCAGCGCAAACGACACGCCAAACAGCACCGTCGCCCCGTAAGCCACGCCCAGCGCGGTCGCCAGCACCCCCAGGCGGAACAGCTCGCGGCTGCCGGTCATGACAATGCGCTCCAGCATCCACGGAATCACGCGGCGGCCCACCACCAGCATCAGCGCGGCAAACGCCACCACCTTGCCAAGCGTGATGGCCAGCACCTTGATGATGTCCCACGCGCCCACGGTCGTGCTGCCCGCCCCGCCCAGCGCGCCCGAGAGCGCCGGCAGCAGCACCAGCGTCACCACCATCACGAGGTCTTCCACGATCAGCCAGCCGACGGCGATATGGCCTTCGTGCGAGTTATCAATGCCGCGGTCTTCCAGTGCCTTGAGCAGCACCACCGTACTGGCCACCGACAGCGCCAGCCCGAACACCAGCCCGGGGCCCCAGCTCCAGTCGAGCAGCCACGCCAGCCCCATGCCCATCAGCGTGGCGAGTGCGATCTGCCCAAGCGCCCCCGGAATGGCGATGGACTTGACCGCCAGCAACTCCTTCATCGAGAAATGCAGCCCCACGCCAAACATCAGCAGGATCACGCCCAGCTCGGCCAACTGCGGCGCGAGGCTCTGATCCGCCACGAACCCCGGGGTGAACGGCCCGGCAACGACCCCCGCCACCAGATAGCCCACCAGCGGCGGCAAGCGCAGCCGATGCGCGATGGTGCCGAAGATGAAAGCCAGCACCAAGCCACCAATCACGGTGGAGATAAGCGGGGTGTCGACGTGCATGCGTTCCTGTGAAGTTGGGGCGGATGGAAAGACGGGGTGGACAGCGGAACAGCGGGATCGGGCCTGCGGGCCCTTGTGCGACAACGGCGGTGCCGATTTGTTCATGTTGCGTCACAACTATAAGGGATGCGGCTTGGCAAACCTTACGAAGCAAATGTCATGCAGAAGACATCGCCGCCGGAATGTCGCTCCTACACTGCGCCGCAGACCCGCTCCCGCCGGGCAGACCAGGAGACAACACATGCGCTACGCCAACAAGGTCCTTTCCGTGGACGAGGCCATTGCCCACGTCCGCAGCGGCAGCCGGCTGATGCTGGGCGAATTCGTCGGCGCCGGCGAGCCCGCCTGCTGCATCGAGGCGCTGCTCGCCAGCAGCGTCAACCAGCTCACGCTCATCGCCAACACGGCGGGCCTGCGCGGCGGCTTCCTCAAGGCCAGACTGTTTGCCTCGGGCCAGTTGGCGGAATACATCGGCACGCACGTCGGCACCACGGATGAATCGACACAGGCTTACCTGAGCGACAGCGTGCGCGTGGCTGAGTTCTTCCCGATGGGCACCTGGGCCGAGAAAGTGCGCGCGGGCGCGATGGGCCTGGGCGGCGCACTCGTGCCGGTGGGCGTAGGCATCCTCGACCAGCCGGGGATGTTTCCCCAGCGGGGCGCCCCCAAGCCAACGATCACGGTGGACGGCATGACGTGCTTCGTCGAGCCGCCGCTGCGCGCCGACGTCTCGATCATCAAGGGCTGGCGCGCCGATACCTTCGGCAATGTGGAGTTTCGCGGCACGGCGCTGCAGAACCAGCGCGACATCGCCATGGCCGGCGACTACACCATCGTCGAGGTGAACGAGATCGTGGAGGTGGGCACGATCCCGCCCGAGCGCGTGGGGTGCCCGGGCGTGTTCGTCAACGCCGTGGTGCAAGGGTTGTCGCTGGAAGACCAGCATGCGCTCTACAAGCAGCACTGGACCAAGCTCGGCCGCCTGCCGGCCGCCGCGCAGGCCTGATCGGCCGACAACACGAACAAGGAGACCGCCATGCACCCGCTGCCCGAACACCCCAAACAACGCATTGCCGCCCGCTGCGCGCAGGAATTGCGCGCGGGCGAAGTCGTCAACCTCGGCCTGGGCATCCCCACGCTCACGGCCAACTACCTGGATGCCGATGCCGGCGTCATCTTCCACACCGAGAACGGCGCCTTCGGCTTTGGCGGACGCCCAGCGCTGGACGCCATCGACAGTGACATCACCAATGCCGGATGCGAGCCGATCACGCTGCCGCCCGGCGCGGCCATCATGGATCTCGCCACCTCACTGGGTGCGATGCGCAACGGCTATATCGACGTGACCATCCTCGGTGCATTGCAGGTGGATGCGCTGGGCAACCTGGCCAACTGGGCGTGCGATCGCCACGGCAAGTGGTGGCCCGGCATCGGCGGGGCGATGGACCTGTGCTACGGCACGCGCAAGGTGATTGCCGCGCTGGCGCATACCGACAAGCACGGCAACTCGAAGATCCTGCCGCGCTGCACGTTGCCGCTCACGGGCCAGGGCTGCGTCAAGGTCATCGTGACCGAGCATGCGGTGTTTGATGTGGCCGACACGGGGCTCGTGCTGCGTGAAATCCTCTCGCATGCGACACTCGCCGACATTCGCGCCATGACAGCGGCCCCCTTCACACTGGCGCCGCTGCTGCAGACGCCCATACCGCTTGAGGCCTGAGGAACGTTCATGCCCACCACCGTCGACTGGTTCTTCGATGTCATCTCGCCGTTTGCCTACCTGCAGCTTGAGCAGTTCGACCGGCTGCAGAAAGACCACGACATCGTCATCCGCCCACGCCCGATTGTGCTGGGCGCACTGCTGAACCACTGGGGCCAGAAGGGCCCGGCGGAAATGGCGCCTAAGCGGGTGTTCACCTATCGGCATGCGCTCTTTCGCGCGCAACAGCTTGGCATTCCGTTCTGCATGCCGCCTGCGCATCCGTTCAACCCGATCAAGGCGCTGCGGCTGACGATCGCGATGGATGGCTCGCTCGATGCCGTGCGCGCGGTGTTCCGGCACATCTGGCGGGATGGGCGGGACGTGGCCTCGCCCGAAGGCTTTGCCGCACTGTGCGAGGCGGTCGGATTTCCCGAGGGAATGGCAGCCGTTGAGCAGCCTGCTGTGAAAGAAGCCCTGCGCACGAACACGGATGCCGCCATCGCACTCGGCGTATTTGGCGTGCCCACGCTGGTCCACAACGGCGAGGTGTTCTGGGGTGAAGACGCAACCGACATGTTCGTGCAGTGCCTCACTACCGATTGGCTGGCCACACCCGAAGTGCTGCGCGTGAGCACGTTGCCGGTAGGCATTCAACGTGGCTGAACACGACACCAATTCGCGCCCCGGCATCAGCCGCGCGCGGCTTGCGCATATTGCTGCCTGGTCGATCGACCTGCCCGGCGACGAAGCCGACCGCGCCTGCGCCGGCATCGTCGAAAAAACCTACGCGCGCGGCGCC
Organism: Ralstonia sp. RRA; assembly: GCF_037023145.1. Lineage (NCBI taxonomy): Bacteria > Pseudomonadati > Pseudomonadota > Betaproteobacteria > Burkholderiales > Burkholderiaceae > Ralstonia > Ralstonia sp. RRA. The sequence goes on along the minus strand of NZ_CP146092.1, from coordinate 890,676 downwards.
TGCATCTGCCCGAAGAACACGCTGCTGGAAAGCTGGACGGGCGTGGTCACCGGCCTCATCAAGATCGGCACGGTATCGCCCGAGGGGCGCAGCATCACGTTTACGGGCGTGCCGGCTGGCGGCTGGTTTGGCGAGGGCACGGTGCTCAAGAACGAGCCACGCCGCTACGACATCGTTGCGCTGCGCGACACGCGCATGGCATTCATGGAGCGCGCCACCTTCATGTGGCTGGTCGAGAACAGCGTGGCCTTCAACCGCTTCCTGGTGAAGCAGCTCAACGAGCGGCTTGGCCACTTCATGGCGCTGCTCGAATACGACCGCCTGCTCGATGTCACGCCGCGCCTGGCGCGGTGTATTGCCTCGCTGTTCAACCCGGTGCTCTACCCTGGCGCGGGCGACCATCTGGAGATCACGCAGGAAGAGCTCGGCCTGCTCTCGGGCATGACGCGGCAGGTGGCCAACCAGTCATTGAAGGCACTGGAGAAGGACGGCGTGGTGCGGCTGGAATACGGCGGCGTGACGGTGGTAGACCTCGAACGGCTGCGTAGCTACGGCGCCTGATCACACCTGCCGCATTGTTACGGAATCTTCATTCAGCACAACGACCTGCAGCCGCTAGAATCGCGGCACAAGAAGACAAGATCGTTACGCTGCGGCACGCACACTGCGCCGCCCGCAGCCGGAAGAGGAACCAGGGCGCCACACCACGTGCGCGCCTGCATCTATGCTGCCGATTCATCTGCTTTCCACCGGCAAGGCGCTGCCGGAGCAACGGGTCACGTCCGCAGAACTGGATACGCGCCTGGGCCATTCGGCCGGCTACGTACGCAAGAAGTCCGGCATTGACGTGCGCCACCACGCGACGCTTGCCGAGCACCAGTCAGCACTTGCCGGCACCGCCGTACGCGATGCACTGCGCCGCGCGAATGTGCCAGCCGCCTCCATCGACCTGCTGATCTCCGCCTCAGGCGTGCAAGAGCAGGCGCTGCCCAATACGGCCACGCGCATCCTGGAGCCTGCGGGGCTGCCCGCCGGCACGCCCGCGTTTGACGTCAACGCCAGTTGCCTGAGCTTTGTCACCGCGCTGCACGTGGCGGCCAATCTGCTGACGACGGGCGCCTACCGGCGCATTGCCGTGGTGGCGTCAGACCTTGCCTCGCGCGGCATCAACTGGAGCGATGCGGAGACCGCGCTGATCTTTGGCGATGGCGCGGCCGCCGTGATTGTCGAGGCAGCCTCTGCGGCATCCGGCGCCGGCATCCATGCCTATCGTATGGAGACCTACCCCGCCGGCAAGACTTTCTGCGAGATCCCCGCCGGTGGCACGCGCCGCAACCCGCGCACGGGCGCGCAGCCGTCGGACTACCTGTTCCACATGGACGGCAAGCGTGTGTTCAAGCTGGCATCGCAGTTGATGGACGGCTTTCTCAATCGCCTGTTCGCGGGGTGCAGCTACACGCTGCGCGACATGCACGTGGTCGTGCCGCACCAGGCCAGCCACCTTGGCATGCAGCACCTGCGCAAACGATTGGGCGTGCCTGAGGCTAGCGTGGTCGACATCTATGCGCAGCACGGCAACCAGGTGGCCGCATCGATTCCCACAGCTTTACATGAAGCCATCACAAGTGGACGTATTGCGCCGGGCCGCCCAGTGCTACTGGTGGGCACCGCAGCGGGGCTGACGCTTGGCGGCATGGTGCTGACGCTATGACGACACTGGTGACCGGCGCCACGGGCGGACTGGGCCGCAACGCTGTCGATGCGTTGCTGGCACAGGGTGCGCGCGTGCGTGCTACTGGGCGCGATGCCGCGCAGCGAGAAGCCTTTCTTGCACGTGGTATCGACTACGTACCGGCCGATCTCGCACGCCTCACACCGACCACATTGGATGCGCTGTTCGAGGGTGTCGATACGGTCTGGCATTGCGCGGCGCTGTCGTCGCCGTGGGGTGCCTATGACGACTTCTACGCGGCCAACGTGCGTGCAACGACAACTCTGGCCGAAGGCGCGGTCAAACGCGGCGTTCGGCGCTTCGTGCATATCTCCACGCCGTCGATCTACTTCGACTACCAGCACCACGCGAACCTGCCCGAGACCTATCGCCCCGCCCGTTTCGCCAATCATTACGCGGAAACCAAGATGCTGGCGGAAGACGCGATTCAGCAGCACGTGTCTGCGCAACACGGCACCCGCTTCGTCATCCTGCGCCCGCGCGGTCTGTTCGGCCCGCACGACCGCGTGGTGCTGCCGCGCATCCTGCATCTGCTGAAGCTGCGCGGCGGCACACTGCCCCTGCCGCGTGGCGGCGCCGCGCGCATGGACCTGACCTATCTGGAGAACGTGGTGCACGCCATGCAGTGCGCCACCACGGCCGAGGTGCCCAGCGGCGCCGCGTACAACATCACCAACCATGCGCCTGCCACGCTGCGCGATCTGCTGGACCAGTTGCTAGGGCAGCAGCTTGGCTTGCGCTACCGTATTCGCGCGGTGCCATATCCGGCCATGGCGCTGGCGGCGCGCCTCATGGAATCGGCCAGTAGCGTCACGCACCGCGAGCCGCTGCTCACGCGCTACAGCGCCGCCGCCCTGCACTACGACATGACGCTCGCCAACGACCGTGCGCGCGCCGAACTCGGCTACGTGCCGCCCATCGACATGGCGGAAGGCATCCGCCGCACTGCCCACTGGTTACGTGAACATGGCAACCGCATATGGCAACGCTAACGGTCTTTGAAGCCGGCTACTGCACGCACACCGCCTGCGTGGCGCTGCGCGGCGCGGGCCTGCGCACGTGTGCGTTTCCAGCGCGCGCATGGCTGATCGAAACCGCCGGCCGCCGCTGGCTGTGGGACACGGGCTATGCGTCGCACTTTCACGACCACACGCGCAGCGGCCTGTTTGCGATCTACCGCAAGGTCACGCCGGTGTACTTCGATACATCCGAATCGATGGCGGCGCAGCTTGCACAGCAGGGGCTGCGGCCGGCCGATCTGGACGGGCTGATCGTCTCGCACTTCCACGGTGACCACGTGGCCGGCTTGCGCGACTTTCCCGGTGTACCCGTCATCTGCTCGGGCGAGGGCTGGATGCACTTGCGCGCGCTGCGTGGAGTCTCCGCATTGCGGCGCGCTTTCGTGCCGGGGCTGATTCCCGAAGATTTCGAAACGCGCACGCGCTTTGTCGAACAGTTCGAGCAAGTCGCGCTGCCGCCCGAGTTGGCGCCGTTCACATCGGCGTGGGCTGTGCCCGACAGCAACGGCGACGTATTGCTCGTGCCGCTGCCCGGCCACGCAGCCGGACACATCGGCGCCTTTGTCCGCACACACGATGGCTGGGTGCTGCTGGCGGCGGATGCGGCGTGGTCACCGCTGAGCTATCGCGAACTGCGCGGGCCCTCGGTATTGGCATACAGCATCATGGAAGACCGCCACGCCTACTTCGACACGCTGCGCAAACTGCACGCGCTGGACGCAGGCGGCCACGTACGCATCCTGCTCACGCACGAGGGTACGCTGTGACCGCGTTCCACCGCCTGCTGTGGTCGTACTGGCAGACACGCCGGTTGCAGCCAACCAACCGTGCCGCGCTGGAGGCGCACCAGCAACACCAGATTGCGCGCTTCACGCAGCGTGTGCTCACACGCAGCCCGTACTTCCGCGTCTTCGCATCGAAGCCGATGCGCGAGTGGCCGTTGATGGACAAGGCCACGATGATGGCCAACTTCGACACCATGAACACCGCCGGCCTGCGCCTGGACGATGTGCTGGCCTGCGCGCGCCAGGCCGAGCAGTCGCGCGACTTCCGACCGATGGTCGGGCCGTATTCGGTGGGCCTGTCTTCCGGCACGTCGGGCGGACGCGGCGTGTTTGTCGTCAGCCCTGCGGAGCGCGCCCAGTGGGCCGGCGTCCTGCTGGCCAAGCTGCTGCCGCGCGGGCTGCTGCATGGTGAACGTGTCGCCCTGTTCCTGCGTGCCAACAACAATCTGTACACGGCAGTGCGCAACCCGTGGCTGACGTTCGCGTTCTTCGATTTGTTTGCGCCGTTCGCGTCGCACCGCGCGCCGCTGGAGGCATTGCGGCCAACCATCGTCGTGGGGCCGGCGCAGGTGCTGCGCGCGCTGGCGCTGGAGAAGCTGGCAGGCAGGCTGGACATTGCGCCGGTGCAAGTGCTCTCTGGCGCCGAGGTGCTTGAGCCGATGGACCGCGCGCTGCTGGCGCAGGCATTCGGCAACGTGGGCGAGGTCTACCAGGCCACCGAGGGTTTCCTGGGCGCCACCTGTTCACACGGCACGCTGCACCTGAACGAAGCACATGTGCACATCGAGCCGCAGTGGCTGGACGACCGTCGCTTTGCGCCCATCGTCACGGATTTCACGCGCAGCACACAGCCCATCGTGCGTTACCGGCTCGATGACATTCTCATCCGCCGTGACCCTGCACTGCCGCCCTGCCCCTGCGGCAACCCTGCAATGGCCATTGAGCGCATCGAGGGCCGCTGCGACGACACGCTGGTCCTACCCGCACACGGCGGTGGCACCGTCACGCTGTTTGCCGATGTGTGCTCGCGCGCCCTGGCGCAAGCGCTGCCGCTGCAGGCCGACTACCGCCTGGTGCAGATCGATGCGCACACGTTGGCGCTCTCCATCCACCCCGCCGATGCCGACATCGTCCGCGCGTGTCAGTCGCATCTGGCGGACGTCTTTGCGTGCCAGGGTGTCGACATGACACGCGTGACGTGGCACCCAGCACCGCAAGACATTGCGACCGACTTCACCACCAAGCGGCGTCGCATCGTCCGGCTTGCCGCATCGGGAGCCGCGCAATGAGCCCGCTCGCCACACGCTTGCGTCACATGGCACTGGGCTGGAGCTCAGTCGGCCTGGTCTACGGCACATGCGGTGTGCTGCAAGGGGTGGGCACCGTGGTGCCCGAGACGGCGCTGGACCGTGCCATCCCGTTCAGCACGTCCGGCATCTGGCTGTACCTGTCGTTCTTTGCGCTGATTCCGCTGGCGTATCTGCTGGCCGACATGCATCGGCTGCGCTGGCTGGAACGCGCCATGCAGATAAGCGCCCTGGTGAGCGGCGCGGTCTTCCTGCTCTGGCCGACCACGCTGCACTACCCGCCGCTGGCGGACGGGTCTCTGCCGGCCAGCGCGCAACGCATGCTGATGGCCATGGACTCAAGCCAGAACTGTCTGCCATCCCTGCATGGCGCGCTCACGGTGCTCTCCGTCTGGGCGCTGGCCGATGCGCGCAAACCCATCCGTACGCTGCTGGCTGCGGCGTGGGGGCTTGGCGTGCTGTACGCAACCATCCAGACGCGCCGGCACGTTGCGCTCGACCTGTCCGCCGGTGTGGCGGTGGGCGTGCTGTGCGGCATGGCCGTGCGCCATTGGCTCGCACAGCGCGCTCTAACCCTCTCGATTGAACCCGTATCGACATGAATGCATTTGCCCTGCCGCTGGCCCTGATGCTCGGCTGCGTGCTGCTGGAGCTGGCTGCGCTCAAATGGTGGCGCGGCCAGCCGCTGCCGTGGCGTGACGTCATCCTCAACCTGAACTCCGGTCACGTGCTGATGTGGTTGTGCCGCGGCCTGGAGGTGGCCGGCTTCACCTGGCTGTATGCCAATGCCAGCCTGCATTGGGTAGACAGTTGGCCCCCGGTCATCGGCTGGGCCTTTGCCTTTGTGGCATGGGATCTGGGCTTCTACTGGCTGCACCGCATGCATCATCGGTTCAGCTTCCTGTGGGCCATTCACGCGGTGCATCACGAGGGCGAGCACTTCAACCTGTCGCTGGGGGTGCGCAATGCGTGGCTGTCTTCGCTGACGTCGCTGCCATTTTTTGTGCCGCTGGCGCTGCTGGGTGTAACTCCGGAGATGTTTGCGGCGGTGTCGGGCCTGCATTATTCCGTGCAGTTCTACAACCACTGCGGGCTGGTGGGCAGCTCGGGCGTGCTCGACACGTTCATGGTCACGCCAGCCAACCACCGCGTGCACCACGGCTGCAACCCGGAATACATCGACCGCAACTTCGGCGGCACGCTGCTGCTGTGGGACAAGGTGTTCGGCACCTACCAGCGCGCCCTGCCCGGCGTGCCGATCCGCTATGGCGTACACAAGCCCACGCACAGCGACAACCCGTTCTGGGCCAACATCGTGCCTGCGCTGCACTGGCTCGGCCTGCGTGCGCCGCATCTGCAGCGCGACACGCGCGTGACACCTGTCGGCTGGATTGCCACCGGCGGCGTGTTGCTCTTTGGCGTGGTGATCGACTATGTGCGCACCGATGGTTTCTGGCCAAGCCACTGGCAGGCCGCGTGGTTCGCGCTCATCCTGCTGCTGACGGTTGCACTGGGCGGCCTGTCGGACGGACGCACGTGGGGCCGCTGGCTGTGGTCTTTGCTGGCGCTCGCGCTGCCTGCGCTGATGATCCGCGTGTGCGGTACTGGCGATGCGCTCTCCAATGGCCTGGCCACTGCGCTGGGTGTGCATGGCCTCGCCTGCGGCCTGTGGCATGCGCTGCGTACGGGCACGCCGTTGCAATCTTCACCCCATGCCGAATCTCAGTAAGCTCCGCTACGCCTCGCCGCGCTCCTCTACGCTGGCGGATGACCTGCGTGGTGCCGCGCATGGGTACCTGCAGGCAAACGGCGACCACCGCTTTGCCGACCTCGGCCTGATCGTCAAAGGCCTGTTCCTCGCGATCTGCGCGGCGCTGTTCTATGTGACCATGGTCACGGCGACGAGCCCGGTCGTCTTCGTGGTGGCGTATCTCGCGTTTCCGTTCTTCGCGATGCTGCTGGCGATGAACGTGCTGCACGATGGCGCGCACCGGGCGCTGTCGCCGTGGGCGTGGTTGGACGGCGCCATGATCCGGCTCACCGCCATCCCCCTCGGCATCGAGCCCGCGTACTGGACAGTGCGCCATGTGCATTACCACCACGCGCACGCCAACATCGAGCACTACGACCTCGACACTGCCGCCAACTGCTTCCTGCGACAGACGCCGTTTCAGCCGTGGTACCCGCAATTTCGATATCAGCATCGTTACTGGCCGTTGATCGCCGCGCTGTCGCTGCCCTACATCAACTGGATTTACGACTGGTCAGACCGCCTCGGTCTCACCGCACTCAAAGCAGACCGCGTGCTGCCCGGCCTGCGTGGTTGGGCAACCTTTCTGTGTGCAAAGGCGCTGCATCTGCTGATGGCCGTGGCCGTGCCGGCCTGGGTAGCGCATCAGCTTGGCCTCGGCTGGGGCTGGGTGGCGTTCGGCTACTTTGTCGGGCAGATGCTGGCGTCGTGCGTGCTGGTGGCGCTGATCCTGGGCACGCATTGGGCCGATGTGACGTTCTATCTGCCGCCAGAATCCGGCCAGTTGCCGCACACGTGGCACGAGCACGCCTTCCACACCGCGTGCGACTGGCAACCGCAACCGGCGTGGATCGGATACTGGCTGGGCGGCCTGAACTGGCACCTCACGCACCATCTGTTTCCGACCTACAGCCACCGCCACTATCCGGCGCTGGCCGCATGCGTGGCGGAGGTTGCACGCGCGCATGCGCTCGACTACCGCACGCTCACCTATCCAGAACTCCTGGCTGCACAGCAGACCTTTCTGCGTGCGATGGGTGAGCGGCCAAGCTGACGCGCTGGCCGTCACCGCTTCGCACCACACGCGCACCTCAGTTGCGCACCTCGATCGCATGCACGGCATCGAGGATGACCTTCGCCACCGCCTGCGGCTGCGACTGCTGTGGCACGTGGCTGGTCGGCAGGCTCGTCACCTTGGCGCCGATCTTCCTGGCCATGGCGCGTTCTAGGTCCGGCTGGATCATCCGGTCGTGCTCGCTGACAATGAACCACGACGGTTTGCTCTGCCACGCGGCCACCGTGGTCCGCTCACCAAACGCCGTTGCCTTGATGGGGCCCTGCGTGGCCGCCATCACGCGGGCCTGCGCGGCCGGCACATCCTGAGCGAAGTCGCTCGCCAGTGCCGCAGCGGGTAGCGAGAGATAGCCATTGGCATCCGCCACCAGCTTGCCGATGCCGGGCGCCGGTGCGTAGTCCTTGCCGACCTCTTCCGTCGACTGGCCGGCATCCGGCGCGAAGGCGGCCACATAGACCAGCCCAGCCACCTTGCTGTCCGCGCCGGCCTCGGTGATGACCGTGCCACCCCACGAGTGCCCCACCAGCACGACCTTACCGGTCTGGTTGCCGATGGCCCGGCGCGTGGCCGCCACGTCGTCGGCCAGCGAGTTCAACCCGTTCTGCACCGCCTGGACTTTCACGCCCTTGGCCTGCAGCAGCGGGATGACCTTGGCCCAATCCGAGCCATCGGCAAAGGCGCCGTGCACGATCACCACGGAAGGCTGGTCGGCGTCTGCCGCCAGGAGCGGTGCGCTGGTGGCCGTACCCAGTGCAAGCAATGCGAGGGAGACGGCGTTGCGTTTCAACATGTCGATTCCTGAGTCGTTGAGCGAGTGCGTGGTGGATCGGGCGTTCAGGCGTGGGCACCGTCGTAGTACGGGTCAGCGTTGCGCGTACCGTCGGTATAGACATCGGCCGTGCGGGCGCCGTCCGTGTAGATGTCGGTCGAGCGAGCGCCTTCGGTGTACACGTCGCGCGCCTCCTGGACGGAACGCGCACCTTCGGTGTACGGGTCGCGTGCGCCGCCAAACGCGGTGGCGGCGTGTGCACCAGCAGCAGCAACGGCGAGTGCAACAACAGCGAAAGACTTGGCGAGATTGCGGGTCATGATCGTTCTCCTCAGAAGGATGGGTTGGTGGTTGCGCAGCCCGGCGTTGCTTCGTATCGGTTCAGCGTCGGGCCACGGAATGCATTGAAGCGGGCGGACGTATCCCGCACGTAGCAGCAAGCGGCCCGTTTTGTCTGGCCGTGTACCGCCGCCATGGCCGGATACATGCGCATACAAAACCCCAGTCGCCGCAGCCCGTTGGTACACAGCGATACAAATCCGCAGAACGGTGAAACATGCGGGATACACCGCAGTCGCCTAATGCAGGGAACGAGGCCGGCCGGACCACTCCTGGACCCTCCCTCGTCATCCATCCTTGATTTCAGGAGCTCCCATGCAACCGATTCGAATCGCCGCCGCCCTGCTCGTGCTCAGCGGCGCCCTTGCTTCCCACAGCACGTTGGCCCAGTCAGGCGGCGTGCAACGCACCGACCTCGTTCACCAGGGCCTCAGTGCAAATGGCTACGAAACCCTGCAGGTGCGGGTCGATTTTGATGAGAAGGCGTTTGCCCCCAACCACGCGCATCCAGGCGAAGAGATCGCCCACGTGTTGAAGGGCACGCTTGAGTACCGGCTGGACGGCAAGGCACCCGTGACGCTGCAGGCCGGTGAATCGCTGTTCATTCCGGCCGGTGTCGCGCATTCGGCAAGAAACGTCGGCAGCGGCAAGGCATCGGAGCTGGCGACCTACGTGGTCAGGAAAGGCGAGCCGCTGGTTCAGCTCGTTCACTAACTGCACTCACCCCACCAACCGACCACCTGAAGGGAGCCCCCATGTCGAACGCCGTCAACCTCCGTCGCCGCCGTCTTCTTGGCACCACCATCGCCAGCATTGGCGTGCTCGATCTCGGGCTGGCCGAATTTGCGCATGCCCAGCCCGCGCCATCCGCATCGAATGCACTGTCGGCTGGCCAGGCCAACCCGTTCGGCACACTGCATCAGATTGATGCGGGCGTACTCAACATCGGCTATGCAGACCTGGGCCCGAAGAACGGCCCCGCCGTGATCCTGCTGAATGGCTGGCCGTATGACATTTACAGCTACGCAGAAGTGGCCCCGGCATTGGCGGCTGCCGGCTATCGCGTGCTCGTGCCGTACCTGCGCGGCTATGGCACCTCGCGCATTCGCTCGGCAGAGACGCCGCGCAATGGGCAACAGGCTGCGCTGGCGATCGACATCATCGCGTTCATGGACGCGCTCAAGATCGAGCAAGCCCACTTTGGCGGCTACGACTGGGGGGCACGCACGGCAGACATCATCGCGGCGCTGTGGCCGGAGCGTTGCAAGACGCTGGTTTCAGTGAGCGGCTACCTGATCGGCAGCCAGGAGGCCAACCGCAAGCCGCTGCCACCGGCGGCGGAGTTTGCGTGGTGGTATCAGTTCTACTTCACCACGGAGCGCGGCGCACAAGGCTATGCCGCCAACTGCAAAGACTTCAACCGCCTGATCTGGAAGCTCGCCTCGCCCACGTGGAAGTTTGACGACGCCACCTACGACCGCAGCGCCACGGCGTTCGACAACCCAGACCACGTAGCCGTCGTGATCCACAACTACCGCTGGCGCCTGGGGCTGGCCGAGGGTGAATCGCAGTTCGATGCACTGGAAAAACGCCTGGCCGCCGCACCGGCTATTGCGGTGCCCACCATCACCATGGAAGGCGATGCCAACGGCGCACCGCACCCGGAGCCGGCTGCGTATGCGAAGAAGTTCACGGGCAAATACCAGCACCGGAACATCGGCGGTGGCATCGGGCACAACCTGCCGCAGGAAGCGCCGAAGGCATTTGTGCAGGCGATGCTGGATGTGGTGCGGTTTTGAGGGTGAGAGATGAGGCAACGCCTCATCCCTCCGATGCAGCTACGCGATCAGTAGCCGATGTTGGTCAATGCCGTTGGCCCGTTACGTTGGCAGAGCTGCGCAAGATAGAGGCTCTTCGGCGCGACAGGCACGCTGGGCGAATCGACATCACCCGGTGTTTCTGTGGTCTGCGGCATCGTGTTACCGGTGCTGCCGATCAACCAGTTCATCGAACCCGGCGGCGCCTGGATGTTAAAGGTGGCGGTCGAGTTCCACACCACGCCCCAGCCGATTGCCCAGCCCTGGCCGGAACCTGCGGTGCCGCGATTCGACAAGTCGATCGAGTAGCTGTTGCCGCTGACCGGGTTAGCCGCCAGCGTAGCGCCGTCAATCAGCAAGCCCGTGGCCCAGCGCTGATGCGGCTGGATCGAGCTGGAGCCGCACACACCGTCGGGCGTGCCCTTGAAGTTGAGCAGTACGTTGGGTCCCGGCACGCGCGCTGCGGTGGCGTAGTAGAACGACGCCGCCGCGCCGGTTGAAGACGTGCGGTCCACCAGCACCTGCGAGCCGCCAACGGAGATCTCCGCAAACTTCGCACCGGTACACGGCACATCGGCACCGTTGTTCTCGTGCGTGAGGGCGACCTGCGTAACGGTGAGGCGCGAGGCTTTGCTGCCGAGAATCAGGCCCGAGGTGAAGTTGTCGCCCACCACGTCACGCACCCAGGCATCGGACGTGTTGTCCATCGCCAGCATGTTGTTGTTCGTGTAGCTGGTGCGCGGCACGCCGACAAGACGCAGATGCTCAATGCCAACCTGCTGGATCTGGCCGCCCAGCGTGTAGAGGCTCACTTTCGTGCCAGGCGGGTTCAGGTAGGTTGCATCAAACGAATCGGTCACCGGCACATCCAGCGTGATCTTGTTGCCGGTGATGGCCGTGATCTTGCGCGGTGTGTTGAGCGTGGAGCCGACCGAGATCCAGTTCTTGCCCGGCCCCATGTTGGCCATCTGCATGAAGTTCACCCAGGCCTGCGTGACGGGGCGCTGGATCAGCACCGCATCGCCCACATGAAAACCGCTGGCATTGTCGAGCGTGAAGGACAGCGCGCCCGCGGGGACGTAGGTGTCGGTCACGTTGGCCGTGGTCGACATGCCGTAGTTGCCGCCGGTGCCGCCCACCTGCAGCAGCGTCTGCCCGGTGGCTGTGCCGGGCGTCGGCACCGCCGGCGTCGTGCCGTTCTGCAGCGGGCTCGTGTCGTTGACGACGGTACCGTTGGTACCGGACCCGCTACCGCGCAAGACCACGCCCGACGCCGAGATCGTCAGCGTGTTCGCCACCGAGAAGGTGCCAGGCGCCAGCAACACCACGCCGCGCAACCCATTGCTGCCAACCGGCAAGGCGGCCACCTGATTGATCGCGTTCTGGATGTTCTGCGTGTCGTCCTGCCCGCCACCAAGCGGGTTGACGGTGACGGCGGCCGCAGGCGCGGGCAGTGTCACGCCACCGCCCATGTAGCCGGCGGACGAGTAATCCATGACCGTGTCGCCGTTGGCGTTGAGCGTCTTGTAAGCGAGCAGGTTGTTGGACGGATACACCCATGCGCTATGGGCCGTGCTGCTGCCCCAGGCGTTAGGGGTGGCGCAGGCTTGCATGCCATAAGGCGGCGTAGCGCTGGTGGCTGTTCCTGGGCCGGCGCCAGGGCTGGGGCTGCCAGTTCCACTCAGGCTAGTGGAAGCCGCGTTGGCGGTTCCGTCACCACCACCACCGCCGCAAGCGGCAAGGGTGGTGAGGGTGGAAAGCAACGCAACGGATGCCGCAAGACGGCAAGTGTTGGCTGTGAGAGGGGTCATGTTGTGCTCGTGGGGGCTTGGTTGTCGTAGCCGGCGTCGTCTGCGCCAGCGTTGGTGTTGCCACGACAACCAATAGCACGCGACCGCCCGTCCCGCGTGACAAAAACGTAACAACGGTGACGGCGTGTGCACACCGCCACCCGCCGCCAACCGTGGCCGCTCACAAGGCCGAGAACAACCCCTGCGGCAACCCCCGCGTCACCACCAGCAGTGTCATCACGGCCGGCATGGCGGCGGCGGCCAACACCGTCTGTGCCGCGGTAATGCCCGCCATGAGCGGTGCATCGCCACCGAGCTGACGCGCCATGATGTAAGACGACGATGCCGTCGGCAGCGCCTGGAACAGCAGCGCGACCATCAGCGCCACATCGGTCAACCCGATGGCATGGCCCACCACCAGTGTCAGCACCGGCATGGCCAGAAACTTGACGAGCGACGACACGGCCACCGGCTGCACCCATGAACGCACACCACTGAAGTTCAGCGCCGCACCCACACACAGCAGGCCGAGCGGCATCGATGCCACGCCGAGCGAACGCACTGCCGGCTCGATCAACGTGGGGACCTGCACGCCGGCGATCTGCATGGCGATGCCCAACACGCACGCCACCACCAGCGGGTTCGTCACAATCTGGCGCGCAAGCGCCTTGCCGCTCAGCCGCACCGAACCGAAACGCGCAAACACCAGCACGCACAGCAGATTGACGGTTGGCACGATGGCCGCGTTGCACACAGCCGCCAGTGCAATGCCCTTGGCACCAAAAAGCCCTGCGGCCAGCGACACGCCCACATAGTTGTTGAAGCGCACCCCACCTTGAAACACCGACGTGAAGGCCGCGCCGTCCACACGCATCCAGGGCCGGGTCAGCACCAGGGCCAACGCCACCACCACGGTTGCCACGATCAGCGTGCCGGCCAGCGGCAGCACCGGCAAAGCTTGCAGGTGTGCACTGGCCAGCCCGTGCGTAAACAGCGCAGGCAACAGGACGTAGTAGCAGAGCCGCTCTGCCTGCGGCCAGAACGTATCGGCAATGAAGCTGGTGTGCTTGAGCCCGTAGCCGAGTGCAACCAGCAGGGCGACCGGCGCCAGCGCCAGCAGGATCGCGGCGGTCATCGCGAGACTCCGGCGTGGCAGTGCGCGCTTGGCGCGGAAGAGACCAGGGGAAAGATGCGGAACAACATGGCGATGCTCGATCAGGAACAGGAACACCGCCAAGCTATCACGCCGTGACAGCAGCAATCATTGTGATTGATCGTGCAATCAACGAGAAATACTCATGGCAGATTCGACCACCGCGTCGGCCAATGCCTGTGTGAAGCGCTCTGCCGGGCGCGATTGATGTTCAAGCAGAACGACGGCCCGGCGCGTCTGCGGCTGGCCGAACGGCAGGCGTGTGATGGGCGGCAGCTGCGTCAACACGGCATCGGACAGCGCCACCACGGCAGCGCCCAGGCCGCGCGCCACCATCTGCACGATGGTGTCCTTGTTGTCGAGCACCATCTCTTCACGCACGCGCACGCCCAGGCGGCGCAGCTCCGAAGCGATCATGCGGCCGGCCCATGCCTGCGCGTCAAACCGGATGAATGGCAGTTCGGTCAGCAGCGCACGCGCGTCGTGCTTTGCGTACTGCGGTGGGGCCAGCAACCAGAAGCGGTCTTCATAGAGCGTTGACCAGACCAGCTCCGCAGGGTGCGGCCGCACGGGCTGCGAGGTGATGGCCGCATCCAACTCGCCATCGGCCACGCGCTGTGCAAGCTCGGCGGACATGCCGGCCGCCACATGCACGCGCAACCCTGGGTGATCGCGCCGCAAGGTCAGCAGGGCATTGGGCAGCGGCCCGGACAACGCGGTCTGGATGGCACCGATACGCAACCGGCCGATCAGCGATTTTTCATCGCTCAGCGCATCGGGAATACGGTCGTACAGGGCCAGGATCTGCTCGGCCTGCGCGAGCACAATGCGCCCTGCTTCCGTGAGCGAGGGCTCACGGCGCGAGCGGTCGAACAGCCGCACGTTGAACGCCTCCTCCAACGATTTGACCTGCAGGCTGACGGCCGATTGCGTCAGCCCGATGGCTTCACCCGCGCGGGCAAACGTCCGGTGACGGGCAATGGCGACGAGCGTTCTCAGTGCGCGTAAAGACATGGTCAGGAGCGAAATTGATCGGGCGAGGATAGCGCATCGCACGCACGTGCAAACGCTATCGACGCAGCTTGATGGCCTGCGCTTGCCGCCACAGCGCGGCAGCCGCGGGCGACAGCCGGCGCTGGTTCAGGCAGACCAGCCCGACACAGCGTGACGTGCGCGGCGTAATCTTGCGCACCACCACGCCCTCATGCCGCTCGGGCAACGCCAACGATGCCACGATCGACACGCCCTGCCCGCGCGCGACGAACTCGAGAATCGACAGCAGCTGCGACAGCTCATGCGTGACTTTCGGCTGCACGTTGGCCCGTGCAAACATGCGCGCCACGAGGTCTTGCGAGCCGGCATGGGTGAGGATCAGCGGATACCGCGCCAGCGCGCGCAGGTCGACGGAATCGGCCTGCGCCAGCGGGTGCAGTAGCCGACCGGCTCGTCAACCTTTGGCGTAGGCCACCACTGCCTGCATCTGTTCGCCCAAGCCATCGACACCCAGGCGCATGGTGTCACCGGCCTTGAGAAAGCGCGGCGGCTTACAGCCCATGCCCACGCCAGGGGGGGTGCCGGTGCAGATCAGGTCGCCGGGGTGCAGCGTCATGAAGCGGCTGACGTAGCTCACCAGGTGCGCCACCCCAAACACCATGGTGGCCGTGTTGCCCTTCTGCATGCGCTCGCCGTTGACCTCGAGCCACAGGCCAAGCGCCTGCGGGTCGGGCACCTCATCGCGCGTGACCAGCCAAGGGCCAACCGGGCAGAAGGTGTCGCAGCCTTTGCCCTTGTCCCAGGTGCCGCCCAGCTCAAGCTGGAATTCGCGCTCGGAAACGTCATTGACCACGCAATAGCCCGCCACGTGCGACAGCGCCTCTTCGCGTGAAACATCGCGCGCCGTCTTGCCGATCACCACACCCAACTCGACTTCCCAGTCCGTCTTCTCCGAACCGCGCGGCAGCATGACGGCATCGTTTGGGCCGTTCAACGCGCTGTTGGCCTTAAGAAAGACAATCGGTTCCGCAGGCGGCGGCATGCCGGCTTCAGCGGCATGGTCGGCATAGTTCAGGCCGATGGCGATGATCTTGCCGATGCCGCGCCATGGCACGCCAAAGCGCGCGTCCTGTACCACGGGCAGCGCCGCCATATCGACTTGCGCCAGTTGCGCCAAGGCTGCATCGGACAATTGCTGCGGCCCCACGTCACTCAGCACACTGCTTAGGTCGCGCACACGCCCTTGCGCATCGATCAGTCCGGGGCGCTCCGCCCCCGGTTGGCCCACACGTACAAGTTTCATCGGTTTCCTTTGGCTTCGTTCTTGGTTTGGGCCGGGTCAGACAAGCTGCGCGCGACCACGCTCAGCACTTCCTTGGCCGTGTTCTCGGAGTGTTCGCGCAGTACCTGCGCCAAGCGCGGGCGGCCCGGCTCACGCAGCGCGGCCATGATGGCCTCGTGCTCTTCGTGCGATTCCTGCCAGCGCAGCATGTCGGCGTTGGCGGCGCCGCGTGCGCGGTGGACCTTGCTCATCAGCGCAGCGTAGATGCTGGCCAACACAGGGTTGGCCGCGCCGTCGATGATGAGCTGGTGGATTTCCTGGTTGATGCGGAAGTATTCGGTGCGACGCCCCGCCTCGTGCGCATCGAGCATGGCCTGGTGCTTGCGCTCAAGGCGTGCCATGGCCACCTCGGACAAGCGCGACGCCGCCAACTCGCCGGCAGTGGCTTCCAGCCCATGCAAGGTCTCGAAGGTGGCGCGCAGTTCATCGAGGTCGAGCGGTGCAACGCGATAGCCGATGTACTGCCGATGCAGCACCAGCCCCTCGGCCACCAGCACCTTGAGCGCCTCGCGCAGCGGCGTCTTGGAGACATCGAACATCTCGCAGAAAGCGCGCTCATCAATGCGGGCGCCGGGCGGCAGCTCGCCCTCTTCGATCAGGGTACGCAAACGCGTGGCGATTTCGGCCGACATGCCGAGCGTGCGCAAGCGCGTGGATTGAAGCAACGGTTGAGTCACAGGCATCACCGAAATGAGGAACATGCACCACAAGAAGGCTATCACACACCAACATTGTGCGATTTCATTATATATAAATCAATAACTTACAAGTGTTGTAATTACAGATTACGTATCCTATACTCGGCCACGTTGCGCAACACAATTCAATCAAACCGACTTTTGAGGTCGTTTCGGGAAGCGGTACCCAAAGCAAACTGGTGACGACAGCCAGGCCGTCGGGCGCTTCTCGAAACGGCTTCAGGAGCGATCAAGGAGACACGCGTAATGGAAACCGCAAGCCAGGCCCCGGCCATGGCGCTAACGGAGACGAAGAGCTCCGTGCGCTGGAAGATCTTTCTGATGATGTTGATGCTCATCTCCATCAACTACATCGACCGCGCATCGCTGTCAGTGGCGATGCCCCTGATCGCCAAGGAGTTCGACATCGGTCCGGCGGTGCAAGGCCTGCTGCTTAGCTCGTTCTTCTGGACTTATGCCTTCATGCAGATCCCCGGCGGCATGCTGGCCGACCGCTTCGGACCGCGCGTCGTGATTGCCGGCGCCACGCTGGGTTGGGGCTTCTTCCAGGCGGTCGCAGCCATTTGTACCGGCTGGGTGTCGCTGATGTTCACGCGTCTGGGTCTGGGCGCTGCGGAAGCGCCGATCTATCCGGCCGGCGGCAAGCTCAACGCCATCTGGATGACGCAAAACGAACGCGGCCGTGGTGCCACGCTGCTCGACGGCGGCGCGCCGCTGGGTGCGGCACTGGGCGCGCTCATCATCGCGGGCCTGATCACCGAGTTCCAATCGTGGCGCACCTCGTTCGTGGTGGCCGGTATCGGCACCATGATCGCGGGCTTCTTCGCCTGGTGGTACGTCCGCAACCACCCGCGCCAGCACCCCTCCGTCAATGACGCCGAAGCCGCCTACATCGAAGCCTCGCACGCTGCCGACATGGCCGCAGAGCCGGCCAACCTGAGCGGCAATGTGCTGGACTTCTTCAAGTACCGCTCGGTGTGGGGCATGTTCTTCGGCTGGATGTGCTTCAACGCACTGTTCTACGGCCTGCTGACCTGGATGCCGACCTACCTCTCGAAGGTGCACGGCCTGGACATCAAGCAGATGGGCGGCGCTGTGTTCGCCATGTTCTTCTCGGGCTTCGTCGGAGAAATGTTTGGCGGCTGGCTGGCCGACAAGTGGAAGGCTGCCGGCGCATCGCAGGCCAAGGTGCTGCGCACGCTGTTCGGCATTGCCTCGGTGGTCGCCACCATCGCTATCTACACCGTCGCGCGTTTCAAGGACCCGGTCGTCGTCGTGGTGCTGCTGTCGGTGACGCTGTTCTTCCTGCGCTGGTGCGGTCTGTTCTGGTGTGTTCCGTCGATCCTGGGCACGCGCAAGCGTATTGGTTTCCTGGGCGGCACGATGAACCTGGGCGGCAACGTGGCCGGTATCGGCATGCCCATCATCGTGGGTGTGATCGTGCAAGCCACGGGCTCCTACGACATGGCGCTGATGCTGTTTGCCGCTGCCGGTGCCGGGCTGTTCGTCTGCTCCACGCTGCTGATCGACTACAGCAAGAAGCTGCCGATCTGAGCGTCGTGATTCGCGAAGTCTTGCAATTCCCCCAAAAAATTTTTCCACGCCCGCGCCGCAAGGTGCGGAGCGGTGGAGGAGACACCTCATGCAAGCAAGCCAACGCTATCTGCTGAGCGCCGCCGCGCTCGCCGCACTGTGCCTGTTCGGCCAGGCCCCGCTGCACGCCGCCACGCCGGCGGCCACACCAGCAGCCAAGCAGCATGCCTCACAGGAACTGCCGACCGCGCAGCCGGAAGCGGTCGGTGTCGATTCGCGCAAGCTAATCGAACTCTCGCAATGGATCCGCCGCGACCAGCTCGACGTACGCAGCCTGCTCGTCATCAAGGACGGCAAGCTGATCTTCGAACGCTACGGCAACGAACTCGGGCGCGACTACAACCATGAGCTTTACTCCGTCACCAAGTTCATCAGCGCGCTGCTGGTGGGAACGCTGGTGGGTGACGGCAAGCTCAGTGCGCAGGACAAGCCTGCGGCGCTGCTGGCCGCCGCGCGGCCAGACCTGGCAACATCGCTGGCAGACAAGAAAGACATCCGCCTGCAAGACCTGATGTCGATGTCCAGCGGCCTGTCGTACAAGCTGGTGGAAGGCACCGACACGCTGTACTACGGCGTGCCTGATCGCCTGAAGGTAGCAGCCTCTGCCAGCGTGCGCGCCAAGCCCGGCACCGAGTTCGACTACATCGACGTCAATCCGGTGCTGGTGGGCGCGACCATCTCGCAGATCACCGGCCAGCCCGAGCAACGCTATGCCGAGGCCCGCCTGTTCAACCCGCTCGGCATGCAGCATTACCGCTGGGATGGCGCCGACGGCAAGGGTGCGGTGTCCGGAGGTTGGGGCCTGCGCCTGCGCTCCAACGACATGGCGCGGCTCGGCCTGCTGATGTTGAACCAGGGCCGCTGGAACGGTCAGCAGATCGTGCCGGCCAGCTGGGTGGCGCGCATGACCACGCCGTCCGGCCCGGCGCCTGACTACGGTTTCTATTGCTGGGTCAACAACATCGTCAAGAGCGAGCGCGAGTTCAGCGCCATGGGCTACAAGGGCCAGTTCATCACGGTGCTGCCGAAGGAGAACGCGGTGATCGTGATGAACAGCATCATGTCGACCGAAGGCGGCCTGCGCGATGCGAAGTACCTCAACCTATATCGCTCGATGGTCAACGACTACGTGCTGCCGGCACTGAAGGCCGGCAACACCGTCAAGCCTGATGCCGAACGCAAGGCTGCGCTCGCACAGGAATTGGCGCTGGCCCACGCGAGCCACGGCAAGCCGGGCACCGCCATGGCCTTCAACGACAAGCCGGAAAAATAATCACCAAACAACGAGCACGGTCCGGCGCGCAGTGTCCTGCGCGTCAGGGCCGCGCCAACCACGAAGAAGACTCCCATGACCAAACGCATCAAGCTCGGCATGCTCACGCCGTCGTCCAATACGGCGCTGGAACCCATCACCAGCGCCATGGTGAGCGGCTTGCCCAATGTCAGCGCGCATTTCTCGCGCTTCACCGTCACCGAAATCTCGCTGCGCGATCAAGCGCTCGGGCAGTTCGATCTGGAGAAGATCCTCAACGCCGCCCGGCTGCTGGCCGACGCGCATGTAGACGTGATCGCCTGGAACGGCACGTCCTCTGGCTGGCTCGGCTTTGAGAAAGACGAAGCGCTGTGCCGTCAGATCACGGAAGCCACGGGCATCCCGGCCACCACGTCGGTGCTGGCACTGAACGAGATTCTGAAGAAGACGGGCGCGCAGGACTTTGCCCTCGTCACGCCGTATCTCAACGACGTGCAGCAACTGATCGTCCAGAACTACGCGCGCAGTGGCATGCGTTGCGTGGCGGAGCGCCACCTGGACTTGCACGTCAACCACAGCTTTGCCGACGTGGAAGAAGACACGATCCGCGCCATGGTGCGCGAAGTGGCACAGCACAAGCCGGCAGCGATCACCACGTTCTGCACGAACCTGCGCGCGGCACACCTGGTGGAAGCGCTGGAGGCCGAGACGGGCATCCCCGTATACGACACCATCTCGACGGTCGTGTGGAAATCGCTGCGGCTGGCTGGCGTCGACACGCGCGAGCTGCGCGGCTGGGGCCGCCTGTTTGCGGAAGTGGTTTAACGGAACGGGAATCAAGGAGCACCCAGCATGTCCACCGAACTCGACCTGGTGATCCGCAACGCGGATGTTGTCACCGCTTCCGACCGCTTTACATGCGACATCGGCGTACGCGACGGCCGTATCGCCGTGCTCGGCCATGGCTTGCCGCGCGGCGCACGTGAAATCGATGCCACCGGTCTGCTCGCGTTGCCCGGCGGTGTCGACGGCCATTGCCACCTCGACCAGCCCATGCCCGACGGCATGCGCATGGCCGATGACTTCTTCACCGGCACGCGCGCCGCCGTGTGCGGCGGTACCACTACGGTCATCCCGTTTGCCGCGCAGGAGAAGGGACATTCGCTCAAGGCGGCGGTGGACGACTACCATCGCCGCGCCGAGGGCCGCGCGGTGGCCGATTACGGCTTCCATCTGATCGTGGCCGACCCGACGCCCGAGGTGCTGAAGCATGAACTGCCGGAGCTGATCCGCAAGGGCTACACCTCGTTCAAGGTCTACATGACCTACGACGACCTGAAGCTGTCGGATCGCGAAATGCTGGACGTGCTGGATGTCGCCAAGCAGAACAACGCGCTGGTGATGGTGCATGCCGAGAACGCCGACTGCATTTCGTGGCTGACAGAGAAGCTGGTGGGCGAAGGCCGCATCTCGCCGCGCTTCCACGGCCTGTCGCGCCCCGCTGCGGTGGAGCGTGAAGCCACGCACCGCGCCATCACGTTTGCCGAGCTGGTGGATGTGCCGATCCTGATCGTGCACGTGTCGGGCAAGGAAGCCATCGAGCAGATCCGCTGGGCGCAGAGCCGCGGCCTGCAGATCCTGGCCGAGACCTGTCCGCAATACCTCTACCTGACGGCAGAAGACATGGGCCTGCCAGGCGACGACGGCTACGAAGGCGCCAAGTGCGTCTGCAGCCCGCCGCCGCGCGATCCCGAAAACCAGGCCGCCGTGTGGCGCGCGCTGGCCGGCGGCGTGTTCAGCGTGTTCTCGTCCGACCACGCACCGTTCAATTACGACGATCCGGAAGGCAAGAAGCTCGGCGGGCAGGCGCAACCGTTCGACCACATCCCCAACGGCGTGCCCGGCATCGAAACGCGCCTGCCGCTGCTGTTCGACGGCATTGCGCGCGGCAAGCTGTCGCTGCACCAGTTTGTGGAATTGACCTCGTATCGCCCGGCGCGCCTGTACGGCCTGTACCCGCGCAAAGGCACGATTGCCGTAGGTGCCGATGCCGACATCGCGCTGTGGGACCCGGAGCGCCGCGTGCGCATCACCAACGATGCGCTGCATCACGCGGTGGACTACACGCCGTACGAAGGCATTGAAGTGACCGGCTGGCCGGTGCATTGCTTCTCGCGCGGCGAACAACTGGTCGAAAACGGTAAGTACCTCGAACCGGCACCGGGGCGCGGTCAGTTCCTGCCGGCGGGCGCGCCGTCTCTCGTTTGATCTTTAGGGTTTCATCATGCGTATTCTGGTCGTCAATCCCAACATCTCCGAGAGCGTGACGGATCTGATCCACGCGGAGGCCCAGCGCTCCGTGTCCCCCGGCACCACGCTCACCATGGCAACGGCGCCGTTTGGCGTGGCCTATATCGAAACGCGCTTCGAGGCGCTGGTGGGCGGCTACGCCACGGCATGCGTGGTCGCTGAGCATCAGGGCCAGTTCGACGGCGTGGTTGTGGCCGCGTTCGGTGATCCGGGCCTGGCCGGCATCAAGGAGCTGTGCAATGTGCCGGTGGTCGGCATGACGGAGGCGGCGCTGGCCAGCGCCTGCCTGCTGGGCCAGCGCTTTTCCATCATCGCGATCTCGAACCGCATTCAAGCGTGGTACCGCGAGTGCGTGGCGGCCAATGGACTGTCGTCGCGACTGGCGAGCGTGCGCTCGTTGCAGCAGCCGCTGCGCGATATCGGCAGCGTGCAGGAAGACCACGCCGCGCGTCTGGAAGAAATGAGCCTGCAGGCCGTGCGGGAGGATGGCGCCGACGTCATCATCGTGGCCGGCGCGCCGCTCGCGGGGCTGGCCCGCACGCTCAAGGACCGCATTCCGGTGCCGGTCGTCGATGGGGTGTCCAGCGCCATCCGCCATTGTGAGAGCCTGGTTGCACTCGCCCCGAAGGGTGCCGCCGAAGGCAGCTTTTCGCGCCAGCCACACAAACCGAACCGTGGTCTACCGCCGGCGTTGGCGGCCATGCTGGCGTAAGCGCCCCCGGTTCTGCCAGCCTGCCGTGACCGGATCGACAGCGATGTCGCATCCAGCGTGGCAGACCTGGAAGCGTACAGCCAGATGGTGCCGGCAAACCCGGACTTCGTGACCCGCCTGCAAACCGATGCGCCGATGAACGAAGCGAACCGCAACGGCTTCTTTGGCGGCACGGCGCAGGGCTACACGGACTACCCAACGCTGCGTGAAGCGCAGAGCGCCTGAAACACCCTTGGTGGTTCAATGCAGCCACCAAAGCGCGGCCCCAGCGAGGCCGCAAGTCATTCATGGGAAGAATGACCAGCCATCAAAACAATAAATTTCAAAAATAGATGTCCTGCCGCTAAGCTGGCTCCCCCAACTTAGCGAGCAGACGATGGCGGAGCTTTATCTCGTACGGCATGGACAGGCATCGTTTGGCGCGGCGAACTACGACCAGCTCTCCGAACGCGGCGTGCAGCAAAGCGTCTGGCTGGGCGAGTACTTCGCGCAGCGGAACCTCTCCTTTGATCGGGTGATCTGCGGCACGCTGCGGCGGCACGAGCAGACCGTCGAAGCCATCCTGCGCGGCATGGGCCGCCCGGACGCCCAGTGCGAACAGCACGCCGGCCTGAACGAATACGACTTCCAGGGACTGTTCGCCGCGCTTGGCGACGACCACCCCGAGTTGACGCGCATGGCCACGGGGTCGATGCGCGATCATTACCGCGCGCTCAAGCACGTGTTGCAACTGTGGGCCGAAGACAAGATTCGCGGGCCCGTTCCCGAGACCTGGGCCCAGTTCCAGCAGCGTGTGGCCGATGCACGCGCCGCCATCCAACGCGGTGGCGGGCAACGTGTGCTGGCAGTCAGCTCCGGTGGCCCGATTGCCGTCACCGCACAGCAGGTACTGGCGGCACCGGCACCCAGCGCCATCGCGCTGAACCTGCAGGTACGCAACTGCAGCATCTCGCAGTACTTCTTCAACGCCGACGCATTCCAGCTTGCCACCTTCAACGGCATCCCGCACCTGGACCATGCCGAGCGGCACGATTTCCAGACCTACGGATAAGCGCTCCACGCGTTTCACCATGACGAACGACCCGCAACAACTCGATATCGCCGCACTGGCGCGGTATCTGCAAGACCATGTTCCCGGCTTTGAAGGCCCTGTCACTGCGGAGAAGTTTTCCGGCGGCCAATCGAATCCGACCTTCCTCCTGCGCACGCCAACAGCCCGCTATGTGTTGCGTCGGCAGCCACCTGGCGAGCTGCTGAAATCCGCCCACGCAGTCGATCGCGAATTCCGCATCCTGACCGCGCTGTCGGGCACGGCGGTGCCGGTGGCGCGCCCATATCACCTGTGCGAAGACCGCGCCGTGATCGGCAGCCTGTTCTATGTGATGAGCTTCGAAGACGGGCGCATCTTCTGGAACCCCGCGCTGCCTGAGCTATCGCAAACGGACCGGACCGCCGCCTACGACGCCATGCTGCACACGATGGCCGCACTGCACGACATTGACGTGGAGGCGGTGGGGCTGGCCGACTACGGCAAACCTGGCAACTACTTCGAGCGCCAGATCGGCATCTGGACCAAGCAGTACCGCCTGGCGGAAACCGAGCGGATTGATGCGATGGAGCGGCTCATCGAGTGGCTGCCTTCGGCCTGCCCGGCAGATGACGGCAAACCGGCCCTCGTGCACGGCGACTTCCGCCTCGACAACATGATGTTCGAGCCGGACAGCACCCGTGTGAAGGCCGTGCTCGACTGGGAGCTGTCGACCCTCGGCAATCCGCTGGCGGACCTGGCGTACTTCTGCATGTGCCTGCGGTTGCCTTCGTCGAGCTCGCACATCCCAGGCCTTGCCGGACAGGACCGCGATGCCTTGGGGATTCCGCAAGAAGCGGAGATGGTCGCGCGCTATTGCGAGCTGCGCGGCCTGCCGCCCATCGAGAACTGGCACTTCTATCTGGCGTTCAGCTTCTTCCGCCTCGCGTCCATTGCGCAGGGGGTCAAACGGCGCGCGCTCAACGGCAACGCGTCGAGCGCGCAGGCCAGCAAGGCCGGTGACATGACCGGCCCACTGGCTGAAGCCGCGGTACGCCTGATCGACACCCAACACTGATACGTCCGCGAGTCAGGTGGCCCGACGAGGCCACCACCGCGGTCAACGACATTCCAACCATTGGAGGAGCACAACATGAGCACCAACCTGTTCGACCTGACCGGCAAGATCGCCCTGGTGACCGGCGCCAGCCGCGGCATTGGCGAGGAGATCGCCAAACTGCTCGCCCAGCAGGGTGCGCACGTCATCGTGTCCAGCCGCAAGCTGGCCGATTGCGAAACCGTGGCAGAGCGCATTCGCGCAGCCGGCGGCAAGGCCGAAGCACTCGCCTGCCACGTCGGCCGCATGGAAGACATCACCGCCACGTTCGACACCATCCGCCGCACGCATGGCCGGCTCGACATCCTCATCAACAACGCGGCCGCCAATCCGCATTTCGGGCACATCCTCGACACCGATCTCGGCGCGTATGAGAAGACGGTGGAAGTGAACATCCGCGGCTACTTCTTCATGTCGGTCGAAGCCGGCAAGATGATGAAGGCGCAAGGCGGTGGTGCAATCGTCAATACCGCTTCGGTCAATGCGCTGCACCCGGGCGACAAGCAAGGCATCTACTCCATCACCAAGGCAGCGGTTGCCCACATGACGCGCGCGTTCGCCATGGAATGCGGGCCGTTCGGCATTCGCGTCAATGCCTTGCTGCCGGGCCTGACCAAAACGAAGTTTGCCGGTGCGTTGTTTGAAGACAAGGCGACGTACGACCGCTGGATCAGCCAGATCCCGCTGCGCCGCCACGCAGAGCCGCGCGAGATGGCCGGCACGGTGCTCTATCTGGTGTCCGATGCAGCGAGCTACACCAACGGCGAGTGCATCGTCGTGGATGGCGGCATGACGGTCTGACGGGCCAGCGCGGCAGCAGACCTTGGCATAGCGGGAGCACCCTACTTTTGCGATCGGCCCGACGGCAGCAGCATGAGCGCCGCCACAGCCACCACCGGCCCGACGGCCAGCGTCAGTAGCGCCACCGCGAAGGAATGCGTCTGTCCGTAGAGGTAGCCCACCGCGAGCGGTGACATGGCGCTGCCCGACTGCCAGATCGCATTGGTCAGCCCCGCACCAGCACCGGCGGAATTGCGCCCGCATGCGTCGCTCACCTGCGCCATGAGCACGGGCGTATAGCCGAACCCCACGGCACCCAGCAGCGGCGCGATCAGGTAGAACTGGGTCACCGTGGAGCTCTGCCCGAAGACCATCAGCATGACGGCAAAGGCGGCCAGGCACAGGATCGAGATCCGCTTGCGTGCATGGCCATGCAGGTCGGAGAGCCAGCCTAGCAACGGCTTGGCGCAGACGGCCCCGATGCCAAAGGTGGCGGCAATCGACCCGGCCGTCACCGGAGAGATCCCGTACTGCTTGGTCATCAGTGCATTACCCCACGCGCCGAAACCCACGGTGGCCCACAAGCCGCCGCAACCGGCAATGGCCAGCAGGATGAGGTTGCGGTTCTTGAGCAGCGCGAGGATGTCCGCACCCTTGATGCGCGCGAGCGGCGGCTCGCCTTCGGGCGCATCGCGCAGGACAAACCAGGCAACGACTGCGCACGCCAGCGTGATCCCCCCCAGCAGGCGGAAGGCGTTCTGCCAGCCATACCACTGCGAGATCGTGGGCACCGTGGCGTTAGTCAGCACCACGGCCAGCGACGTGGCGGTGGTGTAAAGCCCCATGGCGCGGCCGCGGTCCTTTCGGAACCATGCCGCGATGATCTTCATGCCGGCGGAATAGTCCGCCCCCGCCGCCAAGCCCATCGCAAACTGGATGGCAATGCCCGACCACAAGGTATGCGCAAAGCCAAAGCAGAACGTGAGCACGCCCAGCGGCACCAGCGCCACGGTGAGCGTGGTGCGACCGCCGAGCACATCGGTCAGGATGCCGCCCGCGATATTGGCCAGCACGTAGCCGATGTAGAACGCCGTGACGAACGCGCCCAGCATCGATACGGCCAGCCCGAGCGAGTGACCGACCGGCGCGGCAACGCTGCTCCACGCCACGCGATCCACGTAGCTCAGCAGGAATGCGGCCCAGACAACCGCCAGTACCACCCAGCGGTAACGTGATGTTTCTGCCTGTGCGGGCGGCGCCGCCTGCGTCGCCTGCACCGCCTCCTCCGTCATCGAGAGGCTTGTTTTCATGGTCTCCTCCATCGCGGGCGTTTGTGTGGGGCGCTCCGCGTGTGTCAGTGGTGTCCCGGTACCGGCGGTCCGGGGCGTCGTTTGTTGGTTGGCGGCTCGATGTCCGCTCTTCAAAGGTCGAGGACCAGCGTGCGCGATCTGGCGCGCGAGCAGCACGGCGTGAACTGGTCGTTCCTGGCCTGCTCTTCTGGGGAGAGGTACAGATCACGGTGATCGGGCTCCCCTTCGAGCACGCGCACCAGGCACGTCCCGCAGATGCCTTGTCCGCAGGAGACCGGCACCTCAATGCCAGCCGCGGCAAGTGCTTCCGCCACGGTCTGCTCCGCTGGCACGGCAACGGTCTTGCCTGAGCTGGCGAGCTTCACTTCAAACGCATCGCCGGTGGCCTCGACGCTGGCGGCAAAGAATTCGTAGTGCAAGCGATCCTCTGACCAGCCCAGCCGGCGTGCTGTCTCCAGCACAGCATCCATGAAGCCCTTGGGGCCACATACATACAAGTGCACATCTGCGCCGGCCTCCGCCAGCAGGGCCTGGATGTCGAGCTTTTGCGCCGCGTCCTCATCGTCAAAATGGAGTGCCACCCGATCAGCATAGGACGCGCCGCGAAGCTGCTCGATAAAGGCAGCGCGTTCCCGCGAGCGGGCGCAGTAGTGCATGGCAAACGCGTGCCCCTCGCTCGCCAGGTATTGCGCCATGCACAGCATCGGCGTAATGCCAATGCCGCCGGCCAGCAGCAGGTGCCGCGGCACGTCCGGCTGGATCGGAAAGTGGTTGCGCGGCGCGCTGATCTGCAGCGTGCTGCCCTCTTCCACGGCCTCGTGCATGGCGCGCGAGCCGCCGCGCGACTGAGCGTCGTTCAACACGGCAATCACATACCGATGCCGTTCGTCCGGGTGGTTGCACAGCGAGTACTGCCGCGTCAAACCGCCCGGAATGTGCACATCGATATGCGATCCGGCGGAGAACACCGGCAGCAGCGCACCACTCGGATCAGCCAGTTCAAAGCTGCAGATGCCTTCCGCTTCCACCTGCTTGCGCACGACACGCACGGTGAGTTGGGATGCGTTCATCGCGTCCTCCTACATCACGTGCAAGCCACCGTCGACCATCAGCGTGGTGCCGGTGATAAACGAAGCCTCGTCGCTGGCCAGCCACAGGATCGGCCAGGCGACTTCGTCAGGCGATGCCCAGCGCCCCAGCAGCGAGGTGTCCTGGCGCTGCGTCTTGAGCACGTCGACGCTCTTGCCGGCAGCCTGCGCGCGGCCGATATGGAAATCGGTCAGCGTTGAACCAGGACAGATTGCGTTGGCCCGCACCCCATGCGCCGCCTCCTCAAAGGCGAGCGTGCGCGTCATGGCCAGCATGCCGGCCTTGGTGGCGTCATACAGGCCCATGCCCTTGCGGCCCGTCACGGCGTAGCACGACGAGACGTTGACGATGCTGCCCTGCTTGGAAGCCCGCAGCAGCGGCAGCGCCGCCTTGCAGTAATTCGAGGTGCCGACGAGGTTCACATCAATCATGGCGTGCCACTCTTCCGGCGTGACGTCCGCCAGTGCCGAGTAGTTGCGCATGGCCGCGTTGTTCACCAGCACGTCCATGCCGTCAAACCTGTCCGCCACCAGCCGCACGGCGCGCTCAGCCTGTTCCGGGTCGCTCACGTTGGCCGCCAGCGTTTGCACCTGAGCATCGGGAATCTGCGCAGCAATGTCCGCAGCGGTGCGTTCCAGCGCTTCGGCGCTCGCGTCAACCAGCATGACCGACGCGCCCGCGGCGCAGAACAGGCGCGCCGTGGCAGCCCCGATGCCGCCTCCGCCGCCCGTGATCAGGGCGCGTTTGCCCTGGAGCCGTTGTCGTTGTTCCATCGTCACCGCCTTACACCGAATAGACCGGCTGGTCTTTGCCGTCATCCAGGTGCACGCGTGCCCACTCTTGCGGCTTCTGGTCCTTGGGCAGCAGCACGCCGGCAGCGCGCACGCGCTGGGCGCTGGCGTCGAGCGCGGGCGGCTCCACATCGCTCTGCATGTTCGTGGCGGCTTCATACAGCATGCGGCGGCACATCACGATCGCGCGGTCGGTGGGCAGCAGCTTCTCCGCTTCGTGGTTCTGAATCGGGCCCATGCTTTCCTGCAGCGACGAGTCCTGCACCGCGAAGCCGAACACCCCGCTGTAGGCGCGTTTGTCCTTCTGCGCCTGACGGTCGATCAGGTAGTCGTTGTCCTTGTTGGCCTTGGTGCGCCAGGTGCCTTCTTCGTATTCGTTGTGGATGCCCTTACCGGCCTTCATATCGGCGAGTTCCTGCTCGGTGAGCGGGCGGTCGGGGCGGAAGTTGATGCTCCAGGCCCAGCAGTTGTGGTCGTCAATCGGTACCCACACATGGCCGCCCAGCGCATGCTCGCCAAACGGAGGGATCAGCGTGTACCAGGGGAACAGCCACTGTGTGATGCGGTAGTAGTAGCTGTCCGCCTCGCCGTTGCGGCGGCCGAACAGCGTGAGGCCCACGGGCGTCTTCTCGATCTCGAAGATCACGTTGCCGTCGGCCTTGATGTAGTCGAGCGCCTTGGTGCCCTGGTGCATCGGGTCATCGTCGACCTCGTAGCGGTGCACGTACGACACGTGGCTGGTGTCGATGCCGCCCTCCATGGCCTGCAGGTAGTTGCTCTCCTGCAGCCGCTTGGAGACGTACACGTGGCTCTCAGGCAGGTTGCACCACTCCACATCGGGCGGCGCAGGCTGCTTGTCCTTCGGACCCAGGTAGGCCCAGACGATGCCAGCGCGCTCGATCGTCGGGTATGCCTTGATACCCATGTGCTTGCAGGCCTCCGGCGCGGAGGGCACGTCCACGCACTTGCCGTCGCGGTCGAACTTCAGGCCGTGATACGCGCAGCGGATGCCGTTCTCTTCATTGCGGCCGAAATACAGCGACACGCCACGGTGCGAGCAGAACTCGTCGATCAGCGCCGCCTTGCCCTCGGTATCGCGAAACGCCAGCAGCTTCTCGCCCAGCAGTTGCACGCGCACCGGCGGGCAGTCCGGCTCTGGAATCTCGCTCACCAACAGCGCCGGTACCCAGTACCGGCGCATCAGGTCACCCATCGCCGTGCCGGGGCCCGTGCGCACCAATGTTTCCGACATCTGCTTGTCCATCTCCAAATCCTCCTTGATTTGTCCGTCTGATGAGATTTCAGTCCATTGTACGAACAACTTGAGAAAGGTCAAGGCCGACTTTGAATACAATGGCGAAGATGAAAAAAGCAGAAATGACGGGAAAACATCACATGGAAGCCGAAAAAAACCAGGACAGCGTGCGCGCCGTGGACCGTGCGCTGGACATTCTTCTGGCCTTCCGCCCGGGCGACGAAGCGTTGACGGTGGCGGAACTGCTCAAGCGCGTCGACCTGAGCCGGCCGACGCTGTACCGCCTGCTCAACGCGCTCGAGCACAACGGCTTTCTGGTGTCGTCCGGGGAGCCCCAGCGGTTCCGGCTGGGGAGTTCGGTCGCGCGGTTGGCCTATGTCTGGGCCTCAAGCCATCGCATTGCCGATATCGCACAGGCGCCATTGCGCCGCCTGTGGGAAGCCACCGGAGAAACGGTGGCGCTGTTCGTGCCGGAAGGTGCGTACCGCGTGTGCGTGGCCGAGATCGAAAGCGTGCAGCCCCTGAGCTTCCGCCGTGGTCTGGGCTATCGGGAAAAGCTGGCCATGGGCGCCAGCGGACGCGCGATCCTCGCGCACATGGACAGCGCTGCGATGGAGGCGCTCGATGTCCACGTCGACCCGACCGAGCTGGCCGCCATTCGTGAGCGCGGCTATGCGGTCAGCCGCAATGAGCTGATCGAAGGTGCGGTGGCACTGGCGGCGCCGTTCTTCAATGGCGCGGATCGCGTCGCGGGTTCGCTCTGCATCTTCGGCCCCGGCGTGCGCATGACAGAAGACCGCGTGTCTACCTTCACCGAATGGCTGGTGGCCGAAGCCACCACGCTGTCGAAAGCGCTCGGGCAATAACACAGCCAGGCCCTCGGCCTGGAAATGAAGTCAACGGTTCTCATCATGGGTTGCGGGTTTTCCTGTAATGCCCGCAACTGCCAAGCTCCCTACAATGCGGAGTCATATAGATGAATAGTTGACCCATTCACCAGACCATGCCCGCCGATCTCCGTCTGCCCCGCTACCAGCAACTGCGCGATGACCTGGCCGCGCAGATCGCCCAACAGCACTGGCGCCCTGGCGATGCCATTCCCACCGAAGCGGAACTCGCCAAAACGTACAACGTGGCCGTAGGCACCGTGCGCAAGGCGGTGGACGTGCTGGTAGCCGAAGGGCTGCTGGAGCGTTTCCAGGGGCGCGGCACCTTTGTGCGGCGCGCCAGCTTTGCCAGTTCCCTCTTCCGCTTCTTCCGCTTCCAGAGCGAGACCGGCGAGCGGCGCATCCCCGAGAGCCGCATCCTCAAGCGAGACGTGCTCGACGCGCCCTCTGCGCCCGCCGCTGGCCTGCAGATCGAAACCGGCGCGCCGGTCATCCGCCTCACGCGTCTGCGTTTGCTCGACAGCGCGCCGCTATTGGCCGAAGAAATCTGGCTGCCGCACGACCGCTTTGCCGATCTCGCCACGCTGGACCTGGGCGCCTTTGGCGACCTGCTCTATCCGCTGTACGAATCGCACTGCGGCCAGATCATCGCCAGCGCCGAAGAAACCCTCACCGCCGAGGCCGTCAACGCCACCTATGCGCGCCTGCTGCGCATCCAGGCCGGTGACCCGGTGATGGTGATCGAACGTGTGGCACGCGGGTACGACCGCACGCCGCTGGAGTGGCGGCGCTCGCGCGGCGCAGCGGCGCACTTCCGGTACCACGTCGATATTCGATAGCGCCGCAAACACCACACCCCATATCTACAAAACACAAACAGGAGACAACCCCCATGCAGGCGAACCCTCCGCCGTTGCTGGACGTACGCGGCGTCACGCTGCAGTACAAGACACGCCAGCATCTGGTCACAGCCACCTATCGTGTCGACTTCCAGGTCTACCCCGGCGAGCGCTATATCCTGCTCGGCCCATCGGGCTGCGGCAAATCGACGTTGCTCAAGGCCATCGGCGGCTACCTCACGCCCACCGAAGGCGAGATCCGCCTGAAGGGCCAGCCCGTGACCAAGCCAGGGCCAGATCGCATGATGGTGTTCCAGGAGTTCGACCAACTCCTGCCGTGGAAGACGGTGAAGGAGAACGTCCTGTTCCCGCTGCTCTCCACCGGCAAGCTCGGCGCGCGCGAAGCCGAAGAACGCGCGCTGCACTACATCAACAAGGTGAACCTCACCAAGTTTGCGGACCACCATCCGCACATGCTGTCGGGCGGAATGAAGCAACGTGTAGCGATTGCCCGCGGCATGGCAATGGAGCCCGACGTGCTGCTGATGGACGAACCGTTTGCCGCGCTCGACGCGCTCACGCGCCGCAAGATGCAGGACGAGCTGCTGCAACTGTGGGACGAAACGCGATTCACTGTGCTGTTCGTCACGCACTCGATTCCGGAAGCGATCCGCTGCGGCAGCCGCATCCTGATCCTCTCGCCGCATCCGGGCCAGGTCCGCGCAGAACTGCCGAGCCTCGCACGCGGCGACGATGACCCCGAGCGCTTCAAGGCCCTCGAAGCCGAAATCCACAACATGCTGTTCGACCGCGCGGTGGAGGAAACCCATGCAGACTGAGACCCTTTCCATGCCCACCGCCAACGTGAGCGATCGCGAGCCGGTGTACCGCACGCCTGTGGCGTTCGAGCGTATCGGCGTAGTCGAAAAACCGCTGTCGATTGCCGAGCGTTTGTATGAACAGGCATGGCTGCGCAAGCTGGTGATCCTGATTGTGCTGGCACTCGTGTGGGAAGGCGGCGCACGCTGGCTCGACAATCCGCTGCTGCTGCCGACCTTCTCCGACACAGCACAGGCCCTATGGGCGGGCCTGGCCAGCGGCACGCTGTTTGCGCGCATCGGCACGTCCATGGAGACCCTGCTCGCCGGCTATGCACTGGGCCTGGCGCTATCGTGTGCACTGGTGGTGCTCGGCATCAGCAACCGCCTCGGCCAGGACTTCCTGGAAACGCTCACCGCCATGTTCAACCCGCTACCGGCCATTGCCCTGCTGCCGATCGCGCTGGTGTGGTTTGGCCTGGGCAACGGCAGCCTGATCTTCGTGATCGTGCACTCGGTGGTGTGGGCCGTGTCGCTCAACACGCATGCAGGCTTCCTGTCGGTGTCGAACACACTGCGCATGGTGGGCCGCAACTACGGCCTGTCGGGCATGGGGTACCTGACCAAGATCCTGATCCCGGCCGCGTTCCCCTCCATCCTCACCGGCCTGAAGATCGGCTGGGCGTTTGCATGGCGCACGCTGATTGCATCGGAACTGGTGTTTGGCGTCAGCTCCGGCCAAGGCGGCCTCGGCTGGTACATCTACGAGAACAAGAACCAGCTGCAAATTCCAGAAGTGTTTGCCGGCCTGCTGACCGTCATCATCATCGGCCTGCTGGTGGAGAACCTAGTGTTCCGCACGCTGGAAGCGCGCACCGTGAAGCGCTGGGGCATGCAGAACTAAGCATTGGCGCCCACAAAGGCGCCCCGACGGTTTGGCCTTTGACGTTCCTGCCCTTGATGGCGCCTTGAATTTCTGTTGCAGGGAGGAAAAAGAAGGGAGGCTGTTTGAGCGAAGCGAGTTTGCCTCCCTTCCCTCCCTGCGACAGAAATTCAAGGGATGGGTCGCCATCTTGGGCGCGCCTCTCTTTGCTTACTTTCTCTGGCAAGACAGAGAAAGTGAGTCGGCCCCGGCAGGGGACGAAACCACGAATGCACCCCCAACAAACAACAAGGAGACACCCCATGCAGCAAACCCGCCGCAACGTCCTACGCCTGACCATGGCCGCCACACTGGCAACATCGCTCTTCGGCGGCGCCATCACCGCTGCCCATGCAGAAGCCAAAGAAGTCCGCATCTCCCACGGCTACGGCATCCTCTACCTGCCCATCATGGTGATGGCCAGCGAGCACCTGCTAGAGAAGCAAGCCAAGGCCGCCGGCCTGGGCGACGTAAAGGCCAGCTACCGCATCCTGGACGGCGGCAACGTCATCAACGACGCCATGCTCTCCGGCGCATTGGACATCGCCTCACTCGGCGTCCCAGGCTTCCTCACGCTATGGGACAAAACCCGCGGCAGCGCCATGGAAGTCCGCGGCCTGTCGTCGCTCAGCTCATCATCGATGTACCTGATGACGCGCAACCCGAACGTAAAGACGCTGGCGGACTTCTCCGACAAAGACCGCATCGCCGTGCCAGGCATCAAGACCTCGCTGCCGGCCGTGGTGCTGCAAATGGCGGCCGCCAAAACCTTCGGCGACAAGCAGTTCAACAAGCTCGACCCGATCACCGTACCGCTGCCGCACCCGGATGCCACCGCAGTCATGCTGGCCGGCGGCAGCCAGATCAACAGCCACATGGCCTCGCCGCCGTTCTCGTACACCGAGGCCGCCGCACCGGGCCTGCACCGCGTGTTCAACACGGTCGACGTGCTCGGCAACATCACGCTGGACATGACCTACACCAGCAAGAAGTTCTACGACGCCAACCCAAAGCTGTCGGCGGCATTCGTGGCGGCGCTGGATGAAGCCAACGCGCTCATCGCCAAAGACAAGACGAAGGCGGCGCAGATCTACATCGCGCAATCGAAGGTGAAGAGCTCGCCGGACGAGGTGAAG
Organism: Ralstonia sp. RRA; assembly: GCF_037023145.1. Lineage (NCBI taxonomy): Bacteria > Pseudomonadati > Pseudomonadota > Betaproteobacteria > Burkholderiales > Burkholderiaceae > Ralstonia > Ralstonia sp. RRA. Next base: position 856,269 of record NZ_CP146092.1, on the reverse strand, counting down.
AAGATCCTCGACGACCCGGACTCGCGCTTCACGACCGCCCCGGTGGGTGTCGCGCACTATGCTGAGTTCATGCAGCGCGTGGGCACCATCAAGAACAAGCCGGCCGCGTGGAAGGACCTGTTCTTCCCGACGGTGCAGAACCGGCAGGGTTCATAAGCAGGCATCAACAACAAAGCGCGGCATCCCAAACGGAGACATCCCATGACCCTACGTATCGTCCGCCTTGGTGAGCCGCGCTCCCCCGATGAAGGCCTGCGTATCGGCACCGTGCGACGCCCGCCGCGCGGCGTGCCCAAGGAAGAATTCGCCAGCCGCGACTTCTACGATGTCTGGATGCCGCTGCTCTCGCCCACGCCGGAACTCGTCAAGCAGGCCCAGGCTGCACAGGCGGCGCATGACGAGAAAGGCTGGCAGACCTTCGTGCGCCACTTCCGCACGGAAATGCGAGACGGCGATGCCGCGCGCCTGCTCGACATGCTGGCCGCGCTGTCACACCAGACCAATCTCTCCGTCGGCTGCTATTGCGAGGACGAAGCGCATTGCCACCGCTCGGTGCTGCGCGAGCTGTTGAAGGAGCGTGGAGCCAAGGTGGCTGAAGCCTGAAACCATCACCTCGGCCGAACGGCGTATGGCAGACTGCTCCGCCTTGGCATAGAACACCCGAGACTCCCGTCAACAAGTCCAGCCGGGGGCACCCGACCGGGGGGGACCACATGCCATCCACACACAAGACGGCTCTTGGTGGGCAGCAGATCATCGCGCGCCCTGCGTTGTGCAAAGCGCTGCTGCTATCGGCATGCGCCAGCATCCTGGTGTGGCATAGCACGCCAAGCCATGCGGATGATCCGGCGCGCGAGCAATTGACGAACGAGGTTATCAAGTCTGTCGTGCACAGCTACCACATGGCAGACGACTCGCCCCTGCTCGACTCCATGATCCGCGCTGCCCAGCACGCCAACCTGGAACCCGACATCAACTGGCGCGACATTCGAAAGCAGGTTGCCGATGAAGTGACTGCACTGACCCTAGAGCCCGGCGGCCCGATGGACACATCGATTCGGGGTGCAACACAAGCAATGACGGTTTCGGAGTTGACGCACCTCGTCAAAGTCATGAACGATCCGGTCTACCAGAAATACCAGACCGCCATGAACTCCCCCGCGAATCAGCAAATGCTGATGAGAGGCATGTTCGCCTACTCCATGCAGATGGGCAGCACGGTCAACATGGTGCTGAAAAGGAACGGCTTGAAGGAAGTGCACTGAGTCGCCTGCCCGCTCACCGGAAGACCGCCAAAGCAAGTAGGATCACGCATCCTTCTCTCGTTTTGGACAGCATGATGCGCCTTTGCAGCGCCCTCGCCGGCACCCTTGCACTCGTTGCACTGCACGCCACCGCCCAGGTACCGCCCACGATTGCCGACAAGCTCAAGGCGATGGGTCGCTCCATCGACCTGCCCACCGTCACCGCGCTGTATGCACCCACGCTGAAGAACCAGTCGTACGCCGGCGCACGCGTCACGCGCGACGTGAGCTATGGCAAGAACGCCGCACAGAAGCTCGACGTCTTCACACCGGAAGGCCCCTCCACTACGCCGCGCCCTGTGCTGATCTTCGTGCATGGCGGCGGCTTCGTCGGCGGCGACAAGCACGCAGCCGGCAGCCCCTTCTACGACAACGTGATGCTGTGGGCCACGCAGCACGGCATGGTGGGCGTGAACATCAACCATCGACTGGCCCCGCAGAATCCGTGGCCCGCCGGCACCGAAGATGTCGGCCTGGCCGTGCGCTGGGTGCAGGAGAACATCGCCGCGCAAGGTGGTGACCCGCAGCGGGTCTATCTGCTCGGGCACTCGGCAGGCGGGTCGCTGGCGGCCTCTTATGTGGGGCAAGCGCAGTTCCATGGGTCATCGGGTGTGGGGCTGGCAGGCGCAATCTTTCTGTCGGCCAACATCTTCGACCCGACCACCTCGGAACCGAGCGCACCGCTCAAGGCGTACTTTGGTGACGACCCGAACCGCTATACCGAGCGCTCCGCATTCCCAGGGCTCGTGCAAACCGGTCTGCCAATGCTGATTGCGGTCAGCGCGTTGGAACCACAGCCATTCGAACGCCAGGCCCTGCAGCTACAGCAAGCGCGCTGCCGGCTGGACCGCTGTGCGTCGTTCGTGCGCCTGGCGGGGCACAACCACCTGTCGACGATCTTCTCGCTCAACACGCCGGACCAAAGTGTGGGCGATGCGATCCTCGCGTTCATCCGCGGCACCAACACCACCCCAACGATGTCAGCATCGCGATAACTGCGTCACCGCCTTACCCCATACGGGGGACGACGACGGCTTCCCGGCAGACCTATAACGAGAGTACGCGCGACCGGCATCACACTGCGCGCGCCCTCGTCATTTCAGGAGTATCGCCATGGGCCGCCGCTACATCGATTGCCGCGCCTTCCCCAGCGAGAACAACTGCTCGGTCGCCATCAGCGCCGACAGCGATGCCGAGTTGCTGGAGGCAGCCGTGCAGCACGCTGTGTCCGTGCACAAGCACACCGACTCGCCCGAGCTGCGCACGCAACTGCAAACCCTCTTCAAGGACGGCACCCCCTCCGCCGAACGGCCGCCGATGGCGACCGCGTGATGCAGGTGCAGCAGTCCATTCCTGATGCGTTGCTGCCGACGCGGATGTGTGTTGCGCCACCGCGCAAACGTCTGCCTAGCGACGCACAGAGGACGCCAGCATCAGCCGCACCACATCGCACTGGCTGTGCGTGTTGGTCTTGCGATAGACGTGCTTGAGGTGCGTGCGCACTGTGTCGAGTGAAATACCCAGCGTGCGCGCAATGCAAGCCGGATCTGCTCCGCGCGCAAGGAGATCGGCCACGTCGACTTCACGCGGTGTGAGGTGAAACGCGCCGGTCAGCCACAGGCTGGGGGATTGCGCAGGCGCAATGCCGGCGCGGGCCGCAATGCGTTGCCAGCAAAGCGGCAGCGCTTGCGCAAGATGCGGCAGCAGATCCCGCGGCGCAGAACGCTTGGGCGACAGCGGTACGCCGTGCACGCGATAGTCCAGCCACACCGCACCGCGCACTTCCGCATCGGCCAGCGGCCAGGCATCCACCCCGTCGCAACGTGCCGCCTGTAATAGCAAATCCGCTGTATGCGCACCGTGCGAGGCCGCCCAGTGCAAGCGGCCATCCACCCGCCAGCGGACCATGGCCGCAGCATGATCCGCGCTGCAGACATCGCGCAGCACGTTCATGATGCCCACGGCATCACCCGCGCACGCCGACTCGTAACACCGGCGCAGCACGGTTGCCGAGGCATGGGATGGCATGGCGGCAAAACGCGGCATGGATGGAATACGGGCGCAGCAGCCTACGGCCGGTGCGCCCCGAAGGACCCATTGCAAAAAGGGATTTCATTATAGAAAGCGCGCCATCCAGCGCGCTGCGTCGTTTGCCCTAGGCCGGAATCTCAGGCCAGCGCGCGGCGCGCCATCCAGCGGGCCCGCAAGTGGTCGTAGGCGAGGTTGAAGAAGAACGTGTACGGCAGGAAGAACAGCATGATGCCGATGTCGATCACGAAGGCTTCCCACAGGCTCACGTTCAGCCACCACGCGCCCAGCGGCACCAGCATGATGACCAGGCCGCCCTCGAACAGGCAGGCATGCACCACACGCACGGCCAGCGTGCGCGAGAGCTTGTAGCGATGCTCCACACGCTCGAAGAGCGCGTTGAAGATCATGTTCCACACCATCGCGACGCCGGCAAACATGAGTGTCAGTGCACCCATGTGGGCAAGCGACACGCCCATCAGCCAGCTGAACAGCGGCGCGCAAATGATGGTGGCGAGAAGCTCGAAGCTCAGCGCGTGGAAGACGCGCTCAACAGGGGTTTTGGCTGGGACTTGCATGACAGGACTCCGATGAATGGGCGTGATTTTCATCGGCGGAAGCCAGTTTATCCAGTTCGATAGTATCGGTTTTTCCGATATATTGAGCGGACACCGCCACCTGGAGCCAACCATGCGTCACTCCCCTGAAGCGCTGCTGGCCTTTGCAGAAGCCGCCACGCTCGGTTCGTTCTCGGCAGCGGCGCGCAAGCTGGGCAAACGGCAATCGACCATCAGCGAGGCGATCGGCAACCTGGAGATCGACCTGGGCCTGACGCTGTTCGACCGCAGCACACGTCAGCCGACCCTGACCGAAGCCGGCCACGCCATGCTCACGCAGGTGCGCCGCGTGCTTGAAGCCGGCGAGCAGATGGACCGCATGGCCGCGCAGATGGCCGGCGGCCTGGAGGCGCGCCTCACCCTGGTGGTGTCCGACACATACCAGTCCGACCGCTACGAGCAGACCCTCGCTGCGCTTGAACAGCGCTTTCCCGACCTGGAACTCGAATGCCTGATCGCCGAGTACGAAGATGTGCTCGACATCATCCAGCAGGGCCGTGCGCAACTGGGGCTGGTGGCAACACAACCGACTTATCCGCCCGACATTGGCGCGGCCACCATTGCCGAGCAGTCGGAGATTGGCCTGTTCGTCGGGCGGCAGCATCCGTTCGCGCAATACGGCGACGCGGAAGTGCCGCACACGGTGCTGCGCGAGACGCGCGAACTGCGCCTGAACACCTTTGTCGATCCGGTGGGGCCCCGTGCGGAGACCACGCCCGTGCGCAGCCTGCGCCGGTGGTCTGCGCCGAGCTATCTGATGCTGCTGGAAATGGCCGTGCTGGGCTTCGGCTGGACGGAGCTGCCGCGCTGGCTGGTCGACCACTTTGCCGCCGACCGCTTGCACGAGGTGCGCGCGCGCGGCTGGCCCCGCCATATACCGGTCGATGTGGTGTGGTCACGCAGGCGCACGCTCGGCCAGGCCGGCGCGTGGCTGCTGGAGACGATGCTGGCGGAGACGGCGTAGGCGCGGCTTACTCGTCCAGCCGCTCGATGATCAGGCGCGATAGCCGCGCCGTCTGCTCTTTCGAGAGCGAGAACTCCACGCCAAACGACGGAAACGCAGACGTCGGCGCACCCAGCGCCGGTGAGCCGCTGGCAACACGCCCCGTGATGGAGAAGTCTTCTTGCTGCCCATCCACATAGGCGCTGAAGTCCAGATTCAGCCAATCGCCCGGTTGGAACGCTGCGCCCACGCTTTGCACCAGCGCACCGTTGAGGCAGATATCGCGGATGATGGCGACACGATCCGCGGCCGTTGCCGGTTGCCCCTCCGCACGCATCGTCGCGCCGATGCGGACCTGCACGCGCTTTGCCTTGCGCAGTTGCACCTTGTGCACCTTGGTCGGCATCGCAAGGACGATGTAGGGCGAGGGAAACTGCCCTGACGCCACCACGCTGCACAGCATGCTGACCACCGCGCGCCCGGAGAATCCGCGCAGCAGCAGCACGTCACGCATCTCAGGACGCAGCGTGCGCTTGGCATCGGCGGGCTGCGTGATGAACAGTGCCTCGCCTTCGATGTAGCCAATCAAGCGGCACGGCAACGGGCCTCGCACTGGGGCGGATTTCTCCTGAACCTGCAGGATGGTGCCGATCGACAGGCCGGTCGCCCCCAAGCGCGGTTTGCCCTCCGCTGCATCACCCGATGGAGCAACGGTGGCATCGCCCGGCTGGTCGGAGACCATCACGGGGCCATGATGAAACAACAGTCGCGCATCTTCCGTGTCGGGCACCACCACCCCGGCCGGCAAGAGCAGCCGCCCACCGCTGTCCGCCAGGGCAAACGGCAGTGGCTGGCCGATCGGTACATCTTCCTGCGTGAGTTGCCGCGTAGGCTGGGTCATGGCTGGCGTTGGGGGCGTGTTCGTCAGGGTTTTGCCAAGGCTCGTGCCTCGGCAGATATGTCGACCATTTTGCAACAATGGCCGGCAAACGCACGGAGATCAACTGCCGCGCGTTGCGCTTTGCCTGACACACATCAACGCCAAGCGTTTGCGTCACCCTGCCAGCGCGGTCGCCTCAATCTCGACAGCCAGTCCGTAGTGCAGCGTCGGCACCGGCACCACGGCGCGCGCCGGGCGCAACTCGCCAATCCATTCGCGGTACAGCGCATCGAAGGCTGGCCAGTGCGTTTCCATGTCGGTCACATACACACGCACCTGCACGAGGCGCGAACGATCCGTGCCGGCGACGGCAAGCACCGCATCAAGGTTGGCGAGCACCTGCCGCACCTGCGCCTCGAACGGCGCATCGACCAGCTTTTCACCCGTGGGCGTGACGGGAATCTGCCCCGCCACAAACACGAAGCCATTCGCACAGACGACGTGCGAATAGTGCCCCGCAGGTGGACGCAAGTCCGGTGCGTTCAGATAGCGCACGTCACTCATGCAGCCCCCGAGACCAGCTTGGCGAAAAGCGGCAAGTCCACATTGCCGCCCGAAATGATCACCCCGACGCGCTTGGCCACCACATCCACCTTGCCGGTGAACGCGGCAGCGGCAGCCAGGCAGCCGGTGGGCTCAACCACCGCCTTCATGCGGCCAGCGAAAAACTGCATCATGCTCACCAGCTCCGCATCGCTCACGGTGACGATGTCGTCGACCAGCTCGCGGATCACAGCAAACGTGTAGTTGCCCAGATGCTGCGTCTGCGCGCCGTCGGCCACCGTCTTGGGCGTATCGATGTGGACGATCTCGCCCTTGCGCAGGCTCTGCTGGCCATCGTTGCCGGCCTCGGGTTCCACGCCGATGATCTTGCACGCGGGGTTCAACGCGCGCACCGCCGTGGCCGTGCCCGAGAGCAGCCCGCCACCGCCCAGCGGGGCGAGCACCACGTCGAGCTGACCGACCTCTTCAATCAGCTCCTTGGCCGCCGTGCCTTGCCCGGCCATCACGTGCGGGTGATCGTACGGCGGAATCAGCGTCAGGCCGCGCTCTTCGGCCAGCTGGCGGCCAATGGCTTCGCGGTCTTCGGTGTAGCGATCGTAGAACACCACCTCGCCGCCATAGCCGCGCGTGGCTTCCACCTTGAGGGCGGGCGCGTCCTTGGGCATGACGATGACGGCACGCATGCCGAGCAACTTGGCCGACAGCGCAACCCCCTGCGCATGGTTGCCCGACGAGAACGTGATCACGCCCGCCTTGCGCTGCTCCGGCGTGAACTGCGAGAGCGCGTTGTACGCCCCGCGAAACTTGAACGCGCCCATGCGCTGGAAGTTCTCTGCCTTGAAGAACAGTTCGGCGCCGGTCATGGCGTTGGCGGTACTCGACGTCAGCACGGGCGTCTTGTGGGCAACGCCTTGCAGGCGGGCGTGGGCGGCAACAACGTCGTCGTAGGAAATCGGCAAGCTCATGGCAGGACTCAAGTTGGGGTGTTTTCGGGGAGGTAGGTGTAGACGGTGGAGCGCGCCACGCCCAGCGTTTGCGCGACTTCAGACAGCGCGCGGCGCAGGTTCAGCAAGCCGCTGTCGGCCAACTCACGCATGGCTTCGCGGCGCTGGTCGAGCGTCATCGCCATGGGGGTGGTGTTGCGTGCGGCGGCAAAGTGTTCGAGCGCAGTGCGCACGTCTTCCACGCGGCGTGGCGTGAGGGATTCGGGCACCGGCGGGGCAGCCACATCCACGCGCATCAGTTGCGTGAGGCCCGTCGTCACGGCGCTCAGCATGGAGACGTCCATGTTCAGGCAGATGGCGGCCACGTAGTCGCCACGGCTGTTCTTCAGGCCGATCGATGTGCTCTTGGCGGGCCGCCCGTCGGGGAAGCGATTGGCGTAGTTCTCGATGACTTCCGGGAAATCCGGATCGGCCATGCGCGCCAGGCCCATCTCGGTGGCGGCATCGCCCACCTGTCGGCCCGACAGATTGTTGGCGATGGCGACGACGGAATGGTCGGCGTCGGTCAGGTCGTGCAGCACGACCTCCACCAGCGGCGCCAGCGTCTTGCCCAGCGCTTCAACGATCTTGCGACCTTCGCGCAGCAGGAGGTGATTTTCTTCAGCGAGTGTCATGATATTGACGATACGTCAATTACTGACATTTCGTCAATATCATGTTTTGGACTCACTAGGCGGGCGCGTTGATGAAGCGCACCAACTCCGTCATGGTGGGCTCAGGTGCTTCTTCCATCAGCCAGTGGCCAGAGCCCTTCATGGTCACACTGTTGACGTTGGTCGCCACCAGCTTGGCCTGTTCGATCAGGAAGGCGCCGGAAGCCCTCTCCCCCGCCAGCACAAGCATCGGCATCTTGAGCGGCGTCTTGGCAAAGCCGGCAAAGTCCTCCGCATCCTTCGGGAAGGCGTGGAAGTACTCAAACCCCGCAGCCATGCGGCCCGGTTGGCCGTAGGTGCGCGCATAAAACTGGCGATCCGCTTCGGGCACCGAGTGCTTCGGATCGGCGGCAAAGTCGTTCCAGAAGTGTTCGAAGTAGATGCGCTCGCGGCCCTGCACCAGCTTGAGTGGCGTGTCGCCGTAGAAGTGGAAGTGCCACAGGTCGCGCAGCAGCCAGACCTTCGTCCAGTCGCCCACGCCGGGTAGGAAGGCGTCCATGAGGGTGATGCTTTCCACTTCATCGGGGTACTGCGCGGCGTAGGCGTACGCCACCATCAGGCCGATGTCGTGGCCGACCAGCTTGACCTTGCGGTAGCCCATGGCCTGCACCATGGCGTGGATGTCCTGCGCCAGCGTCTTCTTGTCGAAGCCCGCGGCGGGAATCGACGACGTGCCGGCACCCGGCAGGTCTGGCGCCAGCACCACGCGGCGATCAGCCAGGCGCGGAATCAGCGGCAGCCACATGTGGCTGGTTTCGGCATAGCCATGCAGCAGCACGACCGGGGTTTCTGGGCCGCTACCGGCTTGCAGCGTATGGATCTGCAGGCCGGCGGCATCGACGATGCGGTCCTGCACGGCAGGGGCGGCCTGCGCCTGCAGCGCAGCCAGACCGATCAGCGCGGCGCCCAGGTGGCGCGCCAGGGTAGGAAGAATCTTCATGGTGGTCTCCAGCGCGGGCCGCATCCGTACGGCCCGCAGGAACAAGGGGATGGGTTTAGAGCTGGCTCATGCCGCCGTCGGCAATGATTTCCGTGCCAACGATGAACGCCGACTCGGGCGCCGACAGGTGCAGCACCGTGGCCGCAATCTCCGAGGGTTGGCCGAAGCGACCCAACGGGATCTGGCTCTGGATCTGCGCAGCGGTGGCCGACAGGGTGTCGGCATCCAGGCCGAGCTTGCCGTAGATGGGCGTGCTGACCGGGCCGGGGCTCACCACATTCACGCGGATGCCCGCGCTGAGCAGCTCACTCGACAGCGTCTTGGCCAGCGAGATCAACGCCGCCTTGCTCGCCGCATACACCGACGAATTCGGCATGCCGATGCGTGCGTTGATGGAGCCATTCAGCACGATCGAGGTGCCCGGGTTCAGGATGGGCAGCAGCGCCTGGATCTGGAAGAACGCACCCTTCACGTTGGCGTTGAAGGTGGCGTCCCACATAGCCTCTTCCACGTCTGCCACGGCTGCAAACTTGGCCATGCCGGCGTTGATGAAGACGGCGTCCAGACGCAAGCCGGCTTCCTGCAGTTGGCGTGTCAGTTCGCGCGCCGCAGCCACGGTGCCAGTTTCATTGCGGATGGCGATGGCCTTGCTGCCGAGCGTGGCACGTGCCGTTTCCAGCGCGGCTGCGTCGCGGCCGGTGATGACCACGCGGGCGCCTTCCTGCACAAATGCCTGGGCGGCTGCCAGGCCAATACCGCTGTTGCCGCCAGTGACCAGAACGGTCTTGCCTTCGAAGCGATTCATGATGTCCTCCAGTAGGAAAGTTGAACTTGAACAATCGCGTGACTGCAGTGTGGACGCGGGCAAGCGGTTTGCCATACGATCCGGACGATGAACATGTTCGAAGGAATTGCACATGTTGACGGACGAAGAATTGGCCTTGCTGGAGGCCATCCGCCAGACCGGCAGCCTGTCGCGCGCGGCAGCGCAACTGGGCAAGGCGCCCTCCACCGTGTCGTATGCGGCGCGGCAACTGGAGCAGCGTTTCGACGCCCTGCTGTTTGATCGGCGCCGCTATCGGCTGCAGCTCACGCGGGCCGGGCTGCTCCTCACCGAGGAAGCGGCGCGACTGGCGCAGGACGTGTCGCGCATCACGCAGCGCGTGCGGCAGGTGGCCAACGGCTGGGAAGACCGGCTATGGATCGTGACCGACGAGCTGCTGGAGTTCGAATCACTCATGCCGGTCATGCATGCGTTTGACGCGCTGCAATCGGGTGTGGCGCTGCGCATCACGCATGAGGTGCTGGCGGGCACATGGGAAGCGCTGCGCGATGGCCGTGCCGACCTGGTCATCGGGGCCACCAACGAGCCTCCGGCCATCCCCAACCTGGGGTGGTTTGAACTGGGCGTGATCGAGTGGGTGTTTGCCGTGTCGCCGCGCCATCCTCTGGCGGCCATCCAGGCGCCGCTCACGCGCGAGGAGATCGCCCGGCACCGCAGCGTGGTGGTGGCCGATTCCTCGCGCCAGATGGCCGGCCGCGCCTATGGCACTGTCGGCGGGCAATCCACGCTGGCCGTGCCCAGCATGCATGCCAAAACGCTCGCGCAGCGCGACGGCCTGGGCGTGGGCTGGCTGCCGAAACATCGGGTGACGTCGCTGCTTGCACGTGGCGAACTGGTGGAAAAACGCACCACCGACCCGCGCGAGCCCAACCTGCTCTACGTCGGCTGGCGCAGCGGCGACGGACTTGGCGAAGGCCGGGCGCTCCAGTGGTGGCTCGAGCAATTGCGTCAACCGCGCCTGGCAAAACGCCTCGTGCAAGGCGTCGACAGCTTTGCCTGAAGCATCGCCCTGCGGTGTGATCTCGCCTATGCTGGGATGGCGCCGACGCCGCATCACGCAACGTCGGCGCATCATCTACACGCCGCCAACTGTTGCGGAATAATCAACGCCGAAGCGTTTGCCCTCAGACAAACCCTCGGTTTGGTCAACGCAAGCATTACCCCGGCGTTAATCGGTCACGCACGTATCTCCGTGCCTCGTTGAGGGTCTCGTTATGAAACTGTCTGCGTTGATGTTTTCGATGGGCGCGCTGGTGATGGGCTCGGCGTTTGCGCAGGGCACCGCCGCACCGGCCACGGCACCTGCCGCAGCACCCGCCGCTGTCCACGCGGTCTGCAAGGACGGCACGCCTTATTCCGGTGCAACGCTCAAGGGGGCCTGCCATGGCCACGGCGGCGTAGACAAGAAGGCCAGCGCTGCTGGAGCCTCCGCCGCCGCCCCAGCCGCCGCAGCGCCCGCTGCGGCCGCCCCGGCCACGCCTGCTGCTCCGGCCGCACCTGCTGCAGCCGCTGCCAAGCCGGCGGCAGCAGCTGGCGCTGTCGCCCCCGGCGGCGGCCCCGACAAGGTGTGGGCCAACACCAGCACCAAGGTCTACCACTGCCCGGGCGACCGCTACTACGGCAAGACCAAGCAAGGTTCGTACATGACCGAGGCCGATGCCAAGGCCCAGGGCCTGCACGCAAGCCACGGCAAGGCCTGTACCAAGTAAGCCGAATCCGACGCGCTCGAACCATCTAAAGCGCGCCCCGCACGCCGCGGCCCACATGGGTCGCGGCGTATTCCTTTTCTGCCTCACCGTTGCACCGCATGCCCCCCCGCTACGAACATCCTTCCACCGCCCTCCAGCGCCCCGACCACTACGCGCCATTGAGCGCACCGCCGCTGCCTGCGCAGCAGCGCGTACTGCGTGACGTGATTGCGGGGTTCTCGATCGCGGGCCTGCTGCTGCCCGAAGCCGTTGCGTATGCAGGGATTGCCAGCCTGCCACCACAAGCCGGTTTGATCGCACTGCTCTCTGGGCTGGTGGTGTATGCGCTGGTCGGGTCGAGCCGCTTTGCGATTGTGTCGGCCACCTCATCGTCGGCTGCCGTGCTGTTTGCGACGGTGCTGTCGGAACCCGGCAACGCGGGCACAGCGCTCACGCTGGCGTCGGCGCTCATCATTGCCACAGGCTTGCTGTTCATCCTCGCAGGCGTGGGGCGGCTGGGCGGTATGTCGGATTTCATCGCCCGGCCCGTGCTGCGCGGCTTCACCTTCGGGCTAGCGCTGACGATTGCCATCAAGCAGTTGCCAAAGATTCTCGACGTGGCGGTACACCACAGCGACACGCCGCGCATTGCGCTCGACCTGCTCAGCGGCGCAGCCAGCGCCAACCCTTACAGCACGACACTGGGTGCCGTGGCGCTTGCCTTGCTGTTTGGTCTCGGGCGCTGGGGGGGCCGCATTCCGGCCACGCTCGTCGTCATCGTGCTGGCCATTGCGGCGGGCTACTGGCTCGACTGGCATGCGTATGGCATTGCCGTGGTCGGTCATATCGACTTGCAGAACATCAGCTTCGGGGTGCCGGATCTTGGCCGAGCGGAGTGGATGCAGAGCATCGAACTCGGCTTCGCGCTCATGCTCATCCTCTATGCCGAGTCGTATGGGTCCATCCGCAACTTCGCGCTCAAACATGGGGATGGCATCTCCGCCAACCGAGACCTCGTCGCGCTGGGTTGCGCCAATCTGCTCTCGGGCCTGCTGCACGGCATGCCGGTGGGCGCAGGTTACTCCGCCACCTCCGCCAACGAGGCCGCAGGTGCGCAATCACGCCTGGCCGGGCTGTGCGCAGCGGTGGTGGTGGCGCTGATCGTCTGGCTGTTCCTGCCGCAACTGGCGCGCATTCCCGAGCCGGTGCTGGCGGCCATCGTGATCTTTGCGGTCAGCCACTCGCTGCACCCGAGCGTGTTCAAGCCGTACTGGTCGTGGCACCGGGATCGACTCGTGGTGATTGCCGCGCTGCTCGCCGTGCTGGTGCTGGGCGTGCTGCACGGGCTGCTGGCCGCAATTGGCGTAAGCCTGCTGCTGACGCTGCGCAAACTCTCCGAGCCGACCGTCAGCCTGCTCGGCCGTCTGCGTGACAGCCATGACTTTGTCGACGTTTCCTTGCACCCGGATGCCAAACCGCTGCCCGGCGTGCTGATCGTGCGGCCGGAAGTGCCACTGTTCTTCGCCAACACCGAGCGTGTGCTAGGCAAGGTGCGCGCGCTGCTGCAAGCCCCGCAGCAACCACCGCTGCGCACCGTCATGCTGAGCCTGGAAGAAACGCCCGACGTGGATGGCTCCGCCATTGAGGCGCTGCGCATCTTTGCGGCGGAATGTGCGGCGCGTGGTTTGCAGTTGATGTTCGTGCGGCTCAAGCCGCGTGCGCTGACGGTGTTGCAACGTGCCACGGACGACACGCTGCGGCCCGAGATGCTGCATGAACTGAGCGTGGATGAGTGTGTGCAGTCGTTGACGGAGAACGGCACCAGCCGCTGACAGCGGACTCAGTCGCCACCACCGCCGCCACCGCCACAACCACCGCCGTCGCCTCCACAACCACCACCATCGCCGCCGCAACCGCTGCCATCACCACCACTGCCGGCGCAACCACTGCTGGCGCCACAGCCACTGTCGCGCTTTCTGCCAAAGCCCTCGATGGTGCCGTCAATGCGGCGGCTGGCAAAATCGGCGCCGCATTGCATGACCTCGCCACCGGGCAGGATGGCGGCGCAATCCGGCACGTAGTGAAAGCCGTTGGGAATGGCGAGTTGGTGGTCGATGGCAAACAGCAGCGGCAGCCGATCGGGATTGCGCGGGTTGATCGACTCCTCCCGGCACGCCCACCACCAGGTGCGGCGCAGCCCGACGTTGGAACGCTTGCGCAACGGCGAGAGTGCAGCGGAGGGCAGGTGATGCAGAAACTTGCCGAATGCGCGCCGGCAGAAATCGCGGTACTCGCGTGTGTAGAGGATGAACTCGTGCCACAGGTCGTCAACCACGCGCGAGGGCATCGACACGTAGTCGCAATCACTGCGTAGGTGGACCAGGAAGAACTGCCGCAACCCACGCACGACCTGCTCACGCTGGGCAGGGGTCAGGTCGGGATGCTTCTCGGCAAAGCGCTCCAGCAGGCCTGGCGGCCAGCGGTAGTTCTGGATGAACGCTTCACGATGCTCGCTCTTGAAGCGCCCTCGCACTGAAAATGCGGCCAGCGTGGCAACCAGGCCGACCACAATGACCCCGGTTTGGAGTGCTGCCATCCGATCCCCCCGAATCGCGCTAATAGGCGCGGCCATTATGCCGCGCCATCGTGGCCCGCAACGTTGTGCGTTCGTAGCGCCCGCGGGGCCTTGCTCGGCAGCGCTCAGCGCACGTGCAACTAGTACTGATAGATCAGTTGAAACCCGCCCGTCACGCCAGCCGTATGGAACGTAGCTGGCTTGTGGATCGGCATACCGACAAACAGGTCGACGAGATTGGGATCAACGCTGATCTCGTTCATTTATTGTCCGTTCGAAATGTAGATTCCAGACGCAATACAATTAACAAACCCTTGCCTCGTATCCGGATCCTCGAACGCCGTCTCCACGTCTTTCAATACAATTCCGAAAATCGGAACTTGGGTTTTATTCTCGTGCAGCGCTGTCAAGAGCATCCCAAAGAACATAGGGTAAAAAGGCAGAAATCTCTCGGACAGGACAGCTTCCAAGTTCGCACTTGGAACAATCCAAAGATCCGATCCTGGCAACTTCTCCTCGCGAATTACTACAATTTGATCATCAAACCGAATTTCAATCTTCCTAATTTCAGGTGAGAATGAAAACGATAAAATATCAATAGTTGAATCATTTATTTTCATATCACCATAATGACGACGCCATTTTTTCCAGGCACTATTTAAATAGGATCGCGTCACTGCATCCCTCAAATCAATCGAATACACATATGCTATATCACCATATCAGTAGTCGACATGACCGGAAACAGCCCAACCAATACCCCTCTTTGCAGATGTGACGGCACGGGTGCCACACTCATCCAGTGCCACGACTATCAGATTGCCTCTGCCGTATCCCAAACGCCCGTCTTGACCACCTCCCGCACATAGTCCGCGAAATCCCGCGGTGCCCTGCCCAGCGCACGCTGCACACCATCCGCCACGTGCACGTTCCGGCCATCGAGCACCTCAGCAAACAGCCCGCCGAGAAACACCGCAAACTCGCGCGGCACATAGTCGGAGAGCATCTCCACGTACGCATCCGTCTCCATCGGCTGATAGTGGATGTCGCGGCCGAGCGCATCGCTCAGGATCTCGGCCACTTCGGCAAAGGTCAGCGCGCGCGGGCCGGTCATCTCGTACAACTGGCCGATGTGGCGTGCATCGGTAAAGGCGGCGACGGCAGCGTCGGCCAGATCCCCCGCATCGACAAACGGTTCGGCGACGTTGCCGCCGGGCAGCGCAATCACGCCGGCCAGCACGGGCTCCAGCAGATGGCCTTCGCTGAAGTTCTGGTTGAACCAGCTGGCGCGCAGCACCGTCCACGCCAAGCCGCTGTTCTGCACGATGGCTTCGCAGCGCTGGGCGGCGGGCTCGCCACGGCCGGAGAGCAGCACGAGCTGGCGCACGCCGGCGGCCTTGGCCGCCGCGACGAATGCGTGGATAGCCACCTCGGCGCCCGGCGCGGCCAGGTCTGGTTGGTAGGTGATGTAGACGCCGTCCATGCCGGCCAATGCTGCGGGCCAGGTGGTCTGGTCCTCCCAGTCAAAGGCCGGGTTGGCATTGCGCGAGCCCTCACGCACGGTCACGCCGTGCGCACGCAAACCTTGCGCAACGCGTGCACCGGTCTTGCCGGTGGCGCCCAGAACGAGGACGGAGGAGATGGGGAAAGCTTGGACGATCTGCATGGCGAAACTCCTGAAAGCGTTGGGGTGGAAGACGCCTCCAGTATGGAAAGCGGGCCCGTTTCAGGTGTGACCGGGCGTCCACCATTGATGCTCGATCGTCCAGATCAGCGCACAATGGGCACGTTGTTGCTCAGGATGTCGCCATGACTTCGACAAACACGCCACCTCCCTGGACCCACATCGACCCGCTGGGCGAAGCGCTGCACTTTCTGCGCATGAGCGGCGTGTTCTATTGCCGCTCGGAGTTCTCCGCGCCGTGGGGACTGGCGCTACCGCCCATGCCCGACTGCATGATGCTGCACGTGGTGGCCAGCGGCCGCGCCTGGCTGGAGGTGGAGGGTGAGCCGGCACGCGCACTCGCCCCCGGCAACTTGGCCATCGTGCCGCGTGGCACCGGGCATCGGTTGACCAGCCAGCCGGGTGTGGCGTGTGCGGGCCTGTTCGATCTTCCGCGCGAGTTGATGAGCGAGCGCTACGAAGTGCTGCGCCACGGCGGCAGCGGCGAGCCCGCACAGATGATCTGCGCCGCTGTGCGCTTCGGCCACCCGGCCGCACAGCGGCTGGCGGCACTGCTGCCGGCGGCGCTATGCATCGACAGCCGGCAATCACCGCACGCGCAATGGATCGAGCAAACGTTGCGCTTCATGGCCGCCGAGGCCCGCATGCCTCAACCCGGCGGCGAAACCATGGTGACGCGGCTGGCAGACATTCTCGTCATCCTCGCCATTCGCGATTGGATTGAGCGCGATCCCGCTGCACGCAGCGGTTGGATGGGCGCATTGCAGGACAAGCAGATTGGCCGCGCGATGGCATTGATCCATCGCGAGCCCGCGCGGGAATGGACACTCGGTGCGCTGGCCGAAGAGGCGGCGATGTCCCGCTCGGCATTTGCCGCGCGCTTCACGCGACTGGTAGGCGAGCCGGCCATGCAATACGTTGCACGCTGGCGCATGCAGATTGCGCTGGGCTGGCTGCAGGAAGACCGCCTGCCGCTGGCCGAGGCCGCCAGCCGGCTGGGTTACCAGTCGGAGGCGGCGTTCAGCCGGGCGTTCAAACGGTTCAATGGGGTAACGCCCGGGGCCGCACGACGCAGCGTGACCCCGGAAGCGATGGCCTAACTGATCGACGCATGCTACCGAATATGCTGAGCAGAGCGCACAAAAAAGATCAAGGGAGTTTTGCGCGCAAGCGATCTAGCCATGTTGGCGGAAGTGATACGTATTCCTCAGGCGAAGCACTCATGTTGTAGTAGACAACATCTTCGCTGAATACAATTCTTGGCTCAATATCACTGTAACCCCTTTCCGCCAGAAGCCTGTTTGTCTTTGCATCATATAATCTAAACAACATTCCGTCGCGATAAGGCAGATAACAATACTCCCCGATATATGGCCCGTATCTACTTTCCTTTTTAACACATTCATGCGCCCGCACCCGATTAATTGCGGAAGTAAAATATAAAGCACAAATTACGACCGCCACAACCGACATAACCCTGTATTTAATCTTCATTAATTTCATAAATTAAATATTATGACCTTTGGTGGATGAAATTCGACTTCTCTCCGATCTGAGTACAAAATCAAATCCCCACCTCGCCCGTGTCGAATTTGCCACGCCCGATAGTCTTTATTTCGAACTGGGTAGTAAACTGTTTTTTCCGAAACTACTCCACCTTTTGCAACAGTGAAATTTGGCCAGTCATTCTTTGTAAGCTCCCCCGCAATAGTCGCGGCGGGGACAACGATGAAACCGTCCTTTTTCCAATGCCCTAAATATTGAGTTCCGCGCTCATCTGAGCGATCATGAAATGTGAAAACATCTCGCATGTAAACATGAACGCTATTAATGGTTAACTCCCCTTTTCCGTTGGCCGCACTAAATTGATGCACTCCCAGCGTGGCATAAAAAGAAAATGCCCCGAGCGCACCATATAGATCATCCATAAACAGACCATTTTCCCAAGCAACTCCTTTGACAAACATCGCGAATTTTGTCAAGTTATCACTATCAACTGGAACCCGTTGGAATTGATATTCTCTGTGCCACCTTTGGATATCGCCATTGCACAAGTCCCATGGGTAAACATAGTACGGGGATGAATTTAGCATTGAGAATTGCTCTTTCAGCGCTCTGATGGCGGCTTGGTTGAACATTTTTTCGTTTATCAGTTCATCGTATTTTTCTTTGGCTCGCTTGAACTGAAGAATCCAATCCATCTTGAACATGGTTGTATCAATCATGCTCGGTGGAAATGGTTCTCCATTTTGGTTGATACCCTTCACCGCACCTTCATCAGTCGTTGCATAGTTCAGCTCCCCAGCAAACCACTTGCGCTGCAGCTTGGCTGACATGGGCCAGCCGATGCGATCCATTGCATCAGGAATGTCCTGAAGGTCAAATGGCTTGATTTTTTGCTTCTTGATGGCAGGTGCAGCAGGGGGCGTTGGTCTATCCGGCTTCGGCGGTGATGGAGTGTTCAGCCATGCGTGAAGCGCCATGAGATCGTTGACCAAGTCCCTTTTCTGGCGCATGACTGTAGGAGGCTTGCCGGGAGGAGGCGATGGAGGCTGCTGATCTCGCAAGGGCGGTGCGGCCCGATTCATCGACAACGCAATTTCATCAGCGTCAATTCGCGAGCAGGTCGTCTTGGAAGGTCTCCACGATGTATTTAAAATCAGACCTCTTTCCAAGTACGGAATTTCTGGGTCAGACTGATCCAACGCTATGTCTCCTCGTAAGCTTCTCCGCGTTCAGTCGCGGACAGCAACAGAGACTATAGAAAGGGAATGAAGTAACTCCCATTGCTCACGACAATTGTTGGCAAATTGAGGCGCGCACGTTACCGGCTCATCATCCAGTATTTCTCGGACTCCGAGCCCCCACCGGTAACCTGTATCGACTTGGTCATACTTACGCAGTCGCACCAGCGCGGCCCAACGCGCCTCATCCCACACGCTGGCTGCCTGCCAGTCGCGCAAGCGTCGCCAACACGGCGTGCCGCTGCCAAGGCTAAGTCCTGAGAGAGTCTTTCCACGGAATGCCGGTATGCGGCATATGCGAGATGCGCCAAAGGCGGCTCTAGAACTGACGGATAACGCGTAAGCCCGCAATTTTCGGCGGGCTTTCAGAGCAGATAGCAGGAGGCTCAGATCGTCACGAGGCAGCCTTACTCCGCCGCCAACCCATCGGACACCAGCAGCGCCTGATACGCCTGATCCCCAAGCTCGATACACATCCACAGATATTCTGCCTGCCGCCTCATCACATCAAGACGTCGGAACATGTCGAATCCGGCGGCATGCAACATCGTCAGCAGCGTGCGCAACTTGGAGAGCTTGTCAAACAACTCGGCATGCGCGTCAGTGCGCTTGGAATCGAGAAACTCGGGAGCGGGCTGGGTCATTGGGCGTCGTCCTCTTCATTGTTTGAATGGATGCGCGCCACGCCCTCGGGGAAAGGGAGTGGGCGAGCACAAGCACAGTTGGAACACCGATAGATAGCGATCGGCACGGCCGAAGCCGTCCATGCCTGGCTCGCCCTTTGAAGACGAAGCCAAGCCATAGCAATTGGCGACAAGTGTCTATGCTCGACACTTGCCGGCTATCTACGAGGGTTCCAAGCCTCGACCGCTTTCATCCATGGCACCGACAGCAGTGCCGCAGAGTGGAGTGACTGATGCTCCACCCGAGCAAGGGCGAAACTATAAATCAGAATCGTCGTACACCGTGGCGCGCCTAGCGCGCAGCCGCGCCGGCTGCGCGCGCACCTTCCAGGATGATGCGTGCCAGCTTGGCGTAGTCGCCATCAAAGTGATGACCGCCAGGCAGCTTCACAAGCTGCACCTGCTTCGGGTCCAGGCCCGGGCAATTGGTGTCCTTCTCTTCCTTGCCGTAGATGCACATGCCCAGGCCGGCCGGCAGCTTCTGCACTTCGGGCAGGATCAGCAGGCCCGAGGCACTGCTCGACACCCAGTTGGTCATGTGGAACTCGAAGTCGGCACGCTTGCCCAGGCCCATCATCACCGCCAGCGCCACGTGCTCGCGCGATGCGGCAGGCAACCGGTTGACGATGAAGGGCAGCACGTCCGCACCCTGCGAATAGCCGATCAGCAACGCCTTGCTCTTCTTCCAGCGCGCGGCGTAGAAGCGCACCAGGCGGTCCATGTCGGCCGCGGCCGAGGCCGGTGTGCGCGGGGTCCAGAAGTAGCGCAGCGAATCGATGCCGACCACAGGCACGCCCGACTTGGACAACGCCGCTGCCACCTCCTTGTCGAGCCCGGCCCAGCCACCGTCCCCCGACAGCAGGATCGCGAACAACTCCGACGACGTACCCGGTTGTGCAGGCACTTCGATGATCGGCAAATCCGACACGGCCGCAGGCGGCGGCGGGGGCGGCGGCTTGCGCTGTGCGTTCAGCTTGGCGAAGGCGGCCTTGAACGGCTCGCTTGCCGTCACGGGGGGCACGTTGGCGCCGCCCGGCGCAGTCGGTTGCACCGCCGGCAGCACGACGGACTGCGCACCGGAAATCGTATCGATGAAAGCTTGCGTGGCGCGTGCCTCGCACAGCGGGCCTGAGCGGCGCGCAAACGGCGTGAGCGTGCCCGATTGCAGCGCCACCCACGGCGCCGACAGCTTCGTGGCTGGCAGCAGCACCACGCCCGCGTTTTCCGGTGGCTTGGTGCGTTTGGCGGTTGTGCGGCTTTCGCTCTGGCGACGGCTGAAGTGCACGCCCTCGCCCTTGCACAGCGGCTTGCGCAGCTCCAGCACCGGGCAGAACTCCATCGACATGGCCGCGGCAAAGATGTTCGGGCGTGCCTGCGCAATCATCGCGTAGGCAAGTGCGCCGCCTTCGTTGTCACCCACGAGAATGGGCGGGTAGTAGCCCGGCACCTTCTCGTAGGCTTGTAGGAAGCGGCTGAAGTTTTCCAGATCGCCGTCGGGGAAGGCGCAGTCGCCCAGATCCGCCTCAAGGCTTGAAAACAGTGCGGGCGTGGAGAGACCGGCCACCAATGCGCCCTGCTCCGCCAGGCTCTGCGCCATGCGCGACGTGGCGGGCGTCCAGCCCTGGTCGCCCGAGAGCATCAGCACGACAGAGCGGATTTCGCCCTTCGGTTTGTAGACCGGCACATCACGAAAACGCCCGTGCGTGACGAACTCGACGGCGCCCGGCGCGGCAGCTGGTGTGGCCGGCGCCACCACGGGCAGCGACAGCACGCCACCGTTGGCGGCCTTGTTGGCGGTCACGGCGGCGGCGCTCATCTGCAGGCGCGGCAGCATGTCGCCTTGCGGCGGCACTGCGGTCACGCCACTGGCACCGGTCATGCCCACCGGCGGCACCAGCACTGGTCCCTGCACCGGTGTGGGCTTGGGTGCAGAAGCCGCCGCGGGCGCATCCGCAGCCATGGCCGACGACATCGCCAGCCAGCACGCGATTGCCGTGGCGGCCATCGTCACCACACGCCGCCCGGTACGTTGCACTCCCCGATGCCGCGCCTCTTGCGTGCGCGGTACTTGCCAACTCATTTGGAGATCACTCCCTTCAGCCCGCCGCCGATCAGCGCGGCAACGTCTGTCAATGTGAATAGCGGCGCCAACCCACCGCGCGCGAGCAGGTAGCGGGGTTCCCACACCGGCTCGAATTTGTCCTTGAAACTGCGCAGCCCACGGAAATTGTAGAAGCGCGCGCCGTGGCGGAACATCATCCGTCCGAAGCGGTGCCAGCGCGGCGCAAGCTCATGTTCGACCATGCCCGACATCGGCGCCATCCCTAGGCCGAAACGCTGATAGCCCTCAGCCTGAAAGTGCAGGATCAGCTTGCCGAAGAGGAAGTCCATGGTGCCCGGCGGCACGGTGCCGCGCTGGCGCATCAGGTCAACGCTGGCCTCGATGCGCAGCACCTCGGGGCACATCAGCGTGGCAAACGCGAGGATGGCGCCTTCGCGCCGCACGATGGCCACCGGTTGGCTGAGCACATAGCGGTCTTCAAACGCGCCGAGCGAGAAGCCCTTCTCACGCGCGTTCTGGTTGTGCAGCCACTCATCGGAAATGGCACGCAGCTCTTCCAGCACTGCCGGCACCCCTTCGGCCGGCACGATCTCGAACGACAGCCCTTCACGCTCGCCGCGCGTCACGCCGTGGCGCAGGTTGGCGCGGCGCGAGCCCTTGAGGCTGAACTCAGGCAGCGACACATAAGCCTCTTCACCCAGCTTGTAGGCACGCAGGCCGGCATCGAGATACAGCGGTAGCGTTTGCGGGCGCGTCTTGTAGAACGCCGCGCGGCCGCCGTGCGCATCGGCCATCTCGATAAACCGCCAGATCAGCTCAGGCCACTCCTGCTGCGCGCCCGCCGGGTCGCCCAGCGCCACCCAAGAACGCCCCTGCTTGGCATACATGATGAACGCGTTGCCCGACGGCGAGAACAGCAGGCTCTTGTCACCCATCAGCGCCAGCACGGCGTCTGCGGCAGGTTGCTTGCGGATGATCTCTGCGGCGCGGGCCAGTTCTTCCGTGCTCGGGCAAATGGTCGCGCCCGACTCACGGCGGAAGAGTTGCCACATGCCGAAGCCCAGGCCCGTGACCGCCACCGCCATCAGCGCGCGAATGGAACGCGGTGCATCGCCATCAAAGGTGAACTGCCACCAGAGCTGGTTGGCATAAGCCACCTCGCGATAGGCGAAGAAGAGAATCCACACGCAGGCGGCAAACACGCACGCCATGGCAACCAGCCAGCCCACCTCCAGCCGCTGCGAGAACAATGAGGACGGCCGATCAAACTGCCGGCGCGAGATGATCAACAGCACCGCCAGCATCACCAGCACGACCATCTCCGACACCGCAATGCCCTTGGGCAACGCCAGCACGCCGGTCAGCAACGACAGCACCAATGCCGCCCACCACGCAGCGTCCAGCCGGTGCAGCAGGCCACGCGCGACAAACAGCATGATGAGGCCCGCCACGCTGCCGATCATGTGCGACGCTTCCACCACGAACAGCGGCACATGCATGCGCAGCAGGTCTTCGGCTTCATCCGTGGCAGGGGTGACGCCGGAGACGAGCAGCATCACACCCGCCACCATGGTCAGCGCAGCCAGCAAACCAGGCGACAGTTTGACCGCCGCGCGACCGAATGGGGCAGCAAAGGGCGCCCCCGCCCCCGAGCGCAACTCGAACACCCCAAGCATGGCTGCAGCCACGATCAGCGGCAGCAGAAAGTAAATAGCGCGGTAGAGGAGCAACGCAGCCAGCACCTCGGCCGGTGGTGCCTGACCGCTGCAGCCCAGCAGGATGACCGCCTCGAACACGCCCAGGCCGCCCGGGCTCTGACTCAGCACGCCCAGCGTGACAGCCAGTGCGTAAAAGGCGACGAAAGTAGGCAAGTCAACGGCACCCGCCGGCATGAGCACCCACAACGCAGCGGCCGCCGCACTCAGGTCTGCCGCTGAAATCACGAACTGGCGCGCCGCCAGCGCCGGCGGCGGCGGGCGGATTTCCCATCGGCCGAACAACGTGACGTGGCGCTGCCGCATGCACAGCGCCAGCAGCGCAAACACGCCAGCCAGCACCAGCAGCGCAACCGCTTCCAGCAACGCTGCCGGTAGGTGCGTGATGCCGGCAATATGAGAGGCGCCCCACAGCAACCCGATCGCGCCGAAAGCCGTGGTGGACACACCCAGCGCGCTCGCATCAAAGGCGACTGCCTCGGTCACCCGCGCTGCGTCCAGGCCGGCCGCGGTATACAGGCGCGTGCGCACCGCCCCGGCTGTCAGTGAACCCAGGCCAACGGTGTTGCCCAGCGCATAAGCAATGAAGGACGTCGTGGCGACCGTGCCGGGCGCCACCTGCGCACCGGCATAGCGCAGACCGGAGGCATCGTAGCCTGTGAGGGCGACATAGCTGAGCACGGTGGCCAGAATCGCCAGCCACACATGCGAGCGCGGCATGGCATGCAGCGCGGCAACCATATCGGCGTAGTGCACGTGGTCGAGCAACGCATACAGGCTGTCGAACACCAGCGCGCCGACGATCAGCACGATGCCGAGCACGGTCCAGTTGCCCAGGCCAAAACCACGACCGGTATCGGCATCAGGGCGAGAAGCAACCGCAGTTTCAGCAGGCACGGGCGCAGCCTGCTTGACCGGCGATCGGTGTGGTTTAGGGCTGGCGTCGTGGGACGCGGCGTCAGGCATGGTGTGAAACGAGATCCCGCTGGCTGGGCTGGTGTGGGTCAGGCGGCGCCGGATCCCAGCCTGATAGACGGAATACGGGCGCCGGCGATGTGCCAATAGCGAATCCCACGGCGCGCAGACGGGAGACGGCGGCGAGCAAGGCGCCCGGCTGCCACATGTGCGGCATCGACATCATGAATTGACCCCGACTGGCCGGTGCTGGCGTGTTGTCGTCCGTGCCGGAACAGTGTCCGACCGGCGCACCGGTTGCTCCGCCGATTGCTCCTGCAATGCGCGCGCTGAATTCGCACAGTTGTTTCTGATGCCACGTAACACGGACAAAGCCGCCGTTCCGTTGACACGCAAACACACATTTTACGGCGCGGGCGCGCTCCCCGGCGCTTTTGGTGTCACATCCGGCTTGCCGGTGTCGATGGAAACCGGGTCGCTGGCCGGAAAAGTCTCTTCCAGGCCCTCGTCCAGCAGGGCCTCCTCATGCGTGTCAGGCACGGGCGGATGCGGGTTAGCGGGCACAGGGGCAGACGAGACGCGATCATCTGGCATGGCGTTCTCCAAGAGGGCTTACCCAGCATAGACAATCCGGGCAGCCGGCAATCAGCGGTGGGCGATCGGCGATCGGCAAAGGCGGCTGTGCAGCGTGGCACGGGCAAATGTCGCTGGGCCATGCACAACCGGGCGCGACGTGCACGATACTCAGGCGATGCTCAGCAAGCGGTGGGCCCGGTCTCGACACCAATACGACAACCGCTGCGTTGCAGCAATCGCGCAAACGATTGCAAACCCGACAAACGCTCTAGGCGATTTGCCTAGCCAGGTGGAGTCCGGTACACAATCAAGGTGACGTTTTCAATCCCTCCATATTCATTGTTTGCACCTCACGCGCATGCCTCTCCAGCGCACCGTCGGCGCCTTCTTGCGGCACCCTCCTCTGCTGATCATCGGTGCCTCGGCGCTGTCGCTGCTGCTGGCCGCGCTGACGGCCCTGTCGCTGTGGGAGATGCGCGTCGATGCGCTGGCACGTGCGCGCGACGCCGCCGACAACCTCTCGCTGATCCTGCAGCGCGACATCGCCCGCAACATCGAGGTGTACGACCTGTCGCTGCAGGCCGTGATCGACGGCATGCAGGACCCGAAGATCGTTGCCCTGCCCCCGGACATCCGCCAGCTCGTGCTGTTCGACCGCTCAACCAACGCGCAGGACCTGGGCTCGCTGCTGGTGGCCAACCCGGCGGGCGACGTCATCATCGATTCGCACTCGGTACCACCGCGGCATATCCACGTGGGCGACCGCGATTACTTTCGGGTGCATCAGGGCTCCCCGGATGTCGGCCTCTATATCAGCGAGCCATTCAAGCCGCGCATCAACGGCATCGATACATCACTGGGACTGAGCCGGCGTCTGAATGGGCCACATGGCGAGTTCAAGGGCATCGTAGTCGGCACACTGCGGCTGAACTACTTCCGGCGGCTCTTTGATGGCCTCAACCTCGGGCCGCGCGCCGCCGTAACGCTGGTGCGCTCCGACGGCACGCTGCTCATGCGCCGCCCGTACAACGAAAAACTCATCGGCCGCAGCGTGGCGGATAGTCCGGCCTTCCAGCGGCGCCTGCTGTCGTCCGAAGGGTCTTACGTGGAAATGGCCGCGCTGGACAACGTCGAGCGCCTGTTCAGCTTCCGCCATATCGGCGAGCATCCGCTGATCGTGGCAGTCGGCCTGGCCACTGAAGACATTTACGCCGAATGGTGGCAGCGCGCATGGGTGATCGGCGGCATCGTGCTGCTGCTCGATGCGGTGTTCATGACGCTGTCGGTCTTGTTTGCCAGGCAGTTGCGCAAGCGGCTGGAAATGGAGCAGCAACTGCAGTGGCTGGCCAACACGGATGGCCTGACCGGCCTGGGCACGCGCCGCGCACTGGATGCCGCACTGGACGTGGAATGGCGCCGCGCCAATCGCACCCGCATGCCGCTGGCTGTGCTGATGATTGACGTGGATGAGTTCAAGCATTTCAACGACCGCTACGGCCACGCCGCCGGTGACACCGCCCTGCGCACCGTCGCGCGCTGCGTGAACGACAACATCAAGCGCCCCGGCGATTTTGCCGGCCGTTACGGCGGCGAGGAGTTCTGCGCCATCCTGCCCGGTACCGATCTGGCCGGCGCGGTACGCGTGGCCGAGAACATCCGCGCCGCCGTGCTGGCCGCCGACGAGCCCAATGCGGGCAGCGCGCACGGCAAGCTGACGGTGAGCATCGGCGTGGCCGTGCACACGGGCATCGTCACGGCCGAAGACACCGCCGAAGACCTGGTACGACTGGCCGATGGGCGGCTGTACGAGGCCAAGGCGGCCGGGCGCAATACAGTCATCCCGCGCCAGGAGCGGCCCAAGCTGGCGGTGGTGTAGTTGCCAGTCGGCTGAGGCCGATCCTGCCCGGGGGCGTATCATCGCGGCTTTTTCCACTGGACGGTACACGATGGACAAGGCCACCGGCAGCTTCGAAGCGCTGGCCGCACGCGAAGGCGGCTTGCAGCACCGTCTTTCTTCCGCGCAACTCACCATGATCGCCATCGGCAGCGCGATCGGCACCGGCCTGTTCCTGGGCAGTGGTGCGGCCATCCAGCTGGCCGGCCCCGGCGTGATTGCCAGCTACGCCACCGGCGCGGTCATTGCGCTGCTGCTGATGGGCTGCCTGGCGGAGATGGTCGTCGCGCACCCCACCACCGGCTCGTTCGGTGCCTATGCCGAGCACTACGTCAGCCCGCTCGCCGGCTTCCTGGTGCGCTATGCGTACTGGGCAGCGGTCGTCTTCGTGATCGGCGCGGAGGTGACGGCGGTGGCGGTGTACATGGCGTACTGGTTTCCGGGCGTGCCGGCGTGGGTGTGGATCGTCGGGTTCTCGGCCGTGCTGGTGTGGATCAATGCGAGCAGCGTGGACGTGTTTGGCGTGGCGGAATACTGGTGCTCGATGATCAAGGTGGTGGCCATCGTCGCGTTTCTAGCGGTGGCGAGCTACGCCATCTATCGCGCACCGGATGGCGGGCCGATCGGCTTTCACAACTACGTGGACGCGGGCGGCTTCTTGCCGCACGGCTGGTCTGGCGTCTGGTTTGGCGCGGTGGTCAGCATCTTCAGCTTCTTCGGCATTGAGCTGATTGCCGTGGCTGCCGGTGAGGCACGCGAGCCCGAGGCCGCTGCCACCAGCGCGTTCCGCTCCACGCTGTTCCGGCTGGTGTTCTTCTACCTCTGCACGCTCGCGCTGATGCTGGCCGTGGTGCCGTGGCAGCAGGCCGGCACCGGCAAGAGCCCGTTCGTGCGGGTCATGGAAATCCTGGGCATTGCCGGCGGTGCGGGCGTAATGAACTTCGTGGTGCTCACCGCGGCGCTGTCGTCAATGAACGCGCAGTTATATGTGTCCACGCGCATGCTGTTCAGCCTCGCGCGCGGCGGGCAGGCGCCAGGGGCGCTGGGTGTGGTGAGCAATCGCGGCGTGCCGCTGCGCGCGCTGGCGGTGTCCAGCTCCGGCGCGGCGCTGGCGGCGGTGCTGAGCGTCGTGCTGCCCGGCCACTCGTTCCTGCTGATGATGTCGCTGGCGATGTTCGGCGCGCTGTTCACGTGGCTCGTCATCTTCGTCACGCACCTGCGCTTCCGTCGTGCAGCGGAGCGTGAAGGACGCACGCTGCGGTTCCGTATGTGGGGCTACCCCGTGCTGACCCTCATTGGCGCCGTCGCCATGGCGGCCATCATCGTCAGCACGGCGTGGATGGCGGATTTCCGGATGACGCTGGTGGTGGGCGTGCCGTTTCTGGTGGTGATGGCGGTGGTGTTTCGCTGGGTGCGCGGCCGGCAGTGAACGCCTGACCGCGCGCCAAGCTCAAGCCTGCGCCAACGCCTGATCCAGATCGGCCAGCAGATCGTCGATGTGCTCGATGCCAATCGACAGCCGGATGGTCTCTTGCCGCACGCCGGCCTTGGCCAGCTCCGCCTCTGAAAGCTGCCGGTGCGTGGTCGATGCCGGATGCGTGGCGAGCGATTTCGCATCGCCGATGTTCACCAGCCGCGTGAACAGTTGCAGCGCATCCTGGAAGCGCGCGCCCGCCGCAAACCCGCCCTTCACGCCAAACGTCAGCAGCCCCGGTGCCTTGCCGGAGAGGTACTTTTTTGCCAACGCATAGTCGGGGTGGTCATCCAGGCTGGCATGGTTGACCCACTCCACCTTGGCGTGCCCCTGAAGATGACGTGCAATGCGTGCGGCGTTTTGCGTGATGCGGTCGATGCGCAAGCCCAGCGTCTCGATGCCCTGCAAGATCAGGAACGCGTTGAACGGTGACAGTGCCGCGCCGGTATTGCGCAGCGGCACCACGCGTGCGCGGCCGATGTACGCCGCCTCACCCAGCGCTTCCGTATAGACCACGCCGTGGTAGCTCACGTCCGGCTCGTTCAGGCGCTTGAAGCGCGCCTTGTGCTTTGCCCACGGGAACTTGCCCGAATCGACAATCGCGCCGCCTAGGCTGGTGCCGTGTCCGCCCAGGTACTTGGTCAGTGAATGCACGACGATGTCAGCGCCATGCTCGATCGGCCGCACCAGGTACGGCGTCGGCACCGTGTTGTCGACGATGAGCGGCACGCCATGCCGGTGCGCAATCTCCGCCAACGCGGCAATGTCGGTGATGTTGCCCAGCGGGTTGCCGACGGTCTCGGCAAAGATGGCCTTGGTGCGATCGTCGATCAGTGCTTCGAACGAGGCCGGGTCCCGCGGGTCAGCAAAGCGCGTGGTGATGCCCGACAGCGGCAGCGTGTGTGCGAAGAGGTTGTAGGTGCCGCCGTACAGCGTGCTGGCCGAGACGATGTTGTCGCCCGCCTCCGCAATCGTCTGGATCGCGTACGTGACGGCCGCCTGCCCCGAGGCCAACGCCAACGCACCGATGCCGCCCTCCAGCGCCGCGACGCGCTTTTCCAGCACGTCGTTGGTCGGGTTCATGATGCGCGAGTAGATGTTGCCCTGGACCTTGAGGTCGAACAGGTCGGCGCCGTGTTGCGTGTCGTCAAAGGCAAAAGCGACGGTCTGGTAGATCGGCACGGCCACGGCCCGCGTGGTCGGGTCGGCGCTGTAGCCGCCGTGGACGGCCAGGGTGTCGAGTTTCCAGTTGGGCGTGGTGGGCTGCGTCATCGTGTCGTCTCCGGAGGGTTGATCCGGCGAGCATATGGGCAGCCCCGCGGCGCACAAACGATCGTTTTTGTCTTTGCTTATTCCTTTCCCACCTCGAAACTTCGCGGCAGCCTGATGCGTAGCTTATGCTCCAGAATGCCCATCCGCCCCGCGTAACCGATCACCCACCTGAAGGAGAAGTTGACATGGCTGCCGAAAGAACCGGACTGACTGCGATTGCCATTGGACTGGCTGTCGGCCTGCTGGGCGGCGCGGCGATCCTGGGTCACTCGCTGCGCGACATCCGCCCGAGCGAGCGCTTTGTCACGGTGCGCGGTGTCGCAGAAAAACAGGTGACGGCAGATTTGGCAATCTGGCCTCTGAAGGTTCGCGTTGCCGGCAACGACTTGGCCACGGCCAGCCAATCGGCAGATGCCGCCCGCGACAAGGTCCTCGCGTTCCTGCAAGACAACGGCATCAACGCAAAGGACATCGTCGGACGGGACGTTCATGTCGTCGACCGCCAGGCGACAGACTATGCGCAGGCGAACGCGCAACTGCGCTACATGGTCGAGCACACCATCCTCGTGCGCTCCGCTGAAGTGGATAAGGTGCAGAAGATCAGCCAGATGACCGACAAGCTGGTCGCTGCGGGCGTGGTGTTGTCTTCTCAGGGCACGTGGGACAAGACTTCGCCCCAGTTCCTCTTCACGCAACTCAACGCCGTCAAGCCGGGCATGATGGCCGAAGCCACCAAATCTGCGCGAGAAGCCGCCACCCAGTTTGCGGCTGACAGTGGCAGCAAGGTCGGGGCCATACGTCGTGCTAGCCAGGGGCTCTTCTCCATTGCCGACCGTGACCGCACCGGCCCGGAGGGTGGCGAAGGTGGGGGTGGGCCCGCGTCGGACCCGAACAAGAAGGTGCGTGTGGTGGTGTCGGTGGATTACTTCCTAGAGAAGTAGTCCGCAATTCCTACGCCGGATAACAAAAAACGCGAGCACCGCGCTCGCGATTTTTTGGCGGAAACCCCGCTCTACTTCTTCACCAACGGACAAGCCGATTCCGCCAGCGTATTGAACGCCTGCTCACCCGGAATCGTCTGCGCGAGCTTGTAGTAGTCCCACGGCCGGGTCGACTCCGACGGCTTCTTGACCTCGAACAGGTAGATGTCGTGGATCATCATGCCGTCGGCGCGCACGTAGCCGCCCTTGGTGTACATGTCGTCGATCTTCATCGACTTGAGCTTGGCCATCACGCGGTCGGAGTCATCTGTGCCGGCAGCCTGCACAGCCTTCAGGTACGAGAGCGTGGCGGAGTAATCGGCTGCTTGCAGGGCACTCGGCATCTTCTTGTACTTGGTGTAGAAGCGCTCGCCAAACTTGCGCGCGGCGTCGCTGGAATTCCAGTACCACGGATCGATCAGTTGCATGCCCTGCGCAGTCTGCAGGCCCAGTGAGTGGATCTCGTCGATGGTCATGACCAGGCCCACCACCCGCATCTTCTTGTCGAGGCCAAAGTCCTTGGCGGCCTTGATGGCGTTGATGGTGTCGCCGCCCGCATTGGCCAGCGCCACGGCCTGTGCACCCGAACTCTGCGCCTGCAGCAGATACGACGAGAAATCCGGCGCGCCCAGCGGGTGTCTGGTGCCGCCCACCACCTTGCCGCCACCGGCTGTGATGACGCGGCGCGATTCGGCATCCATGTCCTTGCCGAAGGCGTAGTCGACCGACAGCAGATACCACGAGTTCACGCCCTGCTTTCGCAACGCGCCGATGGTGCCGCGCACGTGCGCGTTGGTGTCATACGCATAGTGCACGGTGTAGGGCGTGCACTCCTCGTTTGTCAGGCGCGGGGTGCCGCCGCCGAGGTTGATGTACACGCGCTTCTTTTCAGCCGCGATGCGGTTCATCGACAGGCCCGCCGCCGAGTTCGGGCCAGCGAAGAGCACGTCCACACCGTCCCGATCG
Source organism: Ralstonia sp. RRA (assembly GCF_037023145.1). Lineage (NCBI taxonomy): Bacteria > Pseudomonadati > Pseudomonadota > Betaproteobacteria > Burkholderiales > Burkholderiaceae > Ralstonia > Ralstonia sp. RRA. The sequence continues at coordinate 825,264 of NZ_CP146092.1, read as the reverse complement.
ATCCACTCGCGCGCTTTGGAAGCCGCTACGTCGGCCTTGTTCTGGTGATCCGCGGAGACGATCTCGATGGACTTGCCCAGCACCTTGCCGCCGAAGTCCGCCACCGCCATGCGGATGGCTTCCAGGCCGCCGGGGCCATCCAGATCGGCATACACGCCCGACATATCGGTGATGAAGCCGATCTTGACCTTGTCGTCGGAAACCTGTGCGTGAGCGAAAAAGGAGGCGATGGCCAAAGCCACCGCCGCCGTGGCGCGGCGTGCGTGCATGTGTGTCTCCTGGTGTGTTTTGTTGTGGGTGCATGCCAGTGGCTGCACCTGTTTGGAGCACATGGTATCGACACCATCCATCGCGAACAGCCCCGGTGTGCGAAACACACTGTCAAGTGAGAGTCGACAGTGGCCCGTTTGCGATACGCCGTACCGCGCTCAGAAGCACATGCCTGTTGCCGTGGAGCTAGGGTTGATGGTGGCGGTACTGAAGTCAACGATATGCGGCAACCCACTGTTGCACGCCATCACACACGACTTCTGGTTCTGCACATCGGTACGCAGCGCCATTTCGGTCTGGCCAGGTCGTGGTGCTGCCACCACCGCCGTCGGGCAAACTCCCCGATTCGGAAGCCACGTAGACATTGAGACCGCTGTGGTCACCGCCTGCGCAGTTCCGGCGTTATGCAAACCCGTAGAGCTTGACCGGATTGGCAACGAAGACCATCTCCTGCCAATCGGTCCGCCCGATCCATGCGGCCATCGCGTCGACCAGTGCAGCATCGTCAGGCTTGTGCGCTTTCTCGGTCGGATGCGGCCAGTCGGTGCCCCACAGCATGCGCTCGGGGGCCATGCTGATGAAGGCCTTGGCCACCGGCTCGACGTCGGCATAAGCCGGCGCGCCGGTCTTGCTGTCGACGTAGGGGCCGGAGAGTGTGATCCACGTGTTGCCCTTGTCGACGAGGCGTTGCGCGGTCCGCATGGCATCGGATTGCGTGCCGCCTGGCTGCGGCACGTGCGCGATGTGGTCGATGACGAGGGGGCATGGCAGCGCGCGCAGATGGGGCTCCAGTTCTGGCAGTTTTGCGCCCTGCACCACCAGTTCGATATGCCACCCGATTGCGCCGATGCGCGAGGCCAGCGGCGCGAGCATGTCAACCGTGGTGGCCCCCGGATAGCTGAGGTTGAAGCGGATGGCGCGCACGCCCGCCGCGTGCATCTCCGTGAGCTGCGCGTCGGTTACCGACGTGTCGACCACCGCAACACCGCGCGCGTTGGGGCCGAAGCGTTTGAGGGCATCCAGCGTGCAGCGGTTATCGGTGCCGTACGTCGACGGGGTGACCACCACGTTGCGCTGCACGCCCAAGCGCGCCTGCACCTTGCGGTACTGCTCGATACTCGCGTTGGGCGGCCGGAGCGTGGTGCCCGGCGCGCTCGGAAAACGGCCATCGTAGATGTGCATGTGGCAATCCACCGCGCCGGCCGGCAGCTTGAATACCGGCCCGGCGCTGCCGCTGGACCACACCTCTTCGGCCTGCGCGACAGCGGGGAGTGCCACCGCTGCCGCACCTGCGCCTGCCAGTTGCAGGAACTGCCTTCTGCTGAGTGCGGCCATGGTCAGGCTGTCTCCGTCTTGGTCAGCATCTGCCCTTCGGGCTTCGCCCGGCTCAACAGCAGCAGCGTCGCCACGCTTACCAGCGTCAGCACGGCCAGCGGCATCAATGCGAGCGCATAGCTGCCCGTCGCCTGCTTGACCCACCCGTACACGTTCACCATCAGGCCGCCGCCGATGAGGTTGGCGATCGCGTTGATGGTCGCCAGCCCCGCCGCCGCCGCGCTGTTGGAGAGCATGCCCGACGCCAGCGCCCAGAACGGCCCCTTGAACGAATAGGCCCCGACCAGCACCGCGCACAGCATCACCATGGTGGGCATCAACGACCCACTGAGCGATGTGCCGAACAGGCCCAGCCCGATCAGCAGCATGGGGATGGCGGTGTGCCAGCGGCGCTCCTTCAGGCGATCCGAGCGGCGGCCCCAGACCACCATCAGCACCGATGCCACGGCATACGGCACCGAGTTGAGCAGCCCCGTCTGCATGACAGTCAGCCCGAACGATTTGAGCAACTGCGGTTGCCACACCGACAGCGTGCTGCCGGCTGCCGATGCGCACACATCCACCAGCGCCAGGCACAGCACGTAGCGGTTGCAGAACAGTTTGGCCAGCGACATCTGCGCGACCTTCTTGGGCCCGCGCGCTTCACCGGCCAGCGTGCTCGTGAGCCAATTGCGCTCTTCGGTCGACAGCCACTTGGCTTCTTCCGGCCGATTGGTCAGCAGGCGCAGGCAGGCGATGCCCAGCAGCACCGTCGGAATGCCTTCGAGGAGGAACAACCAATGCCACCCGCGCAGCCCAGCAAAGCCATCCATCTGCAGCAGCGCGGCCGAGATAGGCGAGCCGATAAAGCTCGCGGCCGGAATCGCCACCATGAACGTCGCCACGATGCGCGCACGGTGCGTTGCCGGAATCCAGTACGACAGATACAGCAGCACGCCCGGAAAGAACCCCGCCTCCGCCGCGCCCAGCAGGAAGCGCAACGTGTAGAACGAGGCCGGCCCGCGGACCAGCGCCGTGGCGGCCGAGACCAACCCCCACGTGATCATGATCCGCGCGATCCAGATGCGCGCGCCGTAGCGCTGCAGCGCAAGGTTGCTCGGCACCTCGAAGAAGAAGTACGACACGAAGAACAGGCTGCTGCCGAACCCAAACACACTGGCTGTCAGCCCGAGGTCGTGGTTCATCTGCAACGAGGCCATGCCCACGTTGCCGCGGTCGATGAAAGCCAGCAGGTAGCAGACCATGAGGAATGGCACGAGCCGCCAGACCACCTTGCGCAGGGTCCGTTGCTCGAGATCGGTCACACCGGTACTGCCCGTCACTTGCATGTGTGTCTCCTGGCGCCGTCGTGGGTTTCGCGGCGCTATTGGATGTCTAGGAATCAAGGTACTGCGATCGGGCCGTCAATGGGCGACCGCCTCGCCGGCATCGGCGCCTGGGTCGCCCAACCAGGCGATGGCTAGCGCACCGATGAGCAGCACAGCCGACACCGCCAGCAGCGGCGCCGTAAAGCCATGCGAGAACTGCTTGATGGCACCGATCATCGACGGGCCGACAAAGCCGCCCAGGTTGCCCACGGAAACGATCAGCGCCAGGCCGCCCGCCGCCGCACGGCCGGTCAGGAAGTTGGAGGGAATCGCCCAGTACGTCGCCTGGAATGCGAGGATGCCGCTCACCGTCAGGCACAGCGCCGCCAGCTTGAGCGCAGGCGCATCCAGCGCCGTGCTGGCCGCCAGAGCGACCGCCGCCACCACCAGCGCGCCCGCCACATACGGGATGCAGCTCTGCGCGCGGTTCGCCATCCGCGCCCACCACAGCATGACGACCGCGCCCATCGCGTACGGAATGGCCGTGAGCCAGCCGACCACCGCATGCTCGACACCAAACTGCTTGACGATCTGCGGCATCCACAGGCCCACGCCGATGGAGCCAACGATGCCGCAGAAGTTGATGAACGCCAGCACGAACACGCGCCAGTTGGTCATTGCGTCACGCAGGCTCGCGCCGTGCTTGCTTGCGATGTCGCGCTGCTCCATCGCAAGGCGGCGCGCGAGCACGGCTTTTTCTTCGTCCGTCAGCCACTTAGCCTTCTCGGGACGGTCCGCCAGCACAAACAGGCACGCGATACCCAGCACCACGGCAGGCAGCCCCTCGATCAGCAACAGCCACTGCCAGCTGAGCAAGCCATACAGCCCGCCGAGTTCAAGCAGCGCACCGGAAATCGGCGAGCCGATCATGTTCGCCACCGGAATGCCCACCAGGAACGCAGCCGTCACCTTGGCGCGCCACTTGCCCGGAAACCAATGCGTGAAATACAGGTAGATGCCTGGCGTGAAGCCCGCCTCAGCCACGCCCAGCAGAAAGCGCGCGGCGGCAAAACTCTTGGGCCCCACCACAAACGCCGTGGCCATTGAAAACACGCCCCACGTGATCATGATCCGCGCGATCCAGATGCGCGCACCTACCTTCTGCATGATCAGGTTGCTCGGAATCTCGAACAGGAAGTAGCCGATGAAGAACAGCCCCGCCCCGAACCCGAACTGCTCGGCGGTCAGGCCAAGGTCCTTGTTCATGGTGAGCGCCGCAAAACCCACGTTGGTGCGATCGAGATAGCTGATCACATAGCAGGCGAAGATGAACGGCAGGATGCGGCGGAACGCCTTGGCCAGCGTACGTTCGCTCGCCTCGTAATCCGCATCGGGCAACGTGGCCGCAGCGCGCACATCCGCGCCAGGCGGTGGCGTGGTGGCATTCACCGTGCCTAGGGTGTGTGACATTTGCATGGTCTCCTCCATCGCGCTTCTGTGAGCGCTAGGGGTTACGTATCGATGAGCTAGTGCTGGGGCCTGGCCTGCTTTGCTCGATGCGGCAGCGGGCCGGCGACGTCCATCTGGATCTTGAGCACGGTGCCGGACACCGACTCCGTCATGAAGAGCGTCTTCATCTCAGGGCCGCCGAAGCAGAGGTTCGTGAGCGAGGCACCTTCCGGGCTGATCACGATCACCTCGGGCTCCGCGCGGTGGTTCAGCACCCACGCACGGCCAAGGCCGGGGTTGGCCACAAACAGCCGCCCCGCCGTATCGATCGTCAAACCATCGGGGCCGCTCGGGCCGTACGACGTAAAGAACTGGCCGACCTTGCTGACGGAGCCATCCGCCTGCAGCGGCACGCGCCACACACAGTTGCCGCGCGTCATGGCGACGTACAGCACTTTCTCGTCAGGCGACAACACGAGCCCATTCGGGCTGGGGCAGTTGCCGAGCAGCATGTCGAGCTTGCCGTCCACCGACAGGCGATAGACGCGGCCCGTCGGGTCGTGCAAACCCGTCTGCCCCTGGTCGGTGAAATACAGGTTGCCTTGCGAATCGAACGTGAGGTCGTTCACGCCCTTGAAGCGCTCGGAGTTGCGCCGCTCCAGGTAAGGCCTGACCTCGCCACGCTGGATGTCGAGAAGCATCAGCCCGTTGCGGTAGTCGGTGATGAGCAGATGCGCATCGTCGACCAACTTCATGCCGTTCGGCTCGCCGTCGTACTCGGCCACCAGTTCCCAGTCGCCCACAGCCGAGATGCGAAAGATCCGGCCATGCGGAATGTCGGTCACGTACAGATGGCCGTCGGGGCTCCACACCGGCCCTTCGAGGAAGGAGTCGGTGGCTTGCCCGCCACGATTGGCGCGCGCCCAGTCCGTCTGGACGTCGGGCTTGCGGAACTTGGCCGGCATGCGCGTGAAGACTTCAGCTTCACGCACAACAGGTGGCGAGAGCAGGAACATGGCTATCACGCCGCCGTGCGGGCGCGCTCCTCGATCACCGCGAGCACATTGGCCGCTGCACCCTTGCCCATGTTCACGTAGGCCGCGTCGCTCACGCCGCCGATGTGCGGCGACAGGATGACGTTCGCAATGCCCTGGAACGGATGCGGCGTGGTCATCGGCTCCACGTCAAAGCTGTCGAGCCCGGCCGCGCGCAACCGGCCGCTGGCGAGTGCTTCGGCCAATGCGGGCTCGTCAATGAGCCCACCGCGTGCCGTGTTGACGAGGATCGCCCCCTCCTTGAAACAACTGAACGCATCGCGGTTCAGCATCTTGCGGTTCTCGGCGGTCAGCGGGCAGTGCAGCGAGACCACGTCTGACTGTGCATACAGCTCACCCAGGCTGACCAGCTTCACACCGGCCGGTGCCTCTTTGGCATACGGGTCAAACGCGATGACGTTCATGCCGTACGCCACCCCGATGGCGGCCGCCCGACGCCCGATCGCGCCCAGGCCGACCAGACCCAGCGTACGGCCATCCAGCTCGACGGACTTGTGAACAGCCTTATCCCAATGGCCGGCACGCATGCGCGCGTCGAGCTGCGGCACGGCCTTGGCGCATGCGAGGATCAGCGCCCACGCATGCTCGGCCACAGCCGCCGCATTGGCACCCACGGCAGCACGCACCGCAATGCCGCGTGCCGCAGCGGCCTCCTGATCGATGACATCGATCCCGCTGCCATGCTTGGAAATCACCTGCAGGTTGCCGGCCGCGTCCATGATGCGTGCGTTGACCTTGCCATAGCGGACGATGATCGCCACCGGCTTGTGGCGCGTGCAGAGCGCGACGATGTCGTCTTCTGTGGGCTGCTTGCCAGCGAACACAACTTCGAAGTCGCTCAGCATGTCCAGTGCCTGCGGCGCCAAGTCAGCCGCCGTCACCAACACGACGGGCTTGTGTGCAGACGCGCTCATCAGAGTGCCTCGCCTTCGGCCAGCATGCCGACGGCACGCAGTTCTTTCTCCAGCCAACTCGCGCGCGTGTCGCCCTTGCGAATGGCTGCGATGCGGGCGGCTTCCGCATCCACCTTCTTCTGCGCGAGCACCAGGATGCGCTCGACGTCTTCACGCGGGATGACGACCACGCCATCTGCATCGCCCACCACCAGGTCACCCGGGTGCACCGTTGCGCCGGCAACAGACACCGGCAGGTTCACGCGCCCCGCCACGCTCTTGGTGGGTCCGCATGGATTCAGGCCGGCAGAAAAGACCGGGAACGTGCCGTGCGCCAACTCGTGCGAATCGCGCACCGCGCCATCGATGACAAACCCGGCGATGCCCGTGGCATGCGCCTGCGTGGCCATGATTTCGCCGATGAGCGCGCAGCTCTGGTCGCCCTTGCCGTCCACCACGATCACATCGCCGGGCTTGGCGACGGCCAGGGCGGCGTGGATGGCGAGGTTGTCGCCGGGGCGGACTTCGACCGTCACGGCCGGGCCCGCCACTTTCATTGTTGGCGCGAGCGGTTTGACTCGGCCATTCAACGTGCCGCGGCGGCCAGCCACGTCGGCCAGGATGGCGGCCTGGAAGCGGGCAGCCGCCTCGACGAGGTGAGGGGAAACGCGCTCGATGTCGCGAACGATGGTGGACGTGGTATGCGAAGGGGTACTCATGAAAAGCCTGCCTCTGTCTTTAGCGTTGTACAATGTACAACAGTGGTGTACTGAGTGAAATCACTATAGCCACGGCAAGCGAGACGATCCACTAGCGTTTACCCGTCCGCTCTATACAACCGCGTTGTACACAGTACAATCATGCCGTCCATCAGTTCAGGGAGTTGGGAATGGGGAACGACGGCGTCGCCGCGGTAGAAAAGGCGTTGGCCTTGCTGGATTGCTTCAAGCCGGGGGCGGAAGCGCTAACACTGGCGGCCCTGGCGCAAGCCTCGGGCATGCACAAGACCACGGTGTACCGGCTGATGAACTCGCTGGAGCGCATGAGCTATGTCATTCGCTCGGAGTCTGGCGCGTATTCGCTCGGGCCTCGCCTGCTGTATCTGGGCAAGCTCTATGAGCAGTCCTTCCACCTGTCTTCCGTGGTGGAACCGGTGCTGCATGCGCTGGCGGCGGCCACGCGGGAGAGCGCATCGTACTACGTCGTCGACCACGGCCTGCGGCTGTGCCTGTTCCGCGCCGAGCCATCGGAGGGTCTGCGCGAGACGCGCCTGCCCGGTACCTCGCTGCCGCTGGACGATACGGCCATCAGCCACGTGCTCCGCTACTGGGGCCTGGGCGAATCGCTCTATGACGAAGCGCCAGCGCTGCCGCTGTTCACCTCGGGCGCGCGCGATCAGCACACGGCGGCGTTTGCTACGCCCGTCTTCGGCTCCGGCGACAAGTTCATGGCGGCACTGACGCTGTCTGGCGCGGCTTCCCGGCTCGAAGCGGCGCGCACCTCCGGTGACGTCGTTGCGATGCAACTGCAGGCGGCGTCCGACCTGTCGCGCAAGCTCGGTGCAAGTGCGGCGCTGTGCGAGCGAATCTACGGTCGCTGATTGGAGCCGCCAGCCCCCGCACCCAGTCAGGGCGGAGCGCGTTCGCACGGGTTCGGACGGGCGTTTCGCGTGGCCGATGCGCTGCTCGTGATAAATGCCGGTGTGGCCTGAGCCGGTTTCGTTATTCGCTGACCCGCGGTTAAGGCAGGCACGCCATCTCCGCAACGCTCGAGACAGTGCCAGAAGGTGTCCGCGGTCACGACCCGGCACAACCGCCCGCGCACCAAAAGAAAGGCCCGCCCAGGCATAACACCGGGGCGGGCTTTTGTCACTTCAAAGAGGCTGCTTACTGCCGCAAACCCTTCACCTTGTCTGCGGTGATATCAGCGGGCTGGCCGCCAAAGTTCGTGCGCAGGTAGTTCGCAAGTGCGGCCAGTTCTGCATCGTCCATCTGTGCAAAGCCCGGCATCTCCTGCATGGCTTCCGTGCCCGGGAAGCGCTGCGCTTCAATGCCGTCGAGCATGGCAACGAGCAGGTTATGCGCATTGGCATTGCGCACGCTGGAGTTGCCCAGCATCGGCACGGCCACGTGCGGCTTGCCTTCGCCATCGCGGCCATGACAGCCGGCGCAAACGGCCAGGTAGCTCGCGCGGCCAGCCTTGAGCTGGTCAGCGTTGTCCGCCGTGGCGGCCACCGGCTTGAGCGGTTGCGGTGCAGGCGGCTTGTCGCCAAGCAGGTAGGTTGCCACCGCACCAATGTCCGCTTGGCTCAGGTACTGGGAGCTCAAGTGCACGACGGGGTACATCTCACCAAAGGCCGAGCCCTGCTGCGCGATGCCGGTGCTGAAGAACGCCTGCAGATCCGCCTGCGTCCACCCGCGTGCGGCAAGGCCCGCTGGCGAGATGTCCGGTGCGACCACGCGGCCGAGATCCGCACCGCCGAGCGGTTTGCTGGCGCTCAGCTGGCCCGCAAAACCGCGCGAGGTATGGCATTCCGCGCAGTGGCCGAGCGCGTTGGACAGATAGCGCCCGCGCTGCCACGACGTCGAATTGCCGGTGGATGCATCGGGCAGTGTGTCCTTCAGGAAGAACAGGTTCCAGCCCGCCATGGCCAGGCGGATGTTGTACGGGAAGCGCAACTCATGCTCGCGGTTGGCGACTGCCACCGGCTTCACCTGCTGCGTCAGATACGCGTACATCGCATCGGTATCGCCGCGCGACAGGCCGCGGTACGACGTGTACGGCATCGCCGGATACAGGTGCTTGTCCGGCGTCACGCCATCGTGCAGCGCCTTGTAGAACTCATCGGCGCTCCACTTGCCGATGCCGTGTTCCTTGTCAGGCGTGATGTTGGTGCCGTAGAACGTGCCGAACGGTGAGGCCAGCGGCACACCGCCCGCGAACGGCGCACCGTCCTTGGCTGTGTGGCAGGCCGCGCAGTCCGCCGCACGCACGAGATAGCGGCCGCGGTTGATCAGGTCTGCACCGGTCAGCTTGGTGGGCGATGGTTGATCGGCAGCGGCCGGGATGTCGGTGGAGCGGTCACCGCAGGCGGCCAGCGTGGCGGCGACCAGCAGCGGCAACACGGCCAGGCGCGCCAGGCGAAGCAGATTGCGATGGTTAGGTTGAGCCATGGTCATCGTCATCACTTGCCGTCCTTGACGAGTCCGGGTGTGCTTAGCACGACGTCCTTGACGGCCTCGAAGTAGCGCACGTAGCCGGTGCAGCGGCAGATGTGGTCGTTCAGCGCTTCGGTGATGGTCTCGTCCAGTTGCTCGCGTGCCACCGGCTGGCGCTTGAGGCGCTCCACCAGCACCGTCGCGCCGTTGACGAAGCCCGGCGTGCAGTAGCCGCATTGGAAACTGAAATGCTCCAGAAACTTCTGCTGCACCAACGAGAGCGATACCACCTCGCCCTTCTCATTGCGCGTGGCATGGCCTTCCACAGTGCGCACCTTCTTGCCCTGGAAGAAATGCGCGCCCGTAATGCAGGTGCGGACTTCTTCGCTGGTACCGTCTGGCTTGTCGAGGATGACCGTGCACGCGCGGCACACGCCCTGCCCACAGCCCAGGCGCGAGCCCGTCAGGCCTGCGTACTCATGCAGGAAGTCGATCATCATCAGGCCCTCGGGCACTTGCACGGGGCCCAGGTCCTTGCCATTGAGGTGCAAGGTGATCGGTTGGGTCGTAATGCTCATGCCAGTACCTCCTGAATCTTTTCCGCGGTCACTGGCAGGCTGGTGAAGCGGTGTCCGATGGCATGCGCGATGCCATTCACAATAGCGCCCACCACCGGGATCATCACCACCTCGGCGATGCCCTTGGGCGGATCGGTTTCCGACAGGGGCGGCAGCACCGTCCCGGTCTGCGTCCAGACGGCCACGTCCTTGGCGCGCGGCAGTTGGTAGCGGTTGAAGTTCCAGGTGCCGTTGCCGGGGCCGTCTTCATACAGCGGCAGGGATTCGTGCAGCGCGTGGCCGATGCCCATCGCCAGACCACCCTGCAACTGCCCCGACACGAGCTGCGGCGAGAGTTGCGAGCCGCATTCCATGATCGAGTGGTGCGACAGCAGTTCCACCTTGCCGCTGGCCTCGTGCACCGACAGCTCGACCAGCGTGCCGACCGCGCTGTAGTACGTGACCGACGCGTTGTTCCGCTGCGTGGGCGCGATGTAGACCTTCTTGCGATCGAGCACGTGGTAGCCGCCGGCTGTCGTCATCTTGGCCTTGTGCGCGGCATCGGCGTTGTCGCCATAGCGCACGGACAGCCCATCGATCGGCACGCGCGTGGCCGTACCGTTGACGTCGAAGTCAGCCTCGCTCCACTGCCAGCGGTTGAACACGTGCACCACGGCACCCGTCACCAGGCCCAGGTCATGCGCCTTCTTGACGATCTGCTCGTACGGCAGCGCCTGCAGGCCGCCGGCCGTGAGCTTGCCGTCCACCCAGCGTGCGTCTTCCACGCGCACCACCAGCGAAGTCGCCTGACCACCGCCAATGCCCTGGATCCAGATCGCCATCGCAGCCGGCCACAGGCCGTGCATGAAGACGATGCGCGCCGCCTCACGCGTGCTGTGCGTGAAGTAGTACGCCGAGTTGGTCGCACTGGCCGGCGATGCATAGGCCGGAGACCAGCGCGGGTTGGCCGCCAGCTTGTCCTGATCGGCCTGGCTCATGATGTACGGATCACCACTGGTGGTCACGGGCAGGTCTGCCCAGTCCGTCACCGCCACGCGCACTTCCGATGCAGGGCGGCCCAGCCAGCGCGCCACGGCCATCGCCTGCGAGGTCGACATACCGGTGCCGATCTCGGCTGCGGTGTGATGCAGCGCAATCTGCCCGTCCGGGCGGATTTCCACCTTGGCGAACGAGGCCTCCGCGCCCGTGCCGAAGTCCTTCTGCACGCACGCAAAGCCCACACCGTAGCGCTTGCCCGGGTGCGCGGCTTCAAACTCGGCTTTCTTCTTCGCGCGGTTCACCCACATCGGGTGCACCTTGGCTGCCTCCAGCACCTCATCCACGCGGATGGCGCCGGCAGGAATCGCGCCCTGCGTGTTCTTCATGCCCGAGCGCAGCGCGTTCTTCAGGCGGAACTCGATCGGGTCAAGCTTCAGTTGCTCGGCAAACTCGTCGACCATCATTTCGGTCGCGGCCATGCTCTGCAGCGTGCCGTAGCCACGTGCCGAGCCCGCATCGATGGCGCGCGAGGCAATGGCCACCGTGGCGAGGTCGTTCTTCGGAAAGTAGTAGATCGACTGCGCAGCCGTGGCGCCCACCATCGCCACCGACGGCGAGAAGTTGCAGCGCCCGCCGCCGTTGGCCTCGAAATCGCCCTGGAACGACTGGAACAGACCGGTCTTCTTGTCCACGGCAATGCGGTAATGCATCTCGAACGCGTGGCGCTTGATGGAGGTCTGGAACTGCTCGTAGCGGTCATTGGCCAGACGCACGGGCTTGCCGTCCGCGTACAGCGCCGTCACCAGGCCGTAGAACGGGAAGTTGTAGTGGTCTTTCGAGCCGTAGCCGACCGTGTAGCACGGGTGCACGATCACCTGCTTCACGGGGAAGGCGCCCTTGGCCTTGGCCAGCATCTCGGCCGTGCTCTCGCCCACTTCAATCGGGCTTTGCGTGGGCACCACCATGTGCAGCGTCTGCGTGGCACTGTCGTACCAGCAGTTGGCGTTATCGGCTTCCAGCGCGGCGGTGTCGATGGACTGCGTGTTGTACTCGCGGTCGAGCACCAGCCAGTCTTCAGGCGGCTTGGCCAGTTCGTCGCGGATCTGGCCGGCGTAGAACATGCCCTGCTCGCCCAGCTTGCCGTGGTCCACACCATCGGGCCACACGGGCTCGTGCTTGCGCATCTGGCTGGGGAAGATCGGCGCGTTCTTCAGGCTGGAGAACACGTCGTCGTCATACGGCGTCTGGCCGCCCACGCGCACAAAGCGGAAGGTGCCCCACGGATCGCGCTCCAGCGGGCCGGTCACCGCGCCGTAACGGATGATCTTGTCCTGGAACTTGAGCTTGTCTTTCGCAAAGCGGAAGCGCGCGAAGTCGTGATAGATCAGGATGGCGACAGCGTGGCCGTGATACGCAGGCGTCTTGCCCGTCGGCAGCAGCATGTCGTCGCCATAGAAAGCGGGGAAGGCCACGCCGTCGCGCACCAGATCTTCAGCGGTCACAACGCGATCGGGCTTCAACGCGTCGCCCAGCAGGCTCAGGTCAAAGCCTTCGTACGTGCGGTCGGCCAGCGTGGTGCGCAGGATGAATGCGTGCGATTGCTGCTGCGGCCAGTGCGGCATGTCGCGCGAGCGGATATCACGTGCGAACACCTTGTCGCCCGTGACCTTTGCAATGCCGTCAATACGGAACTTGGGGGTACCGGTCTTGGGGTCCCACTGGACCGGGGTGAGGATCTTTTCTTCAAACAGAGCCGCAAATGCGCGGCCGCCCAACGGTGCGATAACCACCGAGACGCCGGCCACGACAGTCGCTTTCAGGAAAGCGCGGCGCGACGGATGGGTAAGCGGCATGAACTTCTTCCTCGAAGGAATGCTACGGCGCACCCGCGTTCGGCGGGTGGCGTGGGGAGGGATGGGGAGCCTGGGTGCAAGTGATTGCCAGGCGGCTCCGCCTCTTTCGATTTTGGTATTCGCCTTGACCCAAGACAAGGCGCGATGCCGAATATCGTCTATTTGGCGGGCGTTATCTGCCTTGGCACGATTTTGTGCATACGCAGCAGCGCGTGACCACTGCGGTGGCTGCGTTTAGCGCCAGTCTGCGGCCTGCGCGCTGACACGCGCGCGCACAAAATCGATCAGCGCGCGCATGGCGGGCGAGGCGTACCGATTGGGCAGCGTGAGGATGAACAGGTGCGTGCCCAGTCCGCCCACCTCATAGCCAGGCAGCACGCGCTCGAACGGTGTGGCGGCCGATGTGGCAACTGCATGTGTCACGTAATTGGGCAGCAAGCCGATGGCCATGCCGCGCGCCACTGCATCGGCCAGGAACGGAAAATCTTCCGACTGCATGCGCGGCTCCACCGTCACACTGTGCTGCGTGGTCTTGCCGCGCACGGTGCGCGAGAGCGCCAGCGTCAGGCGCCGCCCCGGCATGGGCGGGCAGACGATGGCTTGTTCGACCAGTGCTTCAGGCGTTGCCACCGGGCCATGCGTCTTCAGATAGGCCTTGGTCGCGAACAGGCTCCAGCCGATCGGGCACACCTCGCGCGCAACGGTGTCCTGCGGCGGTGCCGAGGTGATCTTGAATGCCACGTCAATCTCCGAAGCAATCAGGTCATTGACGCGGTTGTTGAACGTCACACGCAATGTCACGTTCGGGTGCTCGCGCGCAAATTCGAGCAGCATGTCGCCCAGGAAGAAGCGGCCGAGCCCCGTCGGCACACTCACGCGCACGTGGCCGCGCACGGTCTGGCCCAGGCCGTCGATGGAAGCGCGTGCGGTCTCCACCTCCTGCAGCATGCGGCGGCCGTGCTCGAACAGCGTCTCGCCCGCCTGTGTCAGCTCCAGACTGCGCGTGGAGCGGCGCAGCAGTTGCGCGCCGGTCTCGCGCTCCAGCACCTTCAAGCGGTTGCTGAGGTTGGAGCGCGTCATGCCCAGCTTTTGCGCGGCAGCAGTAAAGCTGCGCGCTTCCACGATCTCGACAAACAGGTGGATGAGGTTGAGGTCCATGATGGAAGCTGAAAGGCTCGGCTGAGAAGCGAGACCGACGGGCAGTGTTGTTCAATGGCATTCACCAGTGTGCGCAATACTAAGCGGATTGTTCAGTGCGATTCAATCCGGCATGCTGCGCAGATCAAGCAGAGGTCCAACCCAATAACGAGACCTCGCCCTCAAGGAGACACGCATGACCGCCAGCCTCATTTTCGAAGACCGCCCCGTCGATGCCGACACCCTGCTCGCGCGCGGCTCCGCCCTTGCCGGTGGATTGCGCCGCATGGGTGTGCAGGAAGGCGATGTGATCGGCGTGCTGATGCGCAATGCGCCGGCCTACATTGACGTGATGCATGCGTGCCGCATTGCGGGCTGCCACTTCTGCCCGATCAACTGGCACTTCACGCCGGCCGAGGTGGAATTCCTCATGCGCGATTCGGGTGCCAAGGTGCTGATCGGCCATCGTGACCTGGTGGATGCGGTGGAACCGCTGCTGCCGTCGCACGTGCAACTGCTGCGCGTGGATGCCGAAGGCACCGACCGCGCCGACGGCTACGCCAACTGGCTCGCACTGCAAACGCCGTACGACGGGCCGCTGGTGGCGCCGCGCGGGCACATGGCCTACACCTCAGGCACCACCGGCCGGCCCAAGGGCGTGGTGCGCCAAGCCGTGCCGCTGGACCAGCTCGACACCCACCTGCAGCAGGCACGCGCCGTGGTGGCCGCCACCTTCGGCATCGTGCCGGGCTGCCGCGCACTGTTGCCGGCACCGCTGTATCACAGCGCCCCCAGCCTCTTCGCCCAGCAGGCCGCGCAGATGGCCGAAGTGCTCGTCCTGCACCCGCGCTTCGACCCGCTGCGCGTGCTGGAGCAGATCGAGCGCTACCGCATCGACACCGTCTACCTGGTCCCGATCATGTACGTGCGCATGCTCAAACTGACGGAAGAAGAGCGCAATCGATACGACCTCTCTTCACTGCGCTTCGTGGCCTCCACCGGCGCCCCGTGCGCGCCCGAGATCAAGCGCAAGATGATCGACTGGCTCGGTCCTGTCATCTATGAGACCTATGCCTCCAGCGAGACCGGCATGATCACCGTAATGGACCCGCGCGATGCTGCCGCCCGCCCCGGTAGCGCCGGCCGCCCGGTGTGCGATGCTGAGGTGCGCATCCTGCGCGAAGACGGCACGCCCTGCCCCACCGGCGAGGTCGGCCTGATCTACAGCCGCCAACCCGCGTACCCCGACTTCACCTACCGCGGCAATGACGAAGCGCGCAGCAAGATCGAGCGCGACGGCCTGGTCACGCTCGGCGACATGGGCTACCTCGACGCAGACGGCTACCTGTACGTGTGCGATCGCGCCTCGGACATGGTCATCTCGGGCGGTGTAAATATCTACCCGGCCGAAATCGAACACGCGCTGCTGCGCCACCCCGATGTGGTGGACTGCGCCGTCTTTGGCGTGCCGTGCGATGAATACGGCGAGCGCCTTGTCGCCGTGGTGCAGACGGAAAATACAGGACTGCAGGCCGAGCCCGTGATCGACTGGCTGCGCGGCCAGATTGCCGGCTTCAAGATCCCGCGCCAGATCGAGTTCACCACCGCCCTACCGCGCGACGACAACGGCAAGATCGCCAAGCGCCGCCTGCGCGATGCGTGGTGGGGCGACCGGCAGCGGCGCGTCTGACGCCCAAACCGCTGCTGGCGCGGGTCACGCAACCGCAGCAGCCTGCGCCGCGCCTGACTTGGCAAACAGCGTGCGCTCCGTGAACTTGATGTTCTGCGGATCGTAGTACGGGTCGGCCCATGCAGCGGTCGTCTTCAGCACCAGCGGGTTGGCGGCCGTGGCCTTCGATTCGCCCGCGCGGAAGCGGTAGTGATCGAACAGGCGGATGGCCTCGATCGCGTAGGCCGTGACGATAGCCGGCTCATAGATGGCGATCAGGCTGTCACCGTTCTGCTCTTCGCCGCCCTTCGACAGGTTGGAGGAGCCGCAGAACACCACCGGCTCGTCGCCGTTGAAATCGCACACGACAAACTTGTGATGGATGTGCTGACCGGTACCGGCGTCCACCTCTTGCTTGAACGGCGCGGGGGCTTCGTCCTTCAAATACGCGAATGGCACGGTTTGCGAAGGCACGTCGCGGCCCGGTGCGAAGGCATCCACGCCGCCCTGCTTGTCGATCACGCCCAGCGAGAGCAGCCCCGCCTTGTGCGGCACGACCTGTTCCAGCGTGGTCAGCATCTCGCCGCCTCCATCGGTGGCCATCACCGCAAACAGCACGGACGACAGTGCGCCCTTCACACGGTCAGCCGCTTCGGAAAGCAGCGCATCGGTCTGGTGTGGCGAGAAGCCGAAGCGTGCACGCAGCGCGCCGCCCTGTGGCACAGCCTGCCAGTTGGCGGCCAGCGCATCGGCGCGGAAGGCCGTGGCCACCTTGCGGCTGCCGGTGGCGTCTTCACCGTATTGGCCGATCAAACCCCAGATGTGCTCGAACACCTGCGCATAGAGCTGAGCAGGCGCCTGCTCGAACACCAGCACGCTGTTGGCCTGTACGTACAGCCCGCGCAGCGAGAAATTGGCCGAGCCCGCCAGCACGCGCACCGGTTTGCCGGCGGCATCGCGCAGCAGAATCGCCTTGTGGTGTTGGAAGCGTGCGAAGTGCGTGCGGCGAACATCCGCGCCGGCCTGCTTGAAATAGTCGGTAGCTTGCGTTTCAAAGGCGTCTTCGGTGCCGTGCCCCGTTGGGTGCGCGCCAGCGCCGATGTAGTTGTCCTGGATCACGCGCACCTTGCGGCCGTTCTGCGCCAGCCATGCAATGGCACGGATGATGTCCGGTTCGTCCAGGTCATAGGCCAGCACGTCGATGCCGTAACCGTCGGATGCCTGGCACTGGTTGAGCAGATCGATGATGAGGCGGCGGCCGGTGGCACCCAGATAGGCGTACTTGTTCTGATACGGCTGCGTGTCGTACAGCAGCGGCGATTTGGTCTGCGCACGCTTGTCCGGCGCCAGCGCCGTATTGCCACCGTAGTGGTCAATGAACGCCTGAGACGACACGTAGCCGCGCACCATGCCCACCGTGGCCCAGTCGCTCATCGGCTGATGCAGGGTCACGTTCACGTTGCGCGTGGCGCGTGTTTCAAGCTGCACCGGGTTGGTGGACGCAAAGTAGCGCGCGTGCACGGTGTAGGTGTACTGCCCGGCTGCGTGCGGCGGAAAGTGGACCCAGTGGAACGACTGGAATGGCGCGTCGATGGAGTCGGCGTATTTGCCGGCCTGCAGGGGGGCATCCGCGTGGATGGGCGTGTCGAACGTCAGCCGGTTGGGCACCCAGTAAGGCGCCCCGCCCTGCGGCGTGCACTGGATGGCAAAACCGGCCAGATCAGCACGGTCTGCATCGGCCACGTCAAAAGCAAACAGCACCGCGCTGTCGCCCTGATATACCTTCACCTGGAATGAATCGACGGATGTCGCCATGGGGGTCTCCTGGGGTGGCAAAGCATCCAGTTTTTATAGCACCGCGATCATGACAATCCTCTGACGCAAACGGCGCATTTTGCAGGCGCCATGCGGGTTTACGGGCGATGCGTTCAACGCCTTTTCAATCGGATCTGCAAGAATCGCGCACACGTGGATACCGTCGCGCTTTCCGGCGGGCAAAAAAAAACGCAGCGGAAGCCGCTGCGTACGATGAGAACGTGAGGGAGACCTCTCCTCGCCTGCGTAAGTTACACGTAAGTTATGACAAAAAAATGTCATGCAACTGCCTTAATCGCCGCTTTTAGGGCAAAACTGCCGACCAAAAGCGGGATTCTTGGCGGATGTGTCTGTATAGATCACATATTTAAGCAATGTGATCTGCTTGTGAGTGAGCCCCAAGCCCCGCCAACGGATGCTCACTTGCCCGCCACGGCGACGACAGGAAGTGCTGCACCCGCTCCGGCCGCACGGCAGCAAGCGTGGACGGTGCCCACCCCGGGCGGTGGTCCTTGTCGACCAGGTACGCGCGCACGCCCTCGCAGAAATCACCGTCTTCAATCCCACGCGCCACGATGCCCAGCTCCATCTGGAAGCACTCGGCCAGCGACAGTTGCCGCCCACGCAGCAACGCCTCGCGCGTGACATGCAGCATGGTCGGCGAATGCGTGGTCATCGCATCAAGCGTGGCTTGCAGCCACTGGCGCGGCTCACGGGCGGCTTCGCGCTCGAGGCTCTCGCGCAACGTGGCGACAATGCGATCCACCGTTGAACGCCGATCGAAATAGCGCAGCACCCACGGCATGGCCTGGGCCTGCGCCAGCGGCGCATGCGGAACGATGTTGCAGGGCGGCTCAAACACGCGGCGCAGGGCCTGCAGTAGATCACCGTCGTGCGGCATGCGCTGCAGGCGGTCTTCAAACGTGGCCAGCCATTCCGCCGGCACGCACAGATCCGCAAGGTGGCAATGCAATGCGTCGGCGCCGGAAAGCGTCACGCCGGTCAGCCCGACGTACAACTCCAGCTCAGGCTCCATCACGCTCAGGAAGCGCGTCGCCCCTACGTCGGGCAGGAAGCCGATGCGTGTCTCGGGCATCGCCATCTTCGTGCGCTCGGTCACCACGCGCAGGCGCGCAGCCTGCCCGAGGCCCATGCCACCGCCCATGGTGATGCCGTCCATGAGCGCGACGATGGGTTTCGGGAACTGGTGCAGCGCGTGGTCGAGGCGGTATTCGTCGATGAAGAATTGCAGCCAGCCGTCATCGCCGTTCCGGTGGCCTTGCTTGGCAAGCTGGTAGAGCGCGCGAACGTCGCCGCCGGCACAGAAGCCCTTCTGGCCCGCACCGCGCAGCACCAATGCGACGATGCCGTCGTCATAACGGCACTGCTCCAGCAGCACCGCCAGCTGCCGCACCATGCCGTGCGACAGCGCGTTCAGAGCAGAAGGCCGGTTCAGCGTGATGATGGCCACGCGGTTCACCACGTGCATCAGCACTTCGGGTTCGGTGACAGCTGTATCGGGCTGCACCTGCATCTGGGTGGCACTCATTGCAGCGTCTCCGATTCGTGTGTGGTGTGCCAGCGTGGCGCGCGTTTCTCCAGGAATGCGTTCACGCCTTCGCGCTGATCGGGGTGGTCGAACAGATCAACAAAGCGTTCGCGTTCCACGGCCAGCGCCGCACCGCGCGGCACACCGTTGCGCGCCTGGTGGATCAACTGCTTGCTAAAGGTGACGGCCTGCGGGCTGAGCGTTGTCACCCGCAGCGCCATGGCGATGGCGGCCTCGCGTGCGGCACCGGTCTCGACCACCTCTTCCACCAGGCCGATGCGCAGGGCGGTCTGTGCGTCGACGCGCTCGCCGGTCAGGATCATGCGCTTGGCCCAGCCTTCGCCCACGAGCCACGGCAGCGTCTGCGTGCCGCAACCGCAGCACAGCAGGCCGACGGCGGTTTCGGGCACAGCCAGCTTGGCGTGCGCCTCGGCGATGCGGATGTCGCAAGCCAGTGCGCACTCCAGTCCGCCGCCCATTGCAAAGCCGTTGATGGCGGCAATCACTACGGGGCGCGCATTCTGCAACGCCTCAAATGCCGCGCCAAAGCGTGCAGCGGCCTCGCGCGCCACATCGCGGTCGCCATCGGCAAAGGTGTTGAGATCAGCGCCAGCGCTGAAGAACTTCGGGCCGTCGCCGGTGATGACAATGGCGCGCACGCGCGTATCGGCATTCAGGCGTTCCACGGTGGATTGCAGTTGCAGCAAGCCCTCGGGGGTGAACGCGTTGGCGGGCGGACGCTTGAGCGTCAGCAGCGCGACAGTGTTGTCGTGGAGGAAGTCGAGTTCGATCATCATGCGGCTCCGTCTTTTCGGTACAGCTTGATGACGGCGGAGAAATCCAGCTTGCCGTCGCCCTTGCTGCTCACGGTCTGATAGAGCTGCTGCGCGAGTGCACCAAGGTAGACCGGCTGATGAACGGACTTGGCCGCATCACCCGCCAAGCCCAGATCCTTGAGCATCAGGTCCGTGCCGAAGCCACCGGTATAGCCACGCGAGGATGGCGCCGTCTCGATCACGCCGGGGAACGGGTTGTACGTGTCTGAACTCCAGCAGCGGCCGGTGGACGTATTGATGATCCCGCCCAGTACCTTCGGGTCGATGCCCAGTGCCTCACCCAGTGACATGGCCTCCGCCACGCCCGCCATGGTGATGCCGAGCACGAGGTTGTTGCAGATCTTCGCGCCCTGGCCCGCACCGGTGTCACCGCAGTGCACGAGGTTCTTGCCCATGGCCGAGAGCACCGCGCGCACCTGCTCGAATGCCTCTGCGCTGCCGCCCACCATAAAGGTCAACGTGCCCGCAGCGGCGCCGCCCGTGCCACCAGAGACCGGCGCATCGATAAAGGTGTTGCCGTGCTCGGCAGCCAGTGCAGCAAACGCCTTGGCGCTGGCCGGGTCGATGGTGCTTGAATCGATGATGGGCACGCCTTTGCTGATGCCCGCCAGTACACCGTCTGCCGCCGTCAGTACATGCCGCACATGCGCCGCGGCGGGCAGCATGGTGATGACGGTCTCCGCGCCGGTCACGGCCTCCTTGGGCGAAGCCGCGGCCGTGGCACCAGCTTCCACCAGCGAGCCGACCGCTTGCGTGTTCAGGTCGAACACGCTGAGCGTGTGGCCTGCCTTCAGCAGGTTGCGCGCCATCGGGGCGCCCATGTTGCCCAGGCCGATGAATGCGATCTTCATGACAACGCTCCTTGGCCGCTCAGCGCAGGCTGATGGTGGTGTTCACGCCGCCGGCATCGACCTCGTCATCAAACCAGCGGGCGGTAACAGTCTTCGTCTGCGTGTAGAACTGCACGACCTGCTTGCCGTACGGCCCCAGATCACCCAGCTTGGAGCCGCGCGAACCGGTAAAGCTGAAGTACGGCACCGGCACCGGAATCGGGATGTTAATGCCGACCTGGCCGACGTCGATCTCGCTCTGGAACTTGCGCGCCGACGCACCACTCTGCGTGAACAGGCCGACGCCGTTGCCGAACGGGTTGCGGTTGACCAGCGCAATGGCGTCGTCCAGCGTCGCTGCCGTCAGCACCACCATCACCGGCCCGAAGATCTCGTTGGTGTAGATGTCCATATCGGTCGTCACATCGGTGAAGATGGTCGGGCCGACGAAGTTGCCGTCTTCATAGCCGGCGACGCGCACATTGCGGCCGTCCAGTGCCAGCGTGGCGCCCTGCCGCACGCCCGACTCGATCAGCCCAAGAATGCGCTGCTTGGCGGCGCGCGAAACGACGGGGCCAACGTCCGTGCCTGGTTCCACGCCGGCATTCACCTTGAGCGTCTTGGCCTTCTCCACAAGCTCGGGCACCCACTGCTGGGCCGCGCCCACCAGCACCACGACAGACGTTGCCATGCAACGCTGCCCGGCAGCACCAAAGGCCGCACCGGCCAGCGCGTTGAGCGTCTGCTCGCGGTTGGCATCCGGCAGCACCACGGCATGGTTCTTCGCGCCCATCATCGACTGCACGCGCTTGCCATGCTCGCTGCCCAGTCGGTACACGTGCGTGCCCACCGCAGTGGAGCCGACAAACGAGATCGCCTTCACATGCTCATGCGTGCAGAGCGCATCCACCACATCCTTGCCACCGTGCACGACGTTGAGCACGCCCGCCGGCACACCGGCCTCCAGCGCCAGTTCCACCAGCAGCATGGTCGATAGCGGGTCCTGCTCCGACGGCTTCAGCACGAACGTGTTGCCGCACACGATGGCCATCGGGAACATCCACAGCGGGATCATGGCCGGGAAGTTGAACGGCGTGATGCCCGCGCACACACCAATCGGTTGGCGCAGCGTGTAAGTGTCCACCGCGCCAGCCACGTTCTCCAGAAACTCGCCCTGCTGCAGGGAGCCGATCGAGCACGCGTGCTCCACCACTTCCAGCCCGCGGAAGATGTCGCCTTCAGCATCAGGCAACGTCTTGCCCTGCTCCGCCGTGAGCGTGCGTGCGATGCGCGGCGAGTGCTCACGAATCAGCGCCTGGAACTTGAGCATGATGCGCATGCGCGCGCCGACCGGCGTGTTCTTCCAGGTGGCGAACGCAGCGTGCGCCGACTGAATGGCCGCATCCACCTCGGCTGCCGTGGCAAACGGCACGCGCGCCAGCACTTCCTGCGTGGCGGGGTTCACGATGTCGCGCCACTCCTTCGACTTGGACTCGACAAACTCACCGCCGATCAGCAGCTTGACGGTGGGCGGGATGTCCTTGTTGGTGGCAAGCTCGGCGGCAGGCTTGGCGGAAGCGAGAGAGGCAACGGCGCTCATGTGGGTCTCCTAGGCAAATCGATGGCGGGGTTCAATGGGGATCAGCGGCATCCGGAATCAGGCGAAGTCTTCTTCCCAGAACTCGCCGGGCATGCGGGCAGGTTCAGGCGTGCGCTCTAGTTCGAGCCGGCGCAGTTCAACGCGGCGGATCTTTCCGGAGATGGTCTTGGGCAGCTCGCTGAACTGCAGGCGGCGGATGCGCTTGTACGGTGCGAGCTTTTCGCGCGAGAACAGGAACACGGCGCGCGCCAGTTCGGGGCCGGCTTCGTAGCCTTGGCGCACCGTGACGAACGCTTTGGGCACGGACAGGCGCAGCGGGTCGGAGCTCGGCACCACGGCGGCTTCGGCAATGGCCTCGTGCTCGATCAGCACGCTCTCCAGCTCGAAGGGGCTCAAGCGATAGTCGGACGACTTGAACACGTCGTCCGTGCGGCCCACGTAGACGAAGTAGCCATCGTCGCGGCGCATGGCCACGTCAGACGTGTGGTAGTAGCCGTTGCGCATCGCCTCGGCCGTGGCTTTGGCGTTGTTGGCGTAACCCTGCATCAGACCCAGCGGGCGATGCGAGAGCGGCAGCACGATCTCGCCTTCGCTGGCGGGCTGGTCGTCATGGTCAACCAGTTCCACGCGGTAGCCCGGCAGCGGACGCCCCACCGAGCCCGGCACCACCGGCTGGCCCGGCGTGTTGCCGATCTGGCAGGTGGTCTCCGTCTGGCCGAAGCCATCGCGGATGGTCACGCCCCACGCGCTGCGCACGCGCTCGATGATCTCGGGGTTCAACGGCTCGCCCGCGCCAACGATCTCGCGCAGCTTGACGGCGTACGATGCCAGCGGCTCCTGCACCAGCATGCGCCACACGGTAGGCGGCGCGCACAGCGTAGTCACGCCACAGCGCACCAATACATCCAGCGTGTCTTTCGGCACGAACCGCGCGTAGTTGTAGACGAACACGCAGGCCTGCGCATTCCACGGCGCAAAAAAGCAGCTCCACGCATGCTTGGCCCAACCGGGCGAGCTGATGTTCCAGTGGATGTCGCCCGGCTGCAGGCCAATCCAGTACATGGTCGACAGGTGGCCCACCGGATAGCTTTGGTGTGTGTGCTCCACCAGCTTGGGCTTGGACGTGGTGCCGGAAGTGAAATACAGCAGCAGCGGATCGGTGGCCTTGGTCGCGCCATCAGGGATGAACTCGACCGGTGCGCTATAGGCACCGGCCAGATCGATCCAGCCCTCACGCTGCGCACCCACAGCGATACGCTTGACGCCAGCATCCACGGTATCGAACTTGTACAGTTCCGCCGCATCGGCAACCACGCAGTTCGCCCCGCCCAGCTCCACACGATCGCGCACGTCGTCGGGCGACAGCTGCGTAGTCGCCGGCAGCACCACGGCACCCAGCTTCATGGCCGCCAGCATCACGTCCCACAGTTCCACGCGGTTGGGCAGCATCAGTAGCAGACGGTCGCCGCGCACGATGCCGAGGCCGCGCAGGAAGTTCGCCATGCGCGACGAGCGCTCGGACATCTGCGCAAACGAGAGCTTCAGCCCGTCGCCTTGCAGGTCGTCGACGATCCACAGCGCCGGGTTGTCGTTGCCGCGCGCCATCACATCGAAGTAGTCGAGCGCCCAGTTGAACGTGTCCAGCTTCGGCCACGCAAACTCGCGATACGCGCGGTCGTAGTCGGTGCGATAGCGCAGCAGGAAATCGCGCGCCTCGACAAAACCCTGTGCTGCAGATGCCACTTCGTTCATCGTCGTCTCCTGTTCGGCGCGTGTGCGCTCTCTTGTGCTGTGCCTGGTGACTACACGTGCCGCGCAATCACCATCCGCTGGACTTCGCTGGTGCCTTCGTAGATCTGGGTGATGCGTGCATCGCGGTAGTGCCGCTCGACGGCGTAGTCGGCCAGGTAGCCGTAGCCGCCGTGGATTTGGATGGCGTTGGAGCAGATTTCCTCGGCCAGTTCCGACGCATAGAGCTTGGCCTGCGAGGCTTCGGATAGGCAGGGCTTGTCCGCACTACGCAGGCGCGCGGCGTGGTGAACCAACAGACGTGCTGCATTCAGGCGCGTGGCCATGTCGGCCAGCATGTTGGCGATGGTCTGGTGCTCGCGCAGCGCCTTGCCGAACTGAATGCGCTCGTTCGCATAGTTGCGTGCGGCATCGAATGCGGCACGCGCAATGCCCACGGCCTGCGCGGCAATGCCGATGCGCCCGCCTTCGAGGTTCGACAGCGCGATCTTCAACCCCTCGCCGCGCTCGCCCAGCAGGTTCTCTTCCGGCACGGCGCAGTCTTCCAGCGTGATCGGGCAGGTGTCCGATGCGCGAATGCCGAGCTTGTGCTCCGGCCGCCCGACATGAAAGCCCGGCGTATCCGTCGGCACGATAAAGGCGGAGATGCCACGCTTGCCGGCCTCGGGGTCGGTCACCGCAAAGACGATGGCGATGTCGGCCCGTGCGCCATTGGTGACGAACTGCTTGTTGCCGTTGAGCACCCACTGCCCATCGCGCAGCACAGCGCGTGTGCGCAGATTATTGGCTTCGGAGCCAGCGTGCGGCTCGGTCAGGCAGAACGCGCCGATGGAGCGCCCCGTGGCCAGGTCCGGCAGGTAGCGCGCCTTCTGTGCCTCGGTGCCAAACTTCAGGATCGGGCCGCAGCCCACCGAGTTATGCACGCTCATCATCGTGGCGCAGGCGGCGCAGCCGGCAGCCACTTCTTCCAGCGCGAGCGCATAGGCCACGTAGTCGGTGTAGGAGCCACCCAGCTCGGCCGGCACGATCATGCCCAGCAGCCCCAGATCGCCCATCTCGCGCACCACGTCATCTGGCAGTGCACCATCGCGGTCCCACTGCGCCGCGTTGGGCGCCAGGCGCTCGGTGGCAAAGTCGCGTGCAGCGTCGTGGATCATCCGCTGCTCTTCCGTGTAGAAATCGTCCATCGCTTGCTCTCTGCTTGCCGACCGCGTGACGCTGCGTGCATGGGCGCCTTACACTGTGCAGCCCGCGGCGCGTGTACTCGATGGGGAAAAGTGTAGGCACGCGGCGCGCCGGCTTCGATGCCCGTCACGCTCAACTTGCGTGAGCGGATTTGCCATACTGCGCTGCCGCAACGTTCGCTACGACGATGAAGAACAACGAAAAAGGGACCGTCTCCGTCAGCCTCGTCAATGAGGCGGTGACACGGGCACGCGCGCATGGTGTCGACATGCAGCCGATCATGGCGGCGGCCGGCATCACGCCACAGATGCTCGCCTCACCGCGCGGCCGCGTGTCGTCTGCCCAGTACGGCGCGCTGTGGGCCGGCATTGCGCAGGCGATGGACGATGAGTTCTTTGGGCAGGATGCACACCCCATGCGCTGGGGCAGCTTCGTAACGATGACGCAGGCGGCGCTCACCGCGCGCACCGGCCGGCAGGCGCTGACGCGGGCCACGGGTTTCCTGCGGCTAGTGCTGGACGACCTGCATGTGCAGATCGAAGAGGATGCGCAGCGCGTGCGACTGGTCTTCGTGCACCGCAAGGGCACACGCGTGCCGCCCATGTTCACCTACGCCACATGGCTCATCATGGTGTATGGCTTGGTCTGCTGGCTGGTGGGGCGGCGCATTCCGCTGATCGCTGCGTGCTTCCGTTGTGTCGAGCCGCAGGACGTGCAGGAATATCGCCTAATGTTCTGCGACGACATGGTGTTCATGCACGACGCTTCATACGTCGACCTTGCGCCCGGCTTTCTGGATCTGCCGGTCATCCAGACCACCGCATCGATCAAGGCCTTCCTGCGCGACGCGCCGGGCAGCTTCATCGTCAAGTACCGCAACCCCGATTCATTTGGGGCGCGCGTGCGCAAGGTGCTGCGCAACCTGCCGGTGACGAACTGGCCAGCATCGGATGCGATGGCGCTCAAGCTGAACGTGGCCGAAGCCACCATGCGCCGCCGCCTCAAGCTTGAAGGCCACACATATCAGTCCATCAAGGATGACCTGCGGCGCGACATCGCCATCGGCCAGTTGCAGGACACGCGCCGGACGATTGCCGACATAGCAGTCGCCGTCGGCTTTGCGGAGCCGAGCGCGTTTCACCGCGCGTTCCGCAAATGGACGGGGATGCGGCCGACGGATTACCGCACGGAACACTAGGCGTCCAGCCGCAGCGCCATGTGCTCTTCGTCGTAGAAGCGATCACCGACACGCATGGCGCGGCGCTCGATGCCGAAGGTTTCGAAACCCGCGTTGCGATACAGCTGTTGCGCACGCGGGTTTTCGGCGTTGACGCAGAGTTGGATCTGCAGCACGCGTGCAGTGCGGGCGTGTGCGATGGCGGCGTCCAGCAGACGGCCTGCAATGCCGCCCCGCCGGTGTGCGGGGTCCACAAATACGCCCCACAGCACGGCCTTGTGCACAACCTGTGCCTGAGGCTCGCGGCGCAGCCCGGCAATGCCGATCAGCGCTTGCCCCGCAAACGCACCGAATACGATCTGGTGATCGGTCGTGCGGATGCGGTTGCGTGTTTCCTCCAGCGTGCGTCCAGACTCCTCGTCGTGCGTCGGCCAGATGGCGGTCGGTGCATCCTGAATCGCCTTTAAACGCAGCGCCTTGAACGCTTCGGCATCCTCGTCAATCAACGGGCGGATGGCGATGTCGCTCATGGCTGTTTGGCTTCCACGTTGAATGCGTCGCCCGTTTCAAAGAAGGCACCACCTGCGAGGTAGTGCACGGTTTTGCTGCCGGCATCGGTGAAGTGCCAGCGGCCGTTGCTGAACAGCGCGGGGTCCGCCCACGCGGCGGTCACTTCTGCGATGAAGAGGTCGTAGCGCTTCTCGTTGTGTGGCTCGGGAATGACGCGGCACTCAAGCCACGCTGCGCAACCGGCCACCAGCGGCACGTCGATGGTGCGGGCCGGTACGCTGGTGAGGCCGAGTGCTTCGAACTTGTCGCCGTCGCGGCCGGAGAGTGTGCCGACCGTCAGCGTGGTCTCGGCAATGGCGCGGGTGGGGATGTTGAGTGCGAAGACGCCGGAGGCTTCGATCAGTTCGCGCGTGAGCGTGCGGCTGTCGACCACCAGCAGCACCTTCGGTGGGTCGAAGTCGAGCGGCATCGCCCAAGCGGCGGCCATGATGTTGCGGACGCCGTTGTGGGCGCTCGTGACCAGTGTGGTCGGGCCGTGGTTCAGGAGGCGATAGGACTTTGCCAGCTCTACCGGAGCTAGCTGGATGGGATTGGACATGATGGCTAGGTGAGGCTGGGGGAGGCGTCATCATAGGCCAACGGTATTGGATGCGCTGGTGGCAGGGGTGGCCTTCTTTTGGTTTTTAGGGTGTTGGTGCATCCCTTGTTTCATCCCCTGCCGGGGCTGACTCACTTTCTTTGTCTTGCCAAAGAAAGTAAGCAAAGAAAGGCGCGCCCGAGATGGCGAAAGATTCCTTGAATTTATGTCGCAGGGAGGGAGATGAGGCAAACTCGCTGCGCTCAAACAGCCTCCCCTCTTTTTCCTCCCTGCAACAGAAATTCAAGGCGCCATCTAGGGCAGGGGTAAAGCACACCATCGATTGCCAGTGCGCCACTTCGTCTCGCACGCGAGCCTGTTGCTATGCGTCCTACAGCCCTTCGCTTCGGCGCTCGCACCGATGCCCCGTCGGTTTGGCTTTTGACGTTCCTGCCCTTGATGGCGCCTTGAATTTTTGTAAGCGAGCGGAAGAAAGACGGGAAACTGTCTGAGCGCAGCGAGTTTTTCCCGTCTCCGCTCGGTTACGAAAATTCAAGGAGGGGGTCGCCATCTCGGGCGCGCCTTTCTTTTGCCTACTTTTCTTTGGCAAGACAAAGAAAAGTAGGTCGTGCCCGGCAGGGTACGAAACAGAGATGAACCACAAAAACAAAACCCCGGCGATCACTCAACCGGGGCTCTGATTTACTCAGCAACGCGCTTAGCAATATGCTCCAGCGCCTCCTCCACCTGATCGATCAGAATCAGACAGAGATCACCAGGCTGTAAGCGACCAAGCGCGGTATCGATAGCAAGAAACTCCCCGCGAATCTCATCAATGCGACTGGTGCGCTCAGCACCCTGCAACCCCTCACGCAGCAGCGCCAGCACCTCACCATCCTCACGCCCACGCTGACACTGATCCTCATACAGCAGCACATCATCAAACACGCCACCAAGAATCTGCGTCTGCTTCCGGATGTCCTCATCGCGACGGTCACCCGCCCCGCTGATCACCACCGAGCGGCGCTGCGCCGGCATGGTGGCCACGGCGTTGCACAACGCTTGGATCGCATCGGGGTTGTGGCCGTAATCGGCGATGAGCGTGGCGCCCTTGTAGTCGAACAGGTTGAAGCGGCCCGGCGCGGTAGCGGCGTCGTTCACAAACGTGGCCAGCCCGCGGCGGATGACCGCCCACTCGATGCCAAGCGCCCAAGCGGCTGCAATCGACGACATGGCGTTCTCAACCTGGAAGCCGATCGTGCCGTTGCGCGTGAGCGGAATGTCGGCCAGTGCGATGCGCGTTTCGTTGGCGCCTTCGGTGGCCACAATCTCTGCGCCATCGACAAACACCACGCGCTTGCCCTGCGCACGATGCAGTGCCATGGTCGGCAGGCCAACGTCCTGCGCAAAGAACGTGATCGAACCTGGGCAGGCATCGGCCATGCGCGCGACCATCGGGTCGGCGGCGTTGAGCACAGCCATGCCGTGCGGCGCCACGTTCTGCACGATCACGCTCTTGAGCACAGCCAGGTCCTCGACGGTGCTGATGTAGTTCAGGCCCAGGTGGTCGCCTTCGCCCACGTTGGTCACCACGGCGACATCGCAGCGGTCGAAGGCCAGGCCTTCGCGCAACAGGCCGCCGCGCGCGGTTTCGAACACGGCGGCATCCACGTCGGGGTGCAGCAGCACGTTGCGGGCGCTGCGCGGGCCGCTGCAATCACCGGTGTCGATGCGCTGGCCCTGGATGTACACGCCATCGGTGCCGGTCATGCCCATGCGCAGGCCGCTAGAGGCCAACAGGTGGGTGATCAGGCGCACGGTCGTCGTCTTGCCGTTGGTGCCGGAGACTGCCACCAGGGGGATGCGACCATCGTCGCCATCGGCAAACATCGTGGAGATGATGGCCTCGCCCACCGCGCGCCCCTTGCCGTACGACGGCTGCAGGTGCATGCGCAAACCCGGCGCGGCATTGACTTCCACAATGCCGCCAGCCTGGTCTTCAAACGGCTTGAGCATCGTTTCGCAAACGGCATCCACACCGCAGATATCGAGCCCGACCATCTGCGCAGCCGCCACGGCACGCGCCGCGATGGCCGGGTGGACGTCGTCGGTCACATCGGTTGCTGCACCACCCGTGGAAAGATTGGCGTTGTTACGCAGCACCACACGCGTGCCCTTCGGCGGCACAGCGTCGGCGCTCAGGCCCTGCTTGGCGAGCGTGGCGAGTGCGATGTCGTCAAAGCGGATTTTCGTGAGCGACGTGGCATGCCCTTCGCCACGGCGCGGGTCGCGGTTCACTTCTTCAACCAGCTCGCGCACCGTGTGCTTGCCGTCGCCAATGACTTGCGGCGGGTCGCGGCGCGCGGCCGCCACCAAGTGCTTGCCCACCACGAGCAGACGGAAATCGTGGCCGGGGATGTAGCGCTCGACGATCACGTCCGACGAGATGTCGGCCGCCACTTCGTAGGCCGTCTTCACTTCTTCCTGCGTGCGGATGCGCACCGCCACGCCCTTGCCCTGGTTGCCGTCGCGCGGCTTGACCACGACCGGGCCGTTGATTTCCTGCGCGGCTTCCCATGCCTCTTCGGCGCTGCGCACCGAACGGCCCAGCGGCACCGGCACACCAGCCGCGTGCAACAGGGTCTTGGTCAGGTCCTTGTCCTGCGCGATGGATTCCGCCACGGCGCTGGTCATGTCGGTCTCGGCCGCCTGGATGCGGCGCTGCTTGCTGCCCCAGCCGAACTGCACCATCGAGCCCTGCGTGAGGCGCCTGTACGGGATACCACGCGCCACGGCAGCGTCGACGATGGAGCCGGTGCTCGGGCCCAGGCGCACGTCCTCGTCCAGATCACGCAAGCGATACAGCGCGTCGTCCAGATCGAACGGCTGGTCGTCGCGCGCGGCCAGGCAGAGTTGGCCGGCCAGCTCGAACGCCAGTCGACCCACGTCCTCTTCGCTGTATTCGACAACGACCTGGTATGTACCGGGTTCGAGCGTCGGCTCGGTGTGGCTGAAGGTAACCGGGCAGCCCGCAGCGGCCTGCAGGCCCAGCGCAGCGGCTTCCAGCGCGTGCGCCATCGACGGCGCATCGGCTTCGTCATCCGGCCGCAGCGGGCCGATGGCCGGAAAACGCGCCCGCAGGCGGTCTTCAAAGCCGGGCAGCTCGGTCAACAGGAGCGATTGGTCCGAGCAGGCCACGATGGCTTCGATGGCCGTGTGACGACACCAGAGATTCGGGCCGCGCAGGGCCCGGATACGAGAAACTTCCATACAGTCGGCTTTCCGTTGTGCTGTGGGCTGCTTTTGGTCAGGCCCGGTGTTCCGTGCGGCCCATCCACTGGTGGACTTGCTCGACGGTGGCATCAATCGCGCATTCGTCGCATTGCAAGACCAGCAGGTCGCCAGGCGCGAGCTGCGACAGTGCCGCTTCCACGGCATCCTGGCGTTTGCCCCCGTCGACGACGACCTCGGCCACGCGGCCTCCTTGCTGCAGTCCTTGCTTGAGCAGCGCACGCGCCTGGGGCTCGAACTGGGCATCAGCGCGCTTAACGCTTGCGTCTTCGCACAGCAGCACGCGGTCGAACGTTTGGCCGATCACCTTGCCTTGTGCCACGAGGTCTTCGTCGCGACGTTGCAGGCCAGCGCCAAACACCAGTGTCCTGCGTTCGGCCGGGAAGTTGTCCAGCGCGCCGGCCAGGGCTTGCAGCGCCGACGCGTTGTGCGCGTCATCCACCACAATGGTGGCGCCGTTGTGCTGGAACAGCGTAAAGCGCCCCGGTACATCCACCTGGCCAACGTCAAACGTGACGATGCCGGCGCGGATCAGCTCATGCGAGATGCCCAGCGCCCAGCCGGTGGCCACGGCGGCCAGCACGTTCTCGACTTGGAACGGCACCCGGCCCGCGTAAGCGAGCGGAATGGCCGACACATCGGCCAATGCCACCTCGGTCTGACCGGTGGCGAGCACAACCTTGCCATCGCGCACGAACACGGCCCGTTTGCCCTCGGCGCGGTGCGCGGCGATGGCCGGCAGGTCGCCGGACAGAGCGAAGAAGATCACCTCGCCGTCGCACAGCTCGGCCATCTCGACCAAGCGCGCATCGGCGGCATTGAGCACGCCCACGCCGGTCTTCAGCACCACGTCAATCTGCGTACGCAGGACGCTGTACATGCGGTCTTCGTCTTCGACATAGAAGTCGCCCAGGTGATCGGGCTTGTCGAAGTTGGTGACCACGCCCACCTGGCAGCGGTCATACGGCAGCCCTTGCGACAGGATCATGCCGCTGTCGCTTTCGAACACGGCGGCTTCCACCGCACGGTTCATCAGGATGCGATGGCAGGCATCCCAGGCAGCGCGATCGCTGCGGGCTGTACCTTCCACTTGGCGGTGGTCCAGGTACAGGCCGTCGCTGCAACCCAGGCCCGTGTGCTTGCCCGACAGCTGCAGCAATTGCGCAACCAGCTTGGCGACGACAGTTTTGCCGTTGGTGCCCGTGATGCCCACGATGGGAATGCGGCCGTCGTCCTGCACGCCGTCCTTGCCGGAGAACAGGTGATCGACAATCGCACGGCCCACCGGGCGCGGTTCACCCTGGGCGGGGCGGATATGCATCAGCAAACCCGGCCCGGCATTCACTTCAACAACGGCGCCGCGCTGTTCATCCAGCGGGCGCGAGATGTCTTCGGCCACCAGATCCACGCCGGCAATGTCCAGCCCAACCACCCGTGCCGCCAGCGACACATGGGCCGCCACGCTCGGGTGCACGCGATCGGTCACATCAAACGCGACGTTGCCGTTGCGCTGGATCAGCACGGTGCGGCCTGCGGGCGGCACGGCGGTGCCATCGGCATAGCCCTGGCGCTTGAGTTCCAGGCGCGCGGCGGAGTCCAGGCGCACGGGGTTCAGCGGGTGCTCTTCGGTCGGGCCACGGCGCGGGTCGGCGTTGATCTGCGATTCGATCAGTTCCTCAATGGTGGAGGTGCCATCGCCCACGACCGATGCGGTCTCGCCCATGGCCGCCGCCGCCACACGGCCGCCCACCACCAGCAGGCGGTGTTCGTTGCCGGAGACGAAGCGCTCGACGATCACGCCGTTGCCCTCTTCGATGGCCACCGCGTAGGCGGTTTCCACCTCTTCGCGCGTCATCAGGTTGGTGAACACGCCGCGGCCGTGGTTGCCGTCGTATGGCTTGACCACCACCGGCACGCCGATGTCTTCAGCGGCGTCCCAGGCGTCTTCGGCGCTGTCGACCATGCGGCCTTCCGGCACGGGCACGCCGCACGATTGCAATAAGCTTTTCGTAAGGTCCTTGTCGCGCGAGATCGATTCGGCAATGGCGCTGGTGCGGTCCGTCTCGGCCGTCCAGATGCGGCGCTGGCGTGCGCCGTAGCCCAGTTGCACGAGGTTGCCATCCGACAGGCGAATGGACGGGATGCCCCGGTCGTCAGCGGCATCCACAATGCAGGCCGTGCTCGGACCAAGGCATTGGTCATCCACCATATCGCGCAGCGTTTCGACCGCCGCATCCACGTCGAACGGGCGATCTTCAATGGCGGCCATGACGAGGTCCCGCGCCGCAAACAGTGCTGCGCGGGTCACGTCTTCGTGCCAGGCACGCACGATCACCTTGTAGACGCCGCGGATCGGGGTCTCGCGTGCCTTGCCGAAGCCGCCCGGCATGCCGGCCAGGTTCTGCAGCTCAAGCGTGACGTGCTCCAGGATGTGACCCGGCCAGGTGCCTTCCTTCAGGCGCATCAGGAAGCCGCCGCGCACGCCGGGGCTGCAGCGGTGCTCGATCAGCGTTGGCAGCCACGTCGACAGGCGCTCATAGAACCCCGGAATCGTGTTGGAGGGGAAATCCTCCAGTTCACCAATGTCGACCCATGCCTCCAGCACTGGCCGATATGTCCACATATTCGGGCCGCGCAGCGACATGACATCGAGAATCTCAATGTCCTTCTTCTTCATCGAATTAGCTTGGAAAGCAGTGGGCGAAATGCCCGAGAAAATGAAGCGTTACCTTTCAATAACGTTACAACGGCTTCGGCGTTGACCGCTTGAGCCAGGAGTGCGTTGTGCATCGCACCAATTTCCTGGCTCGCTCCCCTATGTATACTTGCGAGCAAAATTTGCGGGCCACTGGGCGCTCAACGCGCGCGATGGCTGCACCATTGCTCCGATTTATGTTCGTCCTTTACCCGTTTTGGGCTGTTTTTTGGGCCATTGGGACGCGCTTTTTGAATTCTTTGCGCCGCTCATGACCCAGTCCTCCCCAACATCCGCCCCCAACCTTGCCCGCGCTCAGGACCCCTGGAGTGTCGAGCTCGGCTCAAGCCTCGCTCCAGAGGAAACCGTCCTGGCCGGACTGCAGCTGGATTTGGACGCAAGGTTGCATTTTACCCAAGGGTGGCTGGTTGTTACGCACCGCCGCCTGATCGGGCGGGCACCCGGCGGAAAGGACTTGCAAAGCTGGGACATCGCGCCCGGCATGACGCTCTCGCACACCGACCACGCCGGCGTGGGCACGCTGGAGCTGTCCGACGGCCAGCGCCGCCTGGCGAGCTGGCGGTACACGCTGGGCCACAACGCCGACGCCCTGCGGCTGACCGATGTGTTCGACGCGCGCCGTAACGCACTCACGACAGGCGCGGAGCCCGCACCAGCCGACTCAGACGTCTGCCCGACCTGCAAGGCGCCGCTTCCGCCCGGTGAAGACACCTGCCCCCAGTGCAGCCGCGAACTGGAACAGCCCCCTTCCACCTGGGCGCTGCTGCGCCTGTGGCGCTTTGCTCGGCCGTATCGCTGGCAATTGCTGACCGGTTTCGCCCTGCTGCTGCTCGGCACGGCCGCCACCCTGGTGCCGCCGTACCTGACGATGCCCTTGATGGACAAGGTGCTGATCCCGTATCAGAACGGCACGCCGATCGACTACAGCCTGGTCACCCTCTACCTGTCCGGCCTCTTTGGCGCTGCGCTGGTGGCGTGGTCGCTGGGCTGGGCGCGCACCTACCTGCTGGCGCGCGTGTCCGAGCGCATCAGCGCGGACCTGCGCACCACCACCTACGAGCACCTGCTCAAGCTATCGCTCGAATACTTCGGCGGCAAGCGCACGGGTGACCTGATGGCCCGCATCGGTTCGGAAAGCGACCGGATCAGCGTGTTCCTGTCGCTGCACCTGCTCGACTTCGCTACCGACGTGCTGATGATCGCGATGACGGCGGTGATCCTCATCTCCATCAACCCGTGGCTGGCGCTCGTCACCCTGGTGCCGCTGCCCTTTATTGCGTGGATGATCCACCTGGTGCGCGACCGCCTGCGCCACGGTTTCGAGAAGATCGACCGGATCTGGTCGGAAATCACCAACGTGCTGGCCGACACGATCCCGGGCATCCGCGTGGTCAAGGCCTTCGCGCAAGAAAAGCGCGAAGTCACGCGCTTCGCCGAAGCCAACAAGCACAACCTGGCGATCAACGACCGGGTCAACGCAGTGTGGTCGCTGTTCACGCCCACCGTGACGCTGCTCACAGAGGTGGGCCTGCTGGTGGTCTGGATCTTCGGGATCTGGCAGATCAGTCACGACGCCATCAGCGTGGGCGTGCTCGTGGCGTTCCTGACGTATATCAGCCGCTTCTACACGCGTCTGGATTCAATGAGCCGCATCGTGTCCGTCACGCAGAAGGCGGCGGCCGGCGCCAAGCGGATCTTCGACATCCTCGACCACGTGTCGAGCGTGCCGGAGCCGACCAAGCCCATGCACCTCGACAAGGTTGATGGCGCGATCGAACTGCGCGACCTGGGCTTCCGCTACGGCAACCGGGCGGTGATCCGCGGCCTGAACCTGTCGATCCAGCCGGGCGAGATGATCGGCCTGGTGGGGCATAGCGGCTCGGGCAAGAGCACGCTCGTGAACCTCATCTGCCGCTTCTACGATGTGTCGGAAGGGGCGATCCGCTTGGATGGCGTCGACATCCGCTCGCTGCCCATCTCGGAATTCCGCCGCAACATCGGCCTGGTGCTGCAGGAGCCGTTCCTGTTCTTCGGCACGATCGCCGACAACATCGCCTACGGCAAACCCGACGCCACGCGCGACGAGATCGTTGCCGCTGCACGTGCCGCGCACGCACACGAGTTCATCCTGCGTCTGCCGCACGGCTACGATTCGCTGGTCGGTGAACGAGGCCAGGCGCTGTCGGGCGGTGAGCGCCAGCGCATTTCGATTGCGCGCGCGCTGCTC
The DNA here is from genome assembly GCF_037023145.1 of Ralstonia sp. RRA. Lineage (NCBI taxonomy): Bacteria > Pseudomonadati > Pseudomonadota > Betaproteobacteria > Burkholderiales > Burkholderiaceae > Ralstonia > Ralstonia sp. RRA. The sequence goes on along the minus strand of NZ_CP146092.1, from coordinate 789,520 downwards.
ATCAACCCGCGCATCCTGATCATGGACGAGGCCACATCGTCCGTGGATACGACCACCGAGAAGGAAATCCAGAAGGCGCTCGACAACCTCGTGCAGGGCCGGACGACCATTGCCATCGCGCACCGCTTGTCGACCCTGCGCAAGGCGGATCGCCTGGTCGTCATGGACCGCGGCCAGATCGTCGAGGTGGGCAACCACGATGAACTGCTGGCGCGCGAAGGGGCGTACTACAAGCTCTATCAGGCACAGGCCCGCAATGTCGACGCAGACACCGACATGACGAGCGACGGCGAGCGTGTGGACGCTGCCGAGCCGGCTTACGCGCAATAAGCGCAGCAATCACGTTTCTGGAATAGCACGGCAATGCAGACGCCCGATTTCACCCTCAGCCGCAACACCCTCGGCAAGCTGGTCATGACCCTGGCCGACGGCACCTCGCATGAAGGCGTGGTGCCTGTGCGCGCGTTTCCGATTTCCGCGGCGACCGACGGCTTCAGCCTGATGAGCACCGACGGCCGTGAGCTGGCCTGGATCACGCGACTGGATGCACTGCCCGAGCCCACACGCACGCTGATTGCCGATGAGTTGGCCTCACGCGAGTTCATGCCCGAGATCCGCAAGATCATCGGCGTATCGACCTATGCCACGCCCAGCACGTGGACGGTGCAGACCGATCGCGGCCAGACCGACCTCGTGCTGCGCGGCGAGGAGGACATCCGCCGCTTGACTGGCAGCACGCTGCTGATCTCGGATAGCCACGGCATCCACTACCTGATCCGCGATCACTTTGCGCTGGACAAGCCCAGCCGCAAGATCCTCGACCGGTTCCTCTGAACCGCGCAGCGGTTATCTGGCGGCGGACGCAGCTGGCGGCGCTGGTTGTACCGTCGCCATGACTTGGCTGAACAGCGTTTCGGTCTGCTTCCAGATGGCGCGCTGGTTGTAGTCACCCGCGGTGGCAACCACCACCATGTCTAGCCCCGGAACGATCCAGAGGCGCTGCCCGCCCCGGCCGATGCCGCCAACCCAGTCCTGCTGCTCGCCGCCCGCCTCCACCTTGCCGAGCCACCACTGGTAGCCATACTGCAAGCCGGGCTCGATGCCAGTGTCGATGTGCGGGCGCGTTGATTCCGCAATCCATTCGGCGGGCACAATCTGGCGGCCTTGCCATTGACCGTGCTGCAGCACCAGTTGCCCGATGCGAGCAAGATCGCGCGGGCGCAGCCGTAACCCGGCGTGCGCCATCGGGCGGCCGCGAAAATCATCGACCCATTCCCAGTCGGTAATGCCGAGCGGTTCAAAAAGGTGCTTGCGTGCGTAGTCGGGCAGCGACATGCCGACGCGTTCCACCAGCAGTTGCGCCAGGACTGCCGTGTTGCCACCGTTGTAGTTGAACTGCGCACCGGGCGACGCCGCCATAGGACTGTCGAACACGTAATGCGCCTGCGCACCGCGCCAGATCAAGCCAAATTCGTCGTTGTCCAGCAGGCCGGTCGCGTTCCATTCGTTCCAGGCCAGGCCGCTCGACATGGAGAGCATCTGCGCCAGCGTGATCGCTTCACGCCCCTGCCCATTGAGGTCGGCCAGATCCGGAAACAATGACAACGCGGGCGTGTCGAGCGACGGCATCTTGCCTTGCGCCTGCGCAATCCCCCAGAGCAGGCTCGTCACCGATTTGCTGATCGACCGGACATCGTGCACGGTCGATGGGCCGAATGTTCGCGTGGTGCGGAACAGGTCTTTGATGCGCTCGTCCTTGCCGGCCCGATAGACTTCGGTGACCAAATGGCCGTGGCGCACGACAAGCAGGCTGTGGAAGTTGATATCACCGTCGGCAAGATTGTGCAGGACGGTGCAAAGGCGCTCGGCATCGAAGTCGGCGGCGGCAGGGCTGGCTTCGACCTGCCAGCCGTCGTTCAACTGGGCTGGCGCATCGCACTGTGGCGCAGCGATCGCTGCGTGCGTGCACACGGCGAGGCCGAGCGCGACACCCGCGCGGGCTAACCAGCCAAGACTGCGATGTCGTTGCGCCATGAAGCCCCCACATTGGATCGGTGGCAGGCAGTATCACCAACCGTTTGGCGTCAACCAAGCGGCGTGCGACGAACGGCGGACCAGCGGCGTGAACGCCAGCGGGAGCGGTGCGGTTACACGCCCGTCGACGTGTAGACATAAGCAAAGACGAACGCCCCGATCACCAGCGAGGCCACCCAGCCGGAGAGTCGCGCGCGGCGCGAACGCACCGCTACGCTCGAAAACAGCATGCGTTCACGGCGCGCTGCGGAGCCAAAGGCCAGCAGCAGAACGCCGAGCAGGCCAATGGCCACAACGGCTGCGCCGACGCTCAGGCGCGACCACGCGGCCGTCAGACGTTCACCATCCTGATAACCAAGATAGCTGCTGAGCGCCCCGATCACGACGAGGGCGACGCAGCCGAGGACAAAACGACCGCGCGCGGGGCGGGCTTTCCAATCAACCGGCATATTGTTCTTGTTCTGAAAACACAATGGGCGAAGTATAAGTCGCATGCCAACCGGCCTCACCAAGTGCGACGCCAAGTCCCCGTCCGGAACCCCTGCCCGCGTTACCATGTCGGACTGTTCTGATTCTCAAAGTTACGTTACAGGCACCTATGGTCACACGTCGAACCCTTCTTGCCTCCGCCTCCGTTACCGCCACGCTGGCAGCGCTCGGCATCACGCCCGAAGCACTGGCCGCCAGCCGCGTCAAACTGGGCGATGCCGCACCGTTTTCTTTCGATGCGCTGATCGAGCGCGCCCGCGCGATGGCCGGCCAACCGTACACGCCACCCGCCACCGCACCGGCCGACATCCTCGCCAAGATCGACTACGAAGCCCACGGCAAGATCAAGTTCGACACGGCGCACGCGCTGTTTGCCGATGGCCCGGGGCAGTTTCCGGTGACGTTCTTCCACCTGGGCACGTTCTTCCGCGCACCGGTGCGCATGCACGTGGTGGAGAAAGGCGCCGCGCGCGAGGTCGTCTACGACGAGTCGTACTTCGACATGCCCGCTGACAGCCCCGCGCGCAAGCTGCCGCGCGGCAGCGGCTTCGCCGGCTTCCGCTTCCAGGAAAGCCGCCTGGGCGATCAGAAAAAGCTCGACTGGAAGAAGAACGACTGGGTGGCCTTCCTGGGTGCGTCGTACTTCCGTGCGATTGGCGAGCTGTATCAGTACGGCCTCTCGGCACGCGGCATTGCGCTAGACGTGGCACAGGCAGGCAAGCCGGAAGAATTCCCCAACTTCACGCACGTGTGGTTCGATACGCCGGCAGACAACCGCGCCGATTCGGTGACGATCTACACGCTGCTCGACGGCCCGAGCATCACGGGTGCGTACCGCTTCGTCATGCATCGCACGAAGGGCGTGGTGATGGACATCGACACGGCGATCTTCCTGCGCAAGGACATTGACCGCTTCGGCATCGCGCCCGCTACGTCGATGTACTGGTTCTCGGAAACCGCCAAGGGCACCGCCACCGACTGGCGCCCCGAGGTGCACGACTCCGACGGCCTGGCCCTGTGGACAGGCAGCGGCGAGCGCATCTGGCGCCCGCTGAACGATCCGCCGCGCACGATGGCCTCGGCGTTTGGCGACAACAACCCGCGCGGCTTCGGCCTACTGCAGCGCGATCGCGATTTCAACAATTATCAGGACGGCGTGCACTACGAGCGCCGTCCGAGCCTGTGGGTCGAGCCGCTGGAAGGTTGGGGCGAAGGCGCGGTGCAACTCATCGAGATCCCGACCGACGACGAGATCCACGACAACATCGTCGCCATGTGGGTGCCGAAGGCGCCGGCACGCGCAGGCAGCCAGTACCGCCTGCGCTACCGCCTGCACTGGCTGGCCGATGAGCCGTATCCGACGCCGCTGGCGCGCTGCGTGGCCACGCGCTTGGGCAACGGTGGCCAGCCGGGCCAACCGCGTCCGCACGGTGTGCGCAAGTTCATGGTGGAGTTCAAGGGTGGCCCGCTGGAGAAGCTGCCCTTTGGCGTAAAGCCCGAAGCGGTGCTGAGCTCCTCGCGCGGTACGTTCTCGTATGTATTTACTGAAGCGGTGCCCAACGGCGTGCCGGGCCACTGGCGCGCGCAGTTCGATTTGACGGTCGACGGCAAGGAGCCGGTGGACATGCGCCTGTTCCTGCGCGTGGATGGCAAGCCGCTGTCGGAAACGTGGCTGTATCAGTACCACCCGTTTCAATCACCAGTGGGGCCGGTGGCGTCGTAAGGGTTGGCGCAACCAATAAAAAAGGCGGGAGAATTCCCGCCTTACTTGTATGCAACCGTCACGATGGCCAGTGCTGGTTCGGCGCCAGGTGAATGTGAGAGCGTGAGTATTCCGCGGTTGCCCGCCAGCACGTTGGATTTGAAGCCGTCATACCGAGCGCGCATCAGTGCCCCGCTCACGGCTTCACCAACCCTATGCCACATCCCCGACGACTTGCCGCGCGCCATAACCGACACCTCGGCTGGCACTGGCTTGACCGCGGGTGTGTTGAAGTCCACCACCACTTGATTGCCGGTTGCGGCCGTACGGGCCTGCAGCCCATCGGCCGAGCCGGCAGCACGCTGCCCAGCCTGCACGCTGTACCCGGTTGCAACGACAGCCCCCGTAAAACGGATCGTGCCGCCGCTTTGGCCGCCAGCGGCCAGTGCTCCGGTCGCCCCAATCAAACCAATCGCCGCCATCAGTGCAACGGCCCCTCTCGTATAACGCTTGCGCATAACAACCCCCAGTACCCGACCCTCGGGCGATGTTCTTTATCCAGTCGTTTACGGACGACCAGACCTGACATGTTTTTAACCGCCATTTTGTACCAGCCAGATTCAACAATTCTTTACATACAAAATCGTCTCACAACCCGATTCTTATTCTTAACCACGGGTATTCCCGATTGATCATCAGAATCGGAAATACCGCGTTATTCAAGATCTAGGGTGTTGGCCACACTTCCAATGCCTGCATCAGCCGTTTTCCTAACGGAATGCGCTTGGCCATGTCGGCCTCAAGCGGCATGTCGATGTTCAGGGCGAACGCATACACCTTCCCCTCACGCTCGACCCAGCCCACCCACCAGCCGATCTCGGGCTGATACTCGGTAGCGACCCCCGTCTTGGCGTACAGCGCGGCATCGCCCTGTTTTTCGATTAGCAGCATGCGGTGGACCAGATCCCAGGTGCGCGGCTTCACTGGCAACTGCTTGAGCGCCAGACGGCTGGTGAAGCGCGCCTCTTCAAATGCGGAAATTTCCAGCGGACCACGCAGCCAGAACTGGTCAATCACGCTGCCGATCTGGCGGTTGCCGTAGTCGAAGGCATCCACGTAGGCCTGCATGCGCGCAGGGCCAATGCGTCGCGCGACTTCCTGATAGATGGGCACGTTGGACACGCGGATCGCCTCGGGCAATGCCATGTCCTTCTCCCACTGTTTGAAGGGCTGTGGCTTGCCACCGTATGGGATCACCTCGTGATCGTCACGCACGGCACCCGTATCGAAGGCGATCAGGCTGTTGGGAATCTTGAAGGTTGATGCAGGGTGGATGCGCCGCGCGGCGCGTGCCGGGTCCACCACGTAGGTGCGATCGCCACTGATGTCCATCAGCACGAAGGTGCCGGCAACACCGGCTTCGTCAAACACGCGCTTGAGATCATCGCGCACGACCAGCTCGGCGTGCGCTTGAGTGGCGCCCATCACTAAAGCACAGGCTGTGAGGGCCAGCGCAAAGGTCTTTGACCAGCGAGGGAACATAGGAACTCCTTGAACGTTGTCGGTAGCTGCCGGCAAGCACCGGCGCTGCGCATCGTAGGGAGCGCGCTGTGCCCTTTCCAGCGCGCAAGACAGGCTGCACGTCACACGCGTAACGCCTGTAACAAACGGCTTGGCGCACAATGACGGCAGTGCTTTTGCCTTGCAGCCTCCACCGCAGTTTCCGTATGCAGCCACCCACCTTGCCCGCCCTTCACCTGGAACTGACCACGCCGCAAACCGTCGACGGCCGGCGCGCGCCGTTCCAGAGCCTGTGGCTGCTGGTGCGGCTGGCCTATGCACACCGCCTGTCGCCCGAGCAGCCCTTTGTGCGACTGGCCGATCTGCGCGGCGCGGTATCGGATGCCAGCACGCAGCGCATGATGATCAGCCGCGCGTTTCGCGATTGGCAGAACTGGGGCGTGCAAGCCGGCTGGGGCGAACAGCGCGACCGCGAGCCGCGCTTCCTCAACGCCGACAAACGCAGCCAGGGCCCGTTCTGGCTCACACCCGAAGATGCCGCGCGCGTCGTGTGTCTGGTCGAAGGGCGCATTGCCGACGATACGGACGTACGCGCCTTCCTTGGCATCGCCACCGCGGAATGCGCAACGGACAGCGCTGCAGAGGCCACCGCCAGCGCGCTGTCCGGCCCCGCCCCAGGCACACCCAACCCGGCGTTCTGGCACGCCTTCCTGACGGCACGCCATGCCATGCGCGAAGGGCGCCTGCTGCACGCGTTGGGGGCCGGCACCCACACCGGCAGCGCATCGGATGCCGAGCGCGGCGGCGCACTCCTCGCCCTGCGCCACGCGGGGGATGCTGCCGACAACGATTTCCAGCGCGCCCTCGTCACCCTGGGCGAGGCGATGGCCGCCCGCCGGCTGGGCGACTCCACGCGCGCCAGTGCCCTGCTCTCGCAACTGCGGGCACACCGTCGCCAGCGGCACGTGCTCGGCAACGACTACCTCGCCGCCATGGAGCGTGTCGTCACCGCCTGGTGCGCGTATGACCGGCGCGATCTTGACCTCGCCGCCGGCCTGCTCGCACGCATGGCCGACGCCGAACCCGGCCGCAGCCTGTTGCGCTATCACCCGCAGATCCGGTTTGAGTGGAACAACCTCAGTGCTCTGATCGAACGCGCACGGCTGCTTTACGCCGACACGGCTGACGTTGCGCCGGAAGTGCGCGGACAAACAGCGCAGCGCATCGTCGCCCAGTTCGAAACTGCACTGGCCGCCGCGCTGGAAAGCCAGGCCTCCGATGCCGTGCAGCAGGTTGCCGCCAACCTCGGCATGACGTGCTGGCTGCTGCGGGATGCGCTGGGCAACTCGGCAACCGCCGATGGCACCACCGATGCCGTACGCTGGCTGGCCATGAGCGAGTGGCAAGCGCTGCGTAACGGCGGGCCGCTGCAGTCGGCCTGGAACGCCATCGCGCTGATGCGCATTGCGCGTGCCGATGCGCCGCACGCCGCGCTCACGCTGGCAGACCTCAGGGCTCAGGCCGGCCCGTTTGCCGAAGCCTTCGATGCGCGCTACTGGCCGCAACGCTGGGCCGACGTGGCGGCGCTGCGCCTGCGTGAGCACGACAGCGGCCGCCATCGCTACGGCCACGTGCAAGTCAGCGGCCTGCTGCTCGAGCTGGCCTGGTTTGCCAATGCCGACGGCGATCACGCCACCACCCGCACTGCCATGGAGCGGCTGTCGGAAACCACACAAGACCTCGCGCCGCATGACCGTGCCTACTTCGTGCAAGCGCTCAAGCAACTTGCGCAGGCAACCGAGGCTGCACCCTGAATCTGTCGATCATGGATCGGCGGAAATATTCGTTGCATCCCTAACGATCTATCGCTAGACTGCCGCGCATGTTCGATCACTGCCTGTACTTCAACACGACTGCCCTCGCCCGCACCGTCGAGCGCGAATGGACTTCCGCATACGCGCCGTTCAGCCTGACGCCGCCGCAGGGGTTCGTGCTGCGTGTGGTGCTCAAACGGCCTGGCGTGCTCAACCGCGAACTGGCCGAGGTACTGGGCATTGCGCGGCCGACCGCCACGCGGCTCGTTGATGGTCTGGTCGCCAAGGGACTGGTGGAACGCCAGCCCTCAGCGGAAGACGGCCGCGAGTGGAATCTGTTCCCCACCGATGCCGCACGTGCGATGGAAGCTGCGTTGCAAGCGGCCAGCGCCAAGGTGGCGCGGCGCTTGCGCGAGCACGTAGGCACCAACGTATTTGACGACACGGTCCAGGCCCTCCGTGACGTGCGCAGCGCGCTGAACACGTAACAAAAGCCAAGGCGGCACCTGCCGCCTTTTTTATCGCCATTTAGTTGCATACCTACGCATTTTTGCAAGGAGCCATGCATGACTACAGTCCTCGTCACCGGCATCGAGCCATTTGAATCCGACCCGACCAACCCCTCCTGGGACATCGCGCAGGCGCTCGATGGCACGCAAATCGACGGTGCGACCATTGTGGCGCGGCAGTTGCCCTGCGTGTTCGGCGCCGCCAATGAACAGTTGGTGGCGGCAATTGAAGAGACGTCGCCCACGCTGGTGTTCGCGCTCGGGCTGGCCAGCGGGCGGGCGGAGATCTCGGTGGAACGCGTGGCAATCAACGTGATCGATGCGCGCATTCCGGACAATGCAGGTAACCAGCCGGTCGACACGCCCGTGGTGACAGACGGGCCGACGGCGTACTTCTCCACGCTGCGCGAGGCGGGCGTGCCCGCAGCGGTGTCGCAGAGTGCCGGCACGTACAACTGCAACCACCTGTTCTACGGCCTGATGCACCACATCGCCACGCACGCGCCGCAGGTGCGCGGTGGCTTCATCCACGTGCCGACCACGCCCGAACTGGCCGCACGGCATGCAGGCCGGCCAAGCCTGTCGCTGGAGACGCAAGTCAAAGGGATACGCACGGCGATTGGCGTTGCGCTCGCCACGCGTGCCGATCTCAAGGTAAGCGGTGGAGCGGTGCACTAGGGCAGTCGCGGCGCCCGATGCTACGATCCAGGCGAAACTTCATTTCGCGAGGATCCTCACATGAAGAAGAATGCATGGATGCTCGGCATCTGCCTGGCGGTTGCGGGCGCGCTTGGTTCGATTACGTTACCTGCACAGGCGCAGGTGTCGGTTCACGTTCGGATCGGCCCACCGCCGCCGCCACGCCACGAGCGGATTCCGAGACTGCCGCCTGGCTACGTGTGGGCACCTGGCTACTGGCAATTGCACGGCAACCGTTACGTCTGGCGCCCTGGCCACCAGATGCGCGGGCGCCCCGGCCAACATTGGCGAGCCCCACATTGGGTGCACGGTCGCCATGGCTGGGAAATGCGTCAAGGTGGCTGGGACCGTAACCACGGTCACCCCAAGAACCGCATCCACGGCTGCCCTCCCGGCCGCAGGTGCTGATGAAGTCGAGACAGGCCAGCCAAGCGCTGGCCTGTTTTTTTTGGCCGAGGGTGACTTACGCCACCAGCGGCATCAGCAACATGCGTGTCGCCAACTCTTGGCGGAATGCCTCAAACGCCTGCGCCACCGAATCCGCACCGCGCGCCGTGTTCTGCAAGCGGATGCCCTCCACCTGCTGGATGCCCACGGTAGCGAACACATAGCGCAGATACGGCATCAGGAAATCCGTCTGCGCGTGGGCACCGTCAAAATTGCCGCCCGATGCCGACACCACCAGCACCGAGCGATCCGCCAGCACGCCCACCTTGCCTGTCGGCGTACGGCGGAACGTGCGCTCGGGCCGCACCACCAGGTCGATCCACGCCTTCAGTGTCGACGGCACGGTGTAGTTGTGCACAGGCGTGGAGATCAACACGGCATCCGCTGCCTCCAGTTCACCGATCAACGTCTCGGACAGCGCCAGTTCCGCACGGTGTGCGTGGGTGCGATCGGCGTCGCGCATCAGGCTGGCCTCGACGAAGGCGGCATCGGGATGCGGCAGCGGCGTTGCCGCAAGATCGCGCTCGATGATGCGCAAGCCAGCGTTGGCCTCCGCCAGTTGGTCGAGCACCAGCTGCGCAGCACGCCGGCTGTGCGATCGGCTTTCTCGCGGGCTCACCGCCACATGCAGCAACGTCGTCATGCGGCGCCTCTTGCTGGCGTGTTGAACCCGAAACGCAGTGCACCAGCCAGCAGGCCATTGCGGTAGTAGAAGCGGTGACCAAGCACGTTGGACAACGGCGTGTCGAGCACCAGCCGCGCGCACCCCAGGCGCTGTGCCGTGTCCTTCAGATGATCCATCAACACGTTGCCCAAACCGCTGCTGCGCAGGTTGGCGTCGGTCACCAGATCGTCGACGTACAGGAAGGGGCCATAGACGAGGTTCTCCTGCAACCGATAACCCGCCAAGGCGACAGGCGTGCCGTCACGCCAGACCGCGATGAGACGATAGCCCTCCTCAACCTGCCGGCGCCAGCGTGCGACCAGCTCATCGGCATCGGCCAGATGCGGCCGCAGCTGATGCATGACGGGAAAGCACGCACGCAACGCGGCTTCGTCTTCAATGGGGCGGATGGTGTCCATGGTCATGCCTCCTGCGATGCAACCGGGGTGGTTGCGGGCACCGGCGGCGCAAAGCGCAACGACACGGCAATGCGGTTCCACGCCTGGATATTGGCGATGGCAGCCGTCAGGAATGCCACTTCGGTCTTGGAGAAATGCTCGCGCACGGCGTCGTACGCGTGGTCCTCCACACCGTGATCGACCGGGCGCGCCAAGGCCGTCAGCGCTTCCGTCCAGGCCAGCGCAGCGCGCTCGCGCGGGGTGAACACCGCCGGTGTGTCGCGCCACACGGCCACCAAGTCCAGCTTGGAAGGCGCCACCCCAAGCTTGCGCGACAGATTCAGATGGAACTGCACGCAAAACGCGCAGCCGTTGATTTGCGAAGCGCGCACCTTGATGAGTTCGGTCAGCGGCTTTTCCAGCCCTGAGGCGTCCACCGCCTTGCTCAATGCTTGCAATGCGGCCGGCACACCAACGGCGGTGTCGACGAATTCTGTGTAGTCCATGCGAGGCGAGAGATCGTGCATGTATGGCTCCTGTTTTGTGCGCTGTCTGTGACGAAGTTGTCGGAGTGGTAATATCAGTGCACGAACATAATATTCGAACTCTGACATTATGAGCAAGCGCGCCCCTACCACCAACACGGGCAACACGTTGGACACGCCCTTCATTCCCGAGCCCGGTCAAGGCAAACGCGGTGAGGAAGGCTATCTGGGCTACCTGCTGCGCCAGGCCAACGCGGCGCACCGCCTGCGCATGGAGCGCGCCATGACCGACGTGGGTGTCACGCTGCCGCAGTTCCTAGTGCTGACCATGATCCGCGCCTACCCCGGCGTCTCGAATGCCGACCTCGCCCGCTTGGCCATGCAGACTCCGCAAACCGTGAGCGTGATCGTCGCCAACCTGGAGCGCAGCGGCGCCATCACGCGCCGGCCGCATGCCGTGCACGGCCGCATCCAGCACATCGAGGTGACGCCAGAAGGCGCAGCCCTGCTGGCCGCCTGCCGGAAGCGATCCGGCGGCATTGAACAGGAACTGCTCGAAGGCTTCACACCCGAGGAAGAACAGGTCGTGCGGCGCTGGCTGGTGCACGCGGCCATGGTCGGCAGCGACAAAGCGGCAACCTAACGCCCTGCTCCTCAAACTTTTTTCGCCCTCGTCCTTGACTTCAGGATGGTCGCCACTATCATTCGATGTATCTTAAGATATATCGAATGATGTTCAGCAGGAGCGTGACGATGCACGGATGGTTTGGGCGCCACCACAAAATGTGGATGGAAAAGCATTTCATGATGATGGGCCGGCATGGCCACGGCCGCGGTGGTTTTGGCCGTGGGATGGGCGGTGTGGGTGGTTTTGGCGGCCCGGGCGGCTACGGCGAGGGCGATGACGAAGGCGGCAGCCCCTGGCGCGGCCGGCGACTCAGCTCGGCCGACCTGCAGCTCGTGCTGCTGGCGCTGCTCAAAGGCAGCCCGCGTCACGGCTATGAACTCATCAAGGCGGTGGAAGAACACTCGCTGGGTTTCTACACACCGAGCCCTGGCATGGTCTACCCGGCGCTGTCTTATCTGGAAGACCACGGCTTCGCCTCCGTCACGGCCGAGGGCAACAAAAAGCGCTACGGCATCACGCCCGAAGGCGAGGCTTGGCTGGCCGAACGCCAGCACAGCGCCGACGCCATCCTCGCGCAGCTGCGCGCCATGGGTGAACGCGTCAAACGCATGAACGAAGCCATGGCCTTCGACCGCGAAACCGACGGCTCGGCTGAATGGGCCGACACCGGCAACGACCCGCTGCGCACCGCACGCTGGCGCCTGAAGTTCGCCATCATGGAAAAACGCTTCGCTTCGCGCGAAGAGCAACAACGCGTGGCAGACATCCTGCTACGCGCCCTCAAGGAAATCACTGGGGAACGTTGAGCCGTGCGGCCTTGATCCGGGGTGGCCTACCGCCACCTGGATGACATCTGCGCAGCCATATCTCCCCTCTTTTCCGCAGCCCAACTATGTTCGCCTTCTACCGCACACAAGGTCTCATGTCGCAGCTGCTTAGCCCTCTCAAACCCGCCACGCGCCGTGTGCGCGTGCACGCCATCCACACGCTGTCGCCGCGTATGCGCCGTGTGGTCTTTACCGGTATCTCGCCGACTGACCTGGCCGATCTGGCCGACATGTCGCCGGGCGCCGCAATCAAACTGATGTTTCCACTCAAGGCAAACGGCGCTGCCGATCGCACACTCGGCCGCGCCTACACCATCCGCCGCTACCACGCCGAGCGTGCCGAGCTGGAGGTTGACTTTGTCGTGCACGACGAGACGCCCACTGCGCAACACGGCCCCGCCGCGCGTTGGCTGGAGCACGCCGCCCCGGGCGATGAAGTGGAGTTTGCCGGCCCCAAGCGCGGTTTCCAGGCCAATCCCGCTGCACCGTGGACGTTGCTGGTGGGGGATGAAACCGCGCTGCCGGCCATCTTTGCCATTCTGGAGAGTCTGCCGGAGCGCACGCCCGTGCATGCCTTTATCGCCATCAGCGATGCCCGTGCGCAATTACCACTCGAAGGTGCATTTGCCGGGCACCCGCGCAGCCACGACATCCACTGGATCGAAGCCGATACGGCGCACGCGGGCGCCATGGTGGTGGGCGCGCTGAGCGCACAGACGCTGCCGACAGGCACACCGCAAGTCTTTCTGGCGGGCGAAGCTTCACTGCTCAAACAGGTGCGCACGCTGCTTGAAGACACCTGGGCGGTGCCGCGTGATGCCATCGATGCCAAAGGCTACTGGACAGCAGGGCTCACGCGCGAGCAACGCAAGGCGCAGGAGCGCCGCTAGGCCCCACCTGAGGCTGCGCGCCGGTACCGTCACGCCGCGCCGCGCACCCAATCACCCAGCACGCGCTGCCCATACAGCAGCGCGGCATCCATCGCTTCACGCGGTGAGCCGAACGTGCAACTCGGCAGCACGGGCTGCGAGCCCCTCATCGACTGCCCCTCCGCACTGCGGAAAACCACGTCGATACGGGCCGCCCAACCATGCTCGCCCGCCGGGATCACCCGAGGGACGATCTCCACGTCGCCACAGATCTTGTACACCGTGTTCCTCCATTTCCAGCGGATGCGCCCGCTGCCTTCAAATTAGCAATGGCTATGCCCACGCGTACCCGTTCTGAGGGGCTGGAGGAACCACGCTCCAATTTGATCTGGATCAAATCACGTCACATTTCGGCCGGCTTCGGTCTTTAGTCCCGCGCCAGGCGTGCCGTTGCAAGGGAGGACTCCCGCCCATTCCTGCTGATTTCCGCCTACCTGCGCGCCCACAAGGCGCGGCACATCATGCGCAAGAACCTCCCGGTCACCCAAGCCGAAACCGCACTCGCCCCCACCGACTACCTCATCTCCCGTACCGATCTCAAAGGCCGCATCGTCTTCGCCAACCCGGCGTTCGTGCGCGTGAGCGGCTACTCGTTGGAAGAGCTGATGGGCGCGCCGCACAATCTTGTGCGTCATCCCGACATGCCCGAGGCCGCCTTTGCAGACTTGTGGGCCACGCTGCAAGCCGGCAAGCCGTGGCGCGGCTTCGTCAAGAACCGCCGCAAGGACGGCGGCTTCTACTGGGTGCTCGCCAACGTCACGCCCGTGTTCCAGGGCAGCAACGTCGTCGGCTATACCTCCGTGCGCTCGATGGCCACGCCCTCGCAGATTGCGCGCGCGCAGCGCGCCTACGCCGCCATCAACGAAGGCGACACGTCCTACACCGTGCGTGCCGGTCGCATCCTGCGCACGGGCTGGCGACGCGCCGTCAATCTGTTCCAGCGCGACAGTTTGCGCTTCAGGGTCATCGGGCTGCAAAGCCTGATTGCCGTGGCCATCCTGATTGGCACGCTGTGGGCGCACATCGCATTGGAAGCAGCGGACCTGCACGACAAAACGTGGCTGGTGCTCAGCCGTGACTGGCTGTGGCTGACCGGTGTGGGCTGTGCGGGGCTTGCGACGATGTCGGGCGTGCTGCTGGCGCGCACGCTGATCCGCCCGCTGGAAGAAGCGGCTACGCTGGCCACGCGCCTGGCCGCGGGCGACCTGACCACGGCCGTGGAAGTCCGCTCCAACGATGAGTTGGGCGAGGTCATGCGTGCCATGGCCACCATGCGCGCGAGCCTGTCGTCCATCGTGCACGACATCCAGGATGGCGCCACCAACGTCGCAAATAGCACGCTGCAGATTTCCGCCGGCAACCATGACTTGTCGGCCCGCACCGAGCAGCAAGCTGCCGCGCTGGAAGAAACCGCGTCAAGCATGGAAGAGCTCACGTCCATGGTTGCGCAGAATGCCGATCACGCGCGCGAAGCCAGCGCGCTGGCCGAACAGGCATCGCACATCGCCGCCGACGGCGGACAGGTCGTGCAGCGCGTCGTGCAGACCATGGACGCCATCCGCGCCGACAGCCAGCGCGTGACCGAGATCATCGCCACCATCGAAAGCATCGCCTTCCAGACCAACATCCTCGCACTCAACGCCGCGGTGGAAGCCGCCCGTGCCGGCGAAGAAGGCCGCGGCTTTGCCGTCGTGGCCGGTGAGGTGCGCAGCCTCGCGCAACGCAGCGCGCAGGCTGCTGCCCAGAGCAAGGAGATCATTCGCGCGTCGGATCAGTCCGTGCGCGATGGCGTGGCGCTGGTGCACCAGGCCGGCGCCACCATGACGCAGATCGTGCAATCGGTGCAGACCGTCACGCAGCTCATGTCGGAAATCTCGGCCAGTTCGCGCGAACAGAGCAGCGGCATTGCGCAGATCAACGACTCGGTGTCGCAACTCGATGGAGTGACGCAGCAGAACGCCACGCTGGTGGAAGAAGCCGCAGCAGCCACCTCGGTGCTGGCACGGCAATCAGAAGAGCTGAAGCACGCAGTGGCGGTGTTCCGCGCGTGATGGCGTGCGGGCGCGCGTAGGCCTGCGCCCAGCCGCAGTTACACCGCGAAGCGCCCGTCGCGCTCCAGCAGCGCGGCCACCGCATCGGGCAGCAGCGGCTCGCTGAAGTAGTACCCCTGCAGCACGTCGCATTGGTGCGATGTGAGGAAAGCAGCCTGCGCGGCGTCTTCCACCCCTTCTGCGCACACCTTCACGCCCAGGTTGTGGGCGAGCACCACCACCGTCGTGCAGATGGCCGCGTCGTTGGAATCGCGGTCGATGTCCTTGACGAAGGCGCGGTCGATCTTGATGAGGTCGATCGGCAAGCGCTTCAGATAAGCCAGGCTCGAATAACCGGTACCGAAGTCATCAATGGCAATGCGCACGCCAAGCTGACGGATGGCGGTCAGGTCTTCGATGGTGCGCTCGGTGCCTTCCATCAGCATCGACTCGGTCACCTCCAGCTCCAGGAAGCCCGAGCCGAGGCCGTATTGGCGCTGCAGTTTGAGCAGCGTCGGCAGCACCGTGCCGCGCTTGAACTGCAGCGGCGACACGTTCACGGCAATCGTCAGATCGTCAGCCAGGCCGCGTGCATGCCATTCCGCGCGCTGCTGCGCAGCCTCGGCCAGCACCCAGTTGCCGATATCGACGATCAGCCCACTCTCTTCGGCCACCGGAATGAACGCCGCCGGCGGCAACAGCCCGCGCGTCGGATGAATCCAGCGGATCAGCGCTTCCAGCCCGCACACGCGGCCGGTCTTGGTGTCGATCTGCGGTTGATACAGCAAGCGGAACTGGCCCTGCTCCAACGCTGCCCGGATCTGGTGTTCCAGGTTCAACCGGTACGACACGCCAATGTCCATCTCGGGCGCGAAGAACTCCAGCCGGTTGCGGCCGTTCTGCTTGGCGTAGTACATCGCCATCTCGGCATGGCGGATGAGGGTGTCGGCATCCGAGCCGTGCGTGGGGTACTCCGCCACGCCAATACTCGCCGTCACGAACACTTCGTGCCCTTCCACGCGGATGGCCTCGGCAAACAGGTCAAAGCCGAAATCCACGCCGCGCGAGCCCGCATGCGAGACCACCAGCGCAAACACGTCGCCGCCAAAGCGCGCCACGGTGTCGACCGTGTCGGCTGCATCGCGCAAGCGCTCGGCCACGCGGCGCAGCACCTCATCGCCCAGCAGATGCCCCAGGCTGTCGTTGATGACCTTGAAGCGGTCGATATTGACCAGCGCCACATAGAAGCGGCTGCGCTGGCGCGCGGCCATCTCCACCGACTGCTGCACACGGTCAGCCAGCAGCGTGCGGTTGGGCAGGCCGGTGAGCGGATCGACCGTGGCGTGCTGCGCCAGGCGCGCACGCGTCATCTCCTGCTCGGTCACATCGTCCTGGATGCCGACGTAGTGCGTGACTGCGCCTTTGGCATCGCGTACAGGCGAAAGCAGGAAGTTGTTCAGGAACGGGTGGCCATCCTTGCGGAAATTGCGCAGCAGTACACGGATCTCGCTGGCATCCCGCAGGGCGGTGCGTACTTCGTTCAGCGCCGGCTGACCCGGCTCGGAGGAATGCAGGAAGCGGCAGTTGCGGCCCAGCACCTCATCGGCGCGGTAGCCAGTCATGCGCTCGAAGCCCGGGTTCACGTAGACCAGCGGCATGTCGGGCTGCTGCGCGTCCGCCACGGCAATGCCCGATGGCACGGACTCCACCACACGGCGCAGCAGGCGCAACTGTTCGTCGGACTCGCGGCGCTCGGTGATGTCCTGCATGGTGCCGAAGAGCGCCACGACCTCGTCGCGTTCATTGCGCTCGATGTTGCCGCGCGAGAGCACCCAGCGGTGCTCGCCGTCGCGACGGATCATCTCCAACTCCAGCGAATACGGCTCGCCTTCGGTCACGGCATGGCTGGCGGCTTCGCGGAGCCGGTTGAAGCTGTCGGCGGTAAAGAACTGCGATTGCTGTGCAAACGTGGGGGGCGACCCCACCGGCACGCCGGTCAGCACGTACATGCCGGAAGACCACGTGGTGGAGTCCCGCAGCACGTCCCAGCGCCAGCTACCGAGTTGTGCGATCTGTTCGGCCACGCTCAGGTTCGCCTCGCTCGCGCGCAGTTCCTGCTCCATGGCCGAGCGCTGTGAGATATCGCTCACGCCACCGACCATGCGCACGGCCCGGCCATCCTTGCCGCGATAGATGCTGGCGCGGATCTCCACCGTGCGCGTGGCGCGGTTGGCGTCGATGACACGGCAGACGCTGTGCCAGCTGCCCCGGTCTGAATGCAGCACAGCACGCAGCTGCTGGCCGAACGCATCCACATCGTCGGGATGCACGAACTGGTGGAAAGTCAGTGTGCGCGAGGTACCGCCGCCCATACCGTCGTCCTCGCCGGGGCCCAGTAGTGCGTCGCTGCCCAGCAGCCGGTGCAGGCTCGCATTGGCCCAGGACTCTCCGGTGGCGATATCCCAGTCGAAAATCCAGTCGTTGGTGGCACGCGCCACACGCTGAAAACGCTCCGTCAGCCGATGAACAGTGGCGTCGTGCCGCTGGATGGCCGCGCGCATCTCGTTGAAGGTGCGCTCGAGCAACGACAGCTCATCGCGCGTGGTGCCCTGCTCGACCACGCGCGCGGAGAAATCACCCGCGGCGTAGTGGCGCGCCGCATCCACCAGCGCATCGACGCGCGGCAGCACCAGCCGCCGCATCGCTATCTGAATCAGTGCCAGCAACAGCACGATCATCAACAGGATGGCACCGCCGCCGGCCAGCGCGATGTCGCGCTGCTGGCGAATGATGTCGGTCGCGTCCACCCCCCGCACAATGCGCAGGCGCCCGGCGGCGGCATGCGGCACCACCATGGCTGCATAGGCGCGGCGCACGCCGTCGGTGTCGTCCACCAGTATGGGGTCACCCGGCTGCTGGCCAGCCATGGCCACGAGCGTTCCCTTTGCAATCGTGGGGGCCTGCCCGGGCGTCATCATGGCGTTGATCGATAGCACGTTGCCGGACGCGTCGATCAGGTAGACCGGCGCACCCGGCATGCCGCCGGAGGCTGCCGAAATCAGGGCACTCTGCCGCACGGCCGCGTAGGCCACACCCCGGATGGCGCCATCGCTGGCCACCATCGGCCGCGCTGAAACAACCACGGCCTGGTTGGACGCCTTGCCAATCACGAATGTCGACAGCGCCGGCTGACCGGTCGCCAGGATCTCGTGCACGTATTCACGATCCGACACGTCGATCCCGAGATTGGCCGGATCGGGCGTGCACACCAGCTTGCCGTGCGCGTCAATCACGCCGAGGTTGGAAAGCTCGTTCTGGTTATGGAAGACGCGGTTGACGAAGCGGCTGCATTCCTGCTGGTCCATGCGCAGCGCTGAATCATCGGCCACCAGCACGGAGAGCAGTTCGTTGGCATTGGACAGCACCATCCCGACGCGCGCGGCGGCGGACTCGGTCTCGTGGGTCAGGCGCTGGGCAAGATGGTCGTTGAGCCGGTCACGGTAGAGCGCCACGCCGGCAATCGCCACAACAATGGCCGGCAAGGCGGCCACCGCAGCCAGTGCAAGCAAACGGCCGCGCAGCGTGGTGGGAAAAAAAGCGTGCTTCGGCACTTGAATGACCGGTAGAGCCTTGGTGTGGAGAGCGGATGCACTCTGCGGCTGCACCTCAGTGACGGCACGACATGCGGCTCAGGGGCCGTACGCCAAGGCACACGATGCAGTTGCGGCATCGTGCCGGCTGACGGCTGACGCAGTGCGCAAGCATTTTGCTTGCAATTCCTATCGCACGCAACTTGTGGAAACTGTGTACGCAACTATTGCAATCCACGCGGTTTTGTTGACGTTTCGGGGTTTCCACGGGACCAACTCGCTCTAAAATCCGGGCACATGCCAAACACGCCCGAATTTCGCCCCGTGGGCACCGCCCCACGCCGCCTGTTGTTCCGCCTACTGCCGGGCGTGGTGGTTGCCGCGCTGGTACCGTTTGCGGGGTTGATTGCGGTGGCCATCTCCACGGTGTACGACGACACCCGGCAGGAGATTGACAGCCGCCTGGACCAGGCAATGTCGCAGGCGGCCCGCCCGATCGACGCACGACTGGCCAGCATCATCGACCGCCTCTCCGCCGCCACCGAGGGCGCCTGCGACCTGCACACGCCTGCCGACGGCCAAACCTGGCTCGACACGCATGCCGACTTGCGCGGCGCTTTCGACAACGTACTGGTGGTCGGCACCGACGGCACCCTCCTGGCCGACGCACCGGCGCTGCCTGGACGGCGCGGCGGCGACATGGCCGACCACCCCATCTTCAAGACCGTGCGCGACACGCGTCGGCTCTACATACCGGAGCCGTTCCTTGCACCGGAGGGCAAGCACCCGGTGGCCTCGTTTGCGGCACCGCTGCACAGTAATGACGGCAGCTTTGCTGGGCTGGTGATCGGATCGATCGAGCTATCGCGCAATCCGATGCTCGCCGATCTGGAGGCTGTCCGGATGGGGCGCACCGGGCGCCTGGTGGTGGTGTCGGAAGGGGGCAAATACATCGTCGCGCCGGATCGCTCGCGCCTGCTGCAGCAAGCGCCGGATCTGGCGACGCTGCCCGCGTCTGCGCGTTCGCTCGCGCAGGGCTGGAGCCAGGGCGCTGAATTCACCCCGCCGGGGCAGGCTCCCGTCATCGTCGGCTATCGCCGGCTGAGTGCCGTGCCCTGGAGCGTGGGCGTCTGGTGGCCGGTGCAGGAAGCCTACGCGGGCGCCGCCCGTACGACGCGCACGCTCATTGCGGCCGGCATTGCCTTCGGCGCCGTCTGCCTGCTGTTCGCCTGGTTCTGGATCGAGCGTGCGGTCAGCCCGCTGGAGCGCCTGCGCCACGAGGTGGAAGGCGGTCTGCCGATCCACCCGGTCGCGCCCACTTCTGGCCGCCCGCCCTTGCACGACGCCCACCCGCCCGGCCCGCTCACGCGCCTGGGCGAGCTGGCGGACCCGCAGGTCTCCACATTTGACCCGACCACCGAGGTGGGCGCACTGGCCGTGCGTGTCGGCCACCTCGCCAAGTATTGGGACCAGGCACTGGAGATCAGCGAGCAGGACGTCGCTTTCTTCCGCGCGCTAGCCGAGCAGGCCCCGGTCGGGCTGGCGTTTCTGGATCGCGCGCTGGCGGTGCCGTTTGCCAACGTGCGTTTCGAGCGGCTGCTGGGCACGAGCGCACAGGCCATCAGCCTGGCCTTGCAGGCCAAAGAAGGGG
The DNA here is from genome assembly GCF_037023145.1 of Ralstonia sp. RRA. Lineage (NCBI taxonomy): Bacteria > Pseudomonadati > Pseudomonadota > Betaproteobacteria > Burkholderiales > Burkholderiaceae > Ralstonia > Ralstonia sp. RRA. The sequence goes on along the minus strand of NZ_CP146092.1, from coordinate 769,103 downwards.
ACCCGGTCTCACCTGCAGCACGGGCCGTGGCCACCGCACTTGCCCATCTGCCGCGCGCACCGCTGGCGCTGGCGGATCAGCCGGTCGTGATTACGACGGGGCAAGGTGCCGGGATTGGTGCGGTGCTGCTGACGGCGCGGCCCATCGGCGGGGCAGGCGCGCCGCTGGCCGGGTGGATCGTCGCCGTGGTCGACAGCACGCGCGAGCAACGCGCCAAGGAGGCGCTCGAGCAAGAGGTCCGTGCCGCGCTGCTGGTGCTCGATGCCATCCAGGAGCCGCTGCTGACGATCGACGGCGATGGCATCGTCACGCACGCCAGCCGCGCCATTGAAACGCTCGTTGGCACGCACCCCGCGCGCGCGGTCGGCCAATCGATCAACCGCCTGCTGCACCTGGTGGAGCACGACAGTGGCAGGCGTGTCATCCCCACGCAGTTGCTGCGCTCGGGCGGCACGCTCTCGGGCAGCCTGCGGCTGGAACGCGCCGACGGGCGCCGGCACGATGTGGAGTTGTCATGGGGCCCGCTGCCAGGCACGTCGGGTAGCGGCGTCCTGGTACTGCGCGATGTGTCGGCCACGCGAGAAACCGTGCAGCGCATCGCCTGGGATGCCACGCACGACGTGCTGACCGGGCTGCTGAACCGCCGCGGTTTTGATGCGACCTTGCGCGCGCAGGTCGAAGCGCATCGTGGCGGCAACCCGGTCACGCGTGCGCCGCTGGCCCTCATCATGATCGACCTGGATGGCTTCAAGACCATCAACGACCGCTACGGCCATGCCGCCGGCGACGACGTGCTGCGCGGCGTGGCCGAGCTCGTCGTGCAGAACACGCGCACACAGGATTACGTGGCCCGCCTGGGCGGCGACGAGTTCGCGATCATCCTGCCCAACTGCGACATGCAGGCGGCCGTTACGTTTGCCGACCGCATCCGCGCGGCGCTGGCCCGTCAGCCGCTGCTGGCCGCCGGCGCACGGGCAGAGATTGCGCTCTCACAGGGGGTGGTTGAATTGCATGCAGACGATGCCGACGTCAGCGCCTTCCTGGCACGTGCGGACGCCGCTTGCTACCGCGCCAAAAGCGAAGGCCGCGGCGCGATCGCCAGCGACTAGCATAGTTGGGAATCCGCCTGCGATCCATAGCAAGCGGTTCGGGGGGCCGAGACCGGGCCGGGCAGTAGGATCGTGACTACAATCGGCAGGCACCAAAGAAAAAACCACCGGATAGCGGTATCCGGTGGCCTCAAGAATACGCTTTGAACGGGGAAGTTCAGCGCACTTGAAGGATAGGCAATGACCCCCGCCCGGCCAATACCCAGGATAGGGTAATTTGGCAAAAACCCGGCACCAGTAGCGGTTTTACGCGCACCCCGCGTTTTTGTGCGTTCGGTGCAACGCCCCTCCCCCGGGTGAATCCCTCGTCCGAAATAACCATCCCGGCGACCCAGTGCCGCAGCCCCTTCATGCTTGATGTTGCGATATAATGAAAACGATTCGCATTTACGTAATAATCAACGCATTCAGTAAGTGAGCGACTAGGCACGATGCGGCTTTCCGAGCTTTCCCGCCGGGCAACGGCGGTGGTGGATCACGTTGAAGACCGTGAGTCCGCCGATCCCATCAGCCAACGCCTGCGCGAACTTGGGTTCGTCGCGGGCGAAGTGGTGCGCGTGGTGGCCGTAGGCCCGTTCGGCGGGGATCCGCTGGTCGTGCAGGTCGGCTTTACACGCTTTGCGCTGCGCCGTCAGGAGGCCGCTCGCGTTCGCCTGCGCGCTGAAGCGACCACGCAACCCGCCACGGAGGCTGTTGCCGCCACCGAGGCGGCGCCGCCCGCGCAGGTGCGCGAGGCAGCGTAGCCCACCGCTCGCTGCCGACACTTTCCGGTCCCGCTTATCCGGTCTTCATGCAGATGCACGCTTCTCCCGCTTCCTCTTCCTCGCCGGCATTGCGCGTTGCCCTGGTCGGCAACCCCAATTGCGGCAAGACCGCGCTGTTCAACCTGCTGACCGGCAGCCGCCAAAAGGTGGCCAACTACGCAGGCGTAACGGTTGAGCGCAAAGAAGGCCGCTTCACGGCGCCGTCGGGCCGGCACGTACAGATCCTGGACCTGCCCGGCGCCTACAGCCTGGTCGCCACCAGCCCCGACGAAGCCATCACGCGCGATATCTGCCTGGGCACGTTCCGCGGCGAACCGCGCCCCGACATGCTCATCTGCGTGGTGGACGCCACCAACCTGCGTCTGCACCTGCGCTTCGTGCTTGAGCTGCAACGCCTTGGTCTGCCGATGGTGCTGGCATTGAACATGGTGGATGCGGCCGAACGGCGCGGCATCCGTATCGACCGCGCCAAGCTGGAAGCGGCACTGGGCGTGCCCGTGGTGCAGACCGTGGCCATCAAGCGCAATGGCGCGGCAGAGCTGGTCGCGCACATCGATCACGAGCAACTGCCGACCGTGCCGGTGGGCCTGCCCGCCGATGCCGACCCGCACGTCGAGGTGAAACGCCTGCTCGACGCCGCTGTCACCATGCCGCGCAGCACGGCCGAGCTGGATGACCGGCTCGACCGCATCGTGCTGCATCCGGTGCTGGGCCTGATGTTGCTCGCCGTGCTGATGTTCTTCATGTTCCAGGCGGTGTTCTCCTGGGCGCAGCCGCTCATGGACGGTATCCAGGGTGCCGTGGAAGCGGTGGGCGTTTGGGTCGGCACGGTCATGCCCGACGGCATGCTCAAGAGCCTGCTGGTGAACGGCATCATCGCGGGCACGGGCAGCGTGCTGGTGTTCCTGCCGCAGATCCTGATCCTGTTCCTCTTCATCCTCTCGCTGGAAGAGTCCGGCTACCTGCCGCGCGCGGCCTTCCTGCTTGACCGGCTGATGGCGGGTGCGGGGCTCTCGGGCCGCTCGTTCATTCCGCTGCTCTCCAGCTTTGCGTGTGCGATTCCCGGCGTGATGGCCACGCGCACGATCCAGGACCCGCGCGACCGGCTGGTGACGATTCTCGTGGCACCGCTGATGACGTGTTCGGCGCGGCTGCCGGTGTATGCGCTGCTGATTGGCGCGTTCATTCCGGTGCGCGAGGTGTGGGGCGTGTTCAACCTGCAGGGGCTGGTGCTGTTCGGGCTGTACATGGCCGGCATCGTGTCGGCGCTGGTCGTGGCCTACGTACTCAAGTACCTCAAGCGCGATCGCAACGAGCACCCGCTCATCCTGGAGCTGCCGTCGTATCGGCTGCCGAGCGTGCGCAACCTCGCTGTGGGTCTACTGGAACGCGCGCGTATCTTCCTGCGCCGAATCGGCACGGTCATCCTGAAGATGATGGTGCTGCTGTGGTTCCTGTCGACGTTCCCGTCGCCGCCCGCAAACGCCACCTTGCCGGCCATCGACTACAGCTTTGCCGGCATGATCGGCCGCGCGCTGGAAGTCGTGTTCGCGCCGATCGGCTTCACATGGCAGATGTGCATCGCACTGATTCCTGGCATGGCCGCACGCGAAGTGGCCGTGGGTGCGCTGGCAACGGTGTATTCGCTGTCGGCCACGCATGAGGATGCCGCCGCGCAACTGGCGCCGATCATTGCTCAGCAATGGTCGCTGGCCACGGCGCTGGCCTTTCTGGCGTGGTACGTGTACGCGCCGCAATGCATCTCGACGCTGGCCACCATCCGCCGCGAGACCAACTCGTGGAAGGTGATGGCGGGCACGGCCGGTTATCTCTTCGCGCTGGCCTACCTGGCCGCCTTCGCCACCTACCAGATCGCACGGGTGCTGACATGAGCCTGTACCACGTTGTCGAAACCGGCGTCGTCGCGACAGTCGTGGCGATGAGCGCGCTGTCGATTACCGGTCGCTATGCACCGACCATGCGTGCCCGCACAATGGCGCGCGTGGCCGGCTGGTGTGATCGGCCATCGCGACCGGACTGGATGCGTGCTTTCGGGCAACGTTTGCTTACGCCGGGAGCATCGCCGTCATGTCACTCCGATCCGCTCTCGGGCAGCGCATGCGGCAGTGGTTGCAGCGGCTGCGCCTCGGGCGAATCGTCATCGGCTGCGGCAGCTGAACAGCCAATCCACTTCATGCGCCGCAAATAGCAGACGACGCAACGTCACAACACCAACGGGCTCGCATCATGCGGGCCCGTTTTATTTTTGTGGAACGCAGGCGTAGACTGGTCCAAACCTGAACGGGGGACGCGTCATGACCGAAGAACTGCTGGTCCAGTTGATTGCGGAAGTCGAGAAGGAAGACCCGGTGGATTTCGCCAACCTGCCCTTTGACGAGCAGATGCTGCGCGACCTGGTCTGCAAGCTGGTCTCGCGCCAGCTCACGCAAATGGAAGATGCCCACTTCAGCCAGGACGAGGTGATCGTCTCGCTCACGGCGAGCATTGCCAAACTGGTGCTGGAGAATCTCGTACTGAATGCGCGCCTGCTGGCACAGCAGGGCCACGGCGAAAGCGCCCGCGCACTGCTCGAGCGTATCGCCCGACAGGCGAAGGGCTGACGCCCAAACCTGGGCGTTACGACGCTACGTTGTACTGGGTGCGCGCCCGCGTCAGCAGACGCTTGGCGACCGACAGACCGCGAATGGCGGCGGCGTCGTCATCGCTGGGAAAATCGAATTCGGCGCTCCAGTTACAGCCGGTGTGATCGGGCCGGTGAATGCACATGGTGCGCAGTTCGCAGTTGGCACATTCCGGATGCTGCTGAACGCAGCGGGCCAGCAGGGTCTTGAGTTCATCTTCGGACTTCAGACGGCGTTGCATCGGCATCTCCTGGGTAACACGATGTGTTGGAACCCACGGCAGCGGATGAGTTTCGCCACGATCCCGCCGATGATGTTTCCAGGCGTTACGGGATCACATCAATGTGAAGCGCGCTCCGAAGCCAACGGCGCACCTGCTTTGGCCTGGCATGCAGGGCACACACCGTACAGCGCCAGCGCGTGATCGCGCAGCACGAAGCCGCGCTCACTTGCCACACGCTCCTGACGGGCCTCGATGGCATCGTCGTGAAACTCTTCCACGCGGCCGCACGACATGCAGATCAGGTGATCGTGATGCGCACCTTCGTTGATCTCATACACCGCATGGCCGGCCTCGAACGTATGACGCAGCAGCACACTGGCATCCACCAGTTGGTTGAGGACGCGGTAGACCGTCGAGATGCCGATGTCGAGATCCGACGTCAGCAACTGACGATAAACGTCTTCCGCACTCAGGTGACGGCCGTGGTCCGTGCCGGCAGCAAGGATTTCCAGAATCTTGACGCGCGGTGACGTGGCTTTGAGCCCAGCACGGCGCAGGTCGGTCGAATTTGGCATGGCGTTCGGGGGCGTAAGGCTAGGAGGTCAGCGTAGACAGCGCAGCAGGGCCGGAAGCGGCGTCGCAATCGTGCAGACGGAGGTTCCGAAAAAAGACGGCATGGCTGGCGGCCCGGGAAAGTCGCAGTCGGGAAAGCGGGGTCTGAGTGCTTTCCCGACTGTCGGGCGGCTTGCTACTGCCAAACGCTCTGTGTGTCAGAGCGGTCCCCACAAAAGATCGGTTGCTGGGGTGCCAGGCATTCAACGGCCGGCACACTCACAGCGGAATTCGGTTCGACAGGTTGCGCTTGGCGGTTTTTCCATCGGCCGCAGCGCTGTCGATGGACAAACTATAAATGCGAATGATTCGCATTACAAGCCTTTTCTGAAAATCGTCGAAGACCCTTGGTGGGATGGGGTCGGGAGGCGCGTTAGATGCGCCCCATGGCACGAGCGTAACCCGCCGGCGCAAAGCGCAGCGTTGCGACCATGGCGGCAAGCACGATGGCGATCAGTAGCAGCCACGGCATCTGAAAGCCGCCCGTCAATTCGCGCAGCCAGCCCACTGCGTAGGGAATGATCCCCGTGATGATGAAGCCGATGCCTTGCACGAACGCCGCGAGATGACCCGCAGCACGCGCATCAGGCAGATGGTCTAGCGTCAGCGTCAGACACAGCGAGAACATGGAGCCCAGGCCGCAACCGATCAGCGCGACCCAGAGCAGCGTCCCGCTTTGCGGAGCGAGCAGCAGACCGGTCATGCCCATCAACTGCGCCAGCAACATGGCCGCCAGCCACGGGCGGCGATCCGGTTGCCGCCGCGCGAGCAATGGCGCCCCAAACGCCCCGATCACCTGGAAGATCGTCATCACGCCGATGAGGCCGCCGGCATCCTGCGCGCTCCAGCCGAGTTGGCGATAGAACATCGGCAGCCACGCAATCATGCTGGTGTAGCCAGCGTTGGTTGCCCCAAAGTAGAACGCCAGCAGCCACGCGCGCCGATTGCCGAAAAAGTTGAGCACGGGCCCGTGCTGCGTGGTTGGCAGTGCCTCGCGCGGGCGGGCAGTCACCCACAACACCAGCGCGGCCAGCGCCGGCAACACCCAGATGCCAAGGCCCACGTGCCAGTCGGCCACGTGCGCAATGCGCGGGCCGAGCGTGGCCGCCATGCCGCCGCCCGCCATGAGTGAGGCGGAATACAAACCCAGCGTGAGCGGCACACGCTGCGGAAACCAACGCTTGATGATGCCTGGCGCCAAACCCTGAATGATCGCGACGCCCGTACCGGCCAGCGCCGCGCTGGCAATCAGTGCGGCGCCGTGCTCGGCCCACAACCGCCACAAGCACGCTCCTGCAATTGCCAGCAGGCTGCACACGATGCCGCGGTGCTCGGCCATCCAACGCGCCAGCCACGGAATGAATAGCGCGATGCCGCCCATGCACAGCACCGGGATCACGGTCAGCATCGACACGCCTTGCAGGCCGAGGCCCGTGCCTGCGCGAATCTCCGCCAGCAGCGGGCCGATCGTCGTGAGGATGGGGCGCAAGTTCAGGCCGAGCGCAATCACCACCAGCACACCGATCCAGCCGGCATCGGCGCGCGCAGGCGCTACAGCGGACGCAGCCGGCGTGACCTGCTGTGCAGTCGCCTCGGTCACGATTGGTGCGCCTGCCACGCTTCGTACAAGCCCTGCTCGCCCGTCGGCCGCAGTGCACGCATCTGCAGTGCGCGCGCTTGCGGCTCACGCTTGAACTCCTCGTAGATGGCGGCGGTGGACATGCCGAACGGCGCGCCGTCTTCGTTCGAATACGCAAAGTACGCGGCGCGGATGCCGCAGCGATGCATGGCGGCAAAGCACATCGGGCACGGATGGCCGCTGGCGTACATGACGGCGCCGCTCATGTCCGGTGTGGCCAGCGCGTGGCTGGCCTGGCGGATAGCCTGCATCTCGGCATGGGCGGTCGGGTCGTGGGTGGTGTGCACCTCGTTCACGGCACGGGCGATGATCTTGCCGTCGCGCACCAGCACGGCGCCAAACGGTGCGCCGCCGGCGTTGATGTTGGCACGGGCCAGCTCAACCGCCTCGTGCATGTACTGTTCACCGGACATCGTGATCTCCTGAATCTCTTGAAAAGGGGGTTTAGCGCGCGCCGGCAGCGATGAGCATGTCGGCAATCGCCTTCTGGCCGCGCTCGCACGCATGCTGCAGCGGCGTCACGCCCATGCGGTCGGCAAGATTGACGTCAGCACCGTGGTCGATCAGCAGGCGGACGATCTGCTGGTGGCGCGGCCCGCCGTCGCTCAGCAGGATGGCTTCGAGCAGCCCTGTCCAGCCGAGGTTGTTGACGTGGTTCACGTCGACACCGGCGTCGATCAGCGTCTTGACAACCTCCACGTGGCCGCGCTCGCAAGCCGGGATCAAGGCTGTGCCGCCGTAGCGGTTGGTGCTCTTGAGGTTGGCGCCATGACTGAGTGTCATGCGCAAGATGTCCAGGTGCCCTCTGCACCGGCCAGCAGATAGGCGCTGTCGAGGCGCTTGTTCTGGGCGTTGACATCGGCGCCGGCGTCGATCAGGGCGCGCGCGGTGTCGACATGGTTGCCATGCGTGGCGAGCAGCAGCGGTGTGTTATCGCCGCCGTCGCGCACATCCACCGAAACGCCCTGGCGCAGTTGCTCGGTCACCCTGGCGGTGTCGCCCTTGGCTGCGGCGCTCAACAGCCACGCCGGTTCGCCAGCGGCCGCACCTGCGGTTGGGGCACCCAAGGCACACGCCAGAACCATCCAGCGCTTCCAGACACGCAATGCCATGCGGCTCCCCCCATCCATGCTGAATAACCGGTCGATTATGGTTGCGCCTCTAAACATGTTCAAATTAAATAGTGGAATGACCTTCAGTGGATTTTCAAATGATCGATCTGGTCTTGCTGCGCAGCTTCGTCACGGTGGTCGACACGGGCAATTTCACGCGGGCGGCGGAGCACCTGCACCTCACACAATCGACGGTGAGCCAGCAGATCCTGCGGCTGGAGCAGCAACTGAACTGCCGCCTGCTCGATCGCAGCCAGCGGCAGGTGCTGCCCACCGAAGAAGGCGACCGCCTGCTCGGCTACGCGCGCCGGCTGCTACGTCTGGCTGGTGAGGCCAGCGAGGCGCTCAGCCCGGAACACACCGAGGGCGTGCTGCGCCTGGGCGTGCCGGAAGACCTCGGCAGCGGTGCGTTGATGCCGCTCATCGCCAGCTTTGCGCGCGAGCGGCCGCGCCTGCGGCTGGAAGTGGAAAGTGGCCTGTCCCACCACCTGCTGCGGCTGTACCGCAATGGCGATCTGGACATGCTGCTGGTCAAACAATGGGGCACCGACAGCGACTGCCATGCGCGCTGGGCGGAACCGGTCTGCTGGATCGATAGCGCTGAGCGGCCGCACACGCTGCCGCTCGGGCCGACACAGCCCGCGCTGCCGCTGGTGGTGTTTCCGGTGGGCGCGCTGTATCGGCAGGAGATGCTGCACGCGCTGGAATCGCTCGGCCAGGCGTGGCGCATCACATATTCGAGCCCGAGCCTGGCAAGCCTGTGCGCGGCGGTCAGCGCAGGGTTGGGCGTGAGCCTGCTGCCGGCCAGTTGCATGCAGCCCGGGCATCGCATGCTCAGCACCGCCGACGGTTTTCCGGAGATCGGCGGGCTGGAACTGGCGCTCTTTGCGCGGTCCGACCTGGACAGCGCAGGGCGCGTGCTCCGCGATCGCCTTGTGGAGATGTGCAGCGAACGGGCGACGGCACTGCAAGTCGGAGCGTATCCTGCCTAGCCCCACACGATGCGAAGAGACACGATGCAACACACGGGAACATGCCACTGCCAAGCCGTCGCCTTCATGTTCGACGCGGAACTCGATGAACTGATCCGCTGCAACTGCTCACTGTGCAGCAAGCGCAATGCGCTGATGGCGACCGTGCCGCGCGAGCGCTTCCACATCACGCACGGCCAGGACGCGCTACGCCTGTACCGCTGGAACAGCGGCATCGCCCAGCACTATTTTTGCGGTACGTGCGGCATCTATGTCTATCACCAGCGCCGCAGCAATCCCGAGTTTCTCAGCGTGAACGCGTACTGCATCGACAGCGTGGATGCTGCCGCATTGCCCGTACGAGAGGTCGATGGCAAGAGCCGGAGCGTGGTGAGTCCGCAGCCGCAAGGCGACCAGTGACGCCCGAGGTCGGGCGCCGCGTTGACATCGAGTCACCCTGGCCGATATCATCGGTACCAATTTCGAACGCCCTCCCGGTCCGCCGCGAGGGCGCTTCTTTTTGGCTTTCCACACCCAAAAAGGAGTCTTCGAAATGCACCGCAACCTCTTGCCGCCCCAGCCCTCGAACACCCACCTTGGCTTCACGCTCCACGGCTCCGGGCCAGAGCACGTGCTCGTCATGCATGACTGGCTGGGCGACCACACCAACTACGACGCCATACTGCCCTACCTGGACAGCACGGCCTTCACCTACGCCTTTGTCGACCTGCGCGGCTACGGCCTGTCCATGCACCTCGCGGGTGCCGTCACCATCAACGAAATTGCTACCGATAGCTTTGCCGTGGCGGATCACCTCGGCTGGCGGCAATTTCATCTAGTCGGCCACTCCATGACCGGGATGGCAACGCAGCGCATGGCAGCCGACGCCCCGGAGCGCATCCAGAGCGCGGTGGCGATCTGCCCGATTTCCGCTGCGGGCAACCCGCTCCCAGAAGCCGCTGCCGCGTTCTTTGCCAGCACGTGTGACAACGACGCGGCGTTCTGCCGTTTGATCCAGTTCGTCACAGGTGGTCTATCGGATGGATGGGCCAAGGCAAAGCTGCGCCAGAACAGAGCGTGCACCGCGCCCGAATACCGTCCGCGCTACCTGCACATGCTGACGACAACCCGCTTCGTCGAAGACGTGCAAGGGCTGGAAACGCCGTTCCTGATCATCGTCGGAAGCAACGACCCTGGCCTGGATGAAACGGCCATGAAGCAGACCTTCCTTGCTTGGCATCCCAATGCGGAATTGGTGACACTGTCGCAGTGCGGTCACTACCCGATGCAGGAATGTCCGCCGCATTTCGTACAGGTGGTCGAGCGCTTTCTACTGAGGCACACGCGCTAGACGAAAAAAAAGCCGGACCTGCTTTCGCAAGGTCCGGCTTTCTCCATCGGATAACGCTTCAGGCTCACGCAGCTTCCGCCAGCGGCACCCGGATCAGGTGATCGAACGCAGACAGCGCAGCCTTGGCACCATCACCCGTGGCGATGATGATCTGCTTGTACGGCGTGGTGGTCGCATCGCCTGCAGCGAACACGCCTTCCGCGCTGGTCTGACCGCGCGCATCGACAACGATCTCGCCAAAGCGGTTGCGCTCCACCGCGCCATCCAGCCACTCGGTGTTGGGCACCAGACCGATCTGCACGAACACGCCTTCCAGCGCGATCTCGTGCTCGACGCCGCCCACGCGGTCCTTGTAGCGCAGACCGTTCACCTTCTCACCGTTGCCGGTGATCTCGCTGGTCTGTGCGTTGGTGACGATGGTCGCGTTCGGCAGGCTCTTCAGCTTGCGCACCAGCACGGCGTCTGCCTTCAGTTCTTCAGCAAACTCCAGCAGCGTGACGTGGTTGACCAGGCCAGCCAGGTCGATGGCGGCTTCCACACCAGAATTGCCACCGCCAATCACGGCCACGCGCTTGCCCTTGAACAGCGGGCCATCGCAGTGCGGGCAGTACGCCACGCCCTTGTTCTTGTATTCCTGCTCGCCGGGCACGTTCACATTGCGCCAGCGTGCACCGGTCGACAGGATGATCGAGCGGCCCTTGAGCACCGCACCATTGGCCAGCGTCACCTCGGCAAAGCCGCCCGGCGCATCAGCCGGCGTGAGCTTGACTGCGCGCTGCGCGTTCATGATGTCGACCTCGTACTGGCGCACGTGCTGCTCCAGCGCGGCGGCAAACTTCGGCCCTTCGGTTTCCGACACGGAGATGAAGTTCTCGATGGCCAGCGTATCCAGCACCTGACCACCAAAGCGCTCGGCCACCACGCCAGTGCGCACACCCTTGCGTGCTGCGTACACGGCAGCTGCAGCGCCGGCCGGGCCACCGCCCACGATCAGCACTTCATACGGCTCCTTGGCGGCGAGCTTTTCAGCATCACGCGCTGCGGCACCGGTGTCGATCTTGGCGAGGATCTCTTCCACGCCCATGCGGCCCGTGCCGAAGGTTTCACCGTTCAGGAACACCGTCGGCACCGCCATGATCTTGCGCTGCTCGATTTCGTCCTGGTACATGCCGCCGTCAATGGCGACGTGCTGGATGCGCGGGTTGATCACGGACATCACGTTCAGCGCCTGGACCACGTCCGGGCAGTTCTGGCACGTGAGCGACATGTAGGTCTCGAAGCGGAAATCCCCTTCGATGTTGCGAATCTGTTCGATGACGTCGGCTTCGAGCTTGGGCGCATAGCCGCCCACTTGCAGCAGCGCCAGCACGAGCGAGGTGAACTCGTGACCCGTCGGGATCGCGGCAAAACGCACGCTCACATCGGAGCCGGTGCGGCGGATCAGGAACGACGGCGCACGCTCAGCCGCGTCACGTTGTTCGGTCAGCACGATCATGCTGGACTGCTCGGCCACATCACGCAGCAGGTCCATCATGTCGCGGGAGCCCTCGCTGTCATCGACGTTGGCGACCAGTTCAATGGGCTGCACGAGGCGTTCGAGGTAGGCCTTCAGTTGGGCCTTGACATCAGCATCCAGCATGACGACTTCCTTTATTCGTTTTGATTCAGTTACGGGGCGCGGCACATGCCTGCGCCCTTAAGCAAACGGCCGGCAGAGCCGGCCGTTTTTCACGCTGCATTTCTGCAGCAACAGCCTTTACAACTTAGATCTTGCCGACCAGATCCAGCGACGGCTTGATGGTCTTCGCGCCTTCGTTCCACTTGGCCGGGCACACGTTGCCCGGGTTGTTGGCGACGAACTGGGCAGCCTTGAGCTTGCGCAGGGTTTCCTTCACGTCACGTGCGATGGCGTTGTCGTGCACTTCCAGCGTCTTGATCGTGCCTTGCGGGTCGATCACGAACGTGCCGCGCAGAGCCAGGCCTTCTTCGGGGATGTGCACGCCGAAAGCGTTGGTCAGTGCGTGCGTGGGGTCGCCCACCAGCGGGAACTGTGCCTTGCCCACGGCCGGCGAGGTTTCGTGCCACACCTTGTGCGAGAAGTGCGTGTCGGTCGTAACGATGTAGACCTCAGCGCCGGCCTTTTGGAATTCTGCATAGTTGTCAGCAGCATCTTCCACTTCGGTCGGGCAGTTGAACGTGAACGCGGCCGGCATGAAGATCAGCACGGACCACTTGCCCTTGAGCGACTCTTCCGTAACGGTGATGAACTTGCCGTTGTGGAAAGCTTCGGCCTTGAACGGTTGAACTTGCGTATTAATCAGCGACATAGTGGTTTTCGGTTGAGTTGCTTGGTTGACGACGGGAGTGATCGTATCGTCGATCACTGCATTGCACAAGTTGATTGATCTGATTTCGTCGATTGTTTTTTTCTATTGCGACACTAAGCACCGCCTCCCGCGAGAGCGGTGGCGGGTATCTCACGCGGCTCCGACGTCGCCCACGCATTTCCCCCGGCTTCCACAAGCGATGTGCGGTATGCGCCATAGACGAAATTACACAGCGCACGCCCAGGTTGCACACGCTGCACGCGCCCTCTGGATAAGCGGATCACGCAAAGCCACGGCGCGGCACATCAGCACGGGGACGACGGGCAGCAGGTGTCCGATTGGCATGGCTCTTGCGCGACAACGTGGGTCAGTCGATCCGTGCCGCACCCATGCCCCCAATCCAACCGCCCAAGGGCACCAGCCCACGTAAGACCACTGCGGCGCTCAAGGCAACCAAGCCGCCCGGTAGCGAAGCGAAATCCGTAGCAAAGCCGACAACCCGGCTGTGGAAGGCGTCGGTCTATGCGCCCTCCATCTGCTATCTGCACCCATTGCAACTGGGTCGGCTGGACCGGTGGGAGGGTGTGCTCGACCGCATCACTTCGCTGGGCTTCGACCACGTGCTGATGGCACCGCCGTTTTCAGTGGGCACGGGCGGCAACGTATTCGTCACGCGTGACCACACGCAGTTACATGACGCACTGGGTGGCGGCCCGGCCGATGCAGCACTCGCCGCGCTTGCGGCGGCGTGCCGCACACGCGGACTCTCGCTGCTGCTCGATCTCGTGATTGATCGGATGGCCATCGACGCACCTTTGCGTGTCGATCACCCTGACTGGCTCTCCAGTCGAGCCGAAGACGGTGATGCGCTCGACCCACGCCTGCCGCCGTCGCATCTGGAAGTCGCTTCCTTCCACCATGACGATTCGCGCTATGCGGACGCCATCCTTGCGTGGTGGACGCAGCTGTTGCGCGCGTGGGTGGCGCTGGGCATCGATGGATTCCGCTGTGAAGCGCCAGCACGCCTTGCCGCGCCACGCTGGCGCACGCTCATCAACGCGGTGCGCGGAGACGGCGCCACACGGTTCCTCGCATGGACGCCCGGCATGGATGGCGCGGCTGTGGACACGCTGGCTGGGGTGGGTTTCGATGCCACGTTCTCGTCGCTGCGGTGGTGGGATTTTCGTGCGGGCTGGGTGGTCGAGGAGCATGCCCGGCTTGCGGCCGTGGCACCGCCCATTGCCACCGTGGAAGCACCGTTCGGCACGCGCTACGGCCAGGCATTTGGCGATACCACGGTGCGCGAGCGCGCCTATCGCCGCATCCTCCACGCCGCCGATGCACTTGACGCAGGGTGGCTCATGCCATGGGGCTTCGAACGCGGAGCCCTGCTGCCCATGCTGGCCGACCATGGCGATCCATCAGACCAGCAGTGGATCGATGCCCATGCGGCGTTCGATCTCAGCAATGCCGTGCGCGATGTGAACGCCACCATCCGCGCCGCACGGGACTCCGGAACGCTGGCGCCGAACGCTGAACTGCGCATGCTGACTGGGCCCGAGGCTCCAGTGAGTGCCCTGCTGCGTGCCGATGGCCCTGACCTGCGCGCCGGTGATGCGGCCACGCTCATCGTCATCAATCCGGACCTGCAACTGGGAGTGTCGGTCAATGCGGACCGCTTGCTGCCTGGCGTGGCTGGTGGCTTTACGCGTGGCGTGGTGCTGGACCAGTTGACCGAGCCCCCTGGCAGTTGCGACGACGCACTACGCCCCAGCGCCCGGCCACTGACGGAGATCGGTCTACCGCCCGGTGGCGTACAGGTCTGGCGCGTATTCCGCAGCGCGCCGGTACGGTATCTCGCACCGGCAAGGTCCAGCGCGGGAGCACGTGCAAAGTCCGGTGTTACCAAAGATCCCGCCAATGCCGCAGTCGCGGCGCCGCGCATTGCCATCGAGCAGGTCAGCCCTGCGGTAGACGATGGCCGCTTTGCCGCCAAGCGGCTGGTGGGCGACCACATCGTCGTCGAGGCCGATGTCTTGATGGATGGGCACGATCAATTGGCAGTGCGCCTGCTATGGCGTGCGCAAGACGAAGACGCGTGGCAGCAGGTACCGATGGTGCCATTGGGCAATGACCGCTGGCGAGGCGCATTCCGCCCCGAGCGGCTCGGCCGCCATGTCTACGCCATCGGCGCATGGCGCGACGCGTTTGGCACGTACCGCTCAGAACTGGAGAAGAAACACACCGCCGGCGTGGATGTGACACTGGAGCTGAACGAAGGCGCACAGCTGGTCGCACATGCTGCCGATCACGCCCCCAAGGACGCACCGGTGAGTGCCCTGCACAAGCTGGCCGATCTGCTGGCGCAGGCCGACCCAACGCATCGCCTGACTGTGCTGCTGGATCCGGCCACCGCGCGCGTGATGGCCCACGCGTCGGACTACCGACCGTTCTATACGGAGAGCGCCGCCTACCCGCTGGAGGTGGAGCGTGACGGTGCCGCGTTTGCGAGCTGGTACGAGTTGTTCCCGCGCTCCGCATCTGATGATGAACACAGGCATGGCACGTTTGACGACGTGATCCGCCGGCTGGGTGCCGTACGGGGCATGGGGTTCGATGTTCTGTACTTTCCGCCCATTCACCCGATCGGACGCACGAACCGCAAGGGCCGCAACAACAGCCTGCGCGCCAACGCAGACGATCCGGGCAGCCCCTACGCCATTGGCGCGCAGGAAGGCGGACACGACGCCATCCACCCCCAACTCGGCACGCTGGAGGACTTTCGCCGGCTGCGTGATCGTGCGCACGAGCACGGCCTGGAACTCGCACTGGATTTCGCCATCCAGTGTGCCCCCGACCACCCCTGGCTGCGCGAACACCCCGGCTGGTTTGCATGGCGCCCCGACGGCAGCATCAAGTACGCAGAAAACCCGCCCAAGAAGTACGAAGACATCGTCAACGTCGACTTCTACGCAGATGAAGCCAAACCCGCGCTATGGAACGCCCTGCGCGACGTGGTGATGTTCTGGGCCGATGAGGGCGTACGCCTGTTCCGCGTCGACAATCCGCACACCAAGCCGCTGCCGTTCTGGGAATGGATGATCGGTGAGGTGCGTGCGCGCTACCCCGATGCGGTGTTCCTGTCGGAAGCGTTCACGCGGCCCAAGGTGATGTACCGCTTGGCCAAGGTTGGGTTTTCACAGTCATACACGTACTTCACCTGGCGGCACACCAAGCAGGAGTTCATCGACTATCTGACTGAACTCACCCGCACGCCAGTGCGCGAGTACTTCCGCCCGCATTTTTTCGTCAATACGCCAGACATCAATCCCGTCTTCCTGCAAACGTCCGGGCGGCCAGGCTTCCTGATTCGCGCAGCGCTGGCGGCCACGCTATCGGGCCTCTGGGGCGTCTACAACGGCTTTGAGTTGTGCGAGGGGACGGCACTCCCGGGCAAGGAGGAATACCTCGATTCCGAGAAGTACCAGCTACGCGCGTGGGACCACGACCGCCCCGGCAACATCGTGCGTGAGATTGCGCTGCTCAATCGCATACGCCGCGCCAATCCGGCGCTGCACTCGCACCTGGGTGTGGCCTTTCAGCCAGCCTCGAGTGAGCACATCCTGTTTTTCAGCAAATCGACGCCGCCTGCACTGCCGAGCAACCCGGCGGACCTGGCCAACGCCCCATCGCCTGAACACTTTGGCGACAACACGCTGTTCATTGCCATCAACCTCGACCCGCATCACGCGCACGCATCGGACATTGAACTGCCGTTGTGGCAATGGGGCCTGCCCGACCACGGCGCGCTGATGGCCGAAGACCTCGTCAGCGGCCAGCGTACTGTGTGGCGCGGCAAGTGGCAGCACATCCATCTCGAACCGGCGCAGCCGTTTGCCATCTGGCGCGTGCGCCCCGCCCTGCCATCGGAGGAGCAGCCGTCATGACGCGCAATCCGACCACATTGCTGGTGGACGATCCACTCTGGTACAAGGACGCCGTCATCTACCAACTGCACGTCAAATCGTTCTGCGATTCCAACAACGACGGCGTGGGCGATTTTCCGGGCCTGATCTCCAAGCTCGACTACATCGCCGAGTTGGGCGTGGATGTCGTCTGGCTGTTGCCGTTCTATCCATCGCCCAGGCGGGACGACGGCTACGACATCGCGGAATACCGTGGCGTGCACCCGGATTACGGCACCATGGCCGACGCGCGCCGCTTCATCTCCGAGGCACATGCGCGCGGCCTGCGCGTGATCACCGAGCTGGTCATCAACCATACGTCAGACCAGCATCCGTGGTTCCAGCGCGCTCGGCGGGCCAAGCCGGGTTCCGCGCTGCGCGACTTCTATGTGTGGTCCGACCACGACAAGAAATACGCCGGCACGCGCATCATCTTCATCGACAGCGAGCCCTCCAACTGGACGTGGGACCCGGTGGCCAACGCTTACTACTGGCACCGCTTCTATTCCCACCAGCCCGACCTGAACTTTGACAACCCGCGCGTGCTCAAGGCCGTGATCGGCGTCATGAAGTTCTGGCTCAACCTGGGTGTGGATGGCCTGCGGCTGGACGCCGTTCCCTACTTGGTGGAGCGCGAAGGTACCTCCAACGAGAACCTGCCCGAAACGCACGAGGTGCTGCGCAAGATACGCGCAGCCATGGACGCTGAATTCAAGAACCGCCTGCTGCTGGCCGAAGCCAACCAGTGGCCCGAAGACACGCAGGAATACTTTGGCGCCGGTGACGAGTGCCACATGGCCTTCCACTTCCCGCTCATGCCACGCATGTACATGGCGATCGCGCGCGAAGACCGCTTCCCGATCACCGACATCATGCGGCAGACGCCGGAGGTGCCCGACGCCTGCCAGTGGGCGATCTTCCTGCGCAACCATGACGAGCTGACGCTGGAGATGGTGACCGACGCCGAACGCGATTACCTGTGGGAGGTCTATGCCAGCGACCGCCGCGCGCGCCTGAACCTGGGCATCCGACGCCGCCTTGCGCCGCTGCTGGAGCGCGACCGTCGCCGTGTGGAGCTGATGAACAGCCTGCTCTTCTCGATGCCCGGCACACCCGTCATGTACTACGGCGACGAGATCGGCATGGGCGACAACATCCACCTGGGCGACCGCGACGGCGTGCGCACGCCCATGCAGTGGTCCCCCGATCGCAACGGCGGCTTCTCGCGTGCAGACCCGGAGCAGCTTGTGCTACCGGCCATCATGGGTTCGCTGTACGGCTATGAATCGGTGAATGTGGAGGCGCAGAGCCGCGATGCGCATTCGCTGCTGAACTGGACGCGCAGGTTGCTCGCCACACGCAAGCGACATCGTGTGTTCGGACGCGGCTCCATCCAGTTCCTGCAGCCGGCCAATCGCAAGGTGCTGGCGTATATCCGTGCGCTGGAAGGGGAACCCCCCATCCTGTGCGTGGCCAATCTGTCGCGCGCCTCACAGGCGGTGGAACTGGACTTGGCGGCCTTTGCACAGCGCGTGCCATTGGAGTTGATAGGCGGGACGGCGTTCCCCCCCATTGGCCAGCTGTCGTATCTGCTCACGCTGCCGCCGTATGCCTTCTATTGGTTGGAGTTGCGCGAGAACGAGCCTGGCCCGAGCTGGGCACAGCCTGCTGCCGAGCAGTTGCCCGAGTTCACCACGCTGGTACTGCGCGCGGGACTCGACACCCTGGCGGATACACGCCAGCGTGAGGCACACCGCGCTCTGATCGAGCACGAAATCCTGCCCGCGTACCTGCCAAAACGCCGCTGGTTTGCCGCCAAGGACAGCGTGCTGCGCAGCGCGAAGTTTGCGTGGGGCGCAGCGGTGCCGGTCGATGCCGCCTCCACCAATCGTCCGCTGGCCGGTGCGACGCGGCCTGAAGTGTTCTTGAACGAAGTCGCCGTCACGCTCGGCAATGCCGACAACACGGAACGTATCGAGCGCTACCTGCTGCCGCTGTCCATTGCGTGGGAATCTGCCACGTTGCCGGCGTTGCCGGTTCAACTGGCGCTGGCGCGCGTACGGCGCGGCCGCCATGTCGGCTACCTGACCGACGCCTTCACCACCGAAACCTTTGCCCGTGCGCTGCTGACCAACCTCGTGCGCGGCGCCACGCTGCAAGCCAACGACGGCACGGTCTGCTTTGAACCCGAATCGATCCTTGCTGAATTGGCTGAACCGGCCGAGAACCCGCAGACCAGCTCCGTGCGCCCCGCACCGCTGCCCCTGGCACCTGATGCGCCCATCCATTGGCTGGCGGCGGAGCAGTCGAACAGCTCGCTGGTGATTGGCGATTCCGTCATCGTCAAGTTGATCCGCCGCATCGCGAACGGTATCCATCCTGAAGTGGAGATGACACGCCATCTCACGCGCGTGGGCTATGCCAACACGGCGGCGCTGATCGGCGAGATCTCTCACCACGGCGCCGATGGCGAGCGCGCCACGCTGGCCGTCATGCAAAGTTTCGTCCCCAATCAGGGCGATGCGTGGACCTGGGCGCTGGACTACCTGCGCCGCACCATCGACGAACTGGCCGTGGTGACCGAAGGCGTCACCGCAGGAGACGGTGAATCCTCCCCGGTAGCGGTAACGGAGGCCCGCGTGGATACCGACGAGGCACTGGCCGGCTACACCGGCTTCATCGGCATGATCGGCACGCGCCTGGGTGAGCTGCACGCGGCGCTGGCCCAGCCAACGACAGATGCGAACTTCGATGTACGTCTGGCCGATACCGACGATGCAACCTACTGGACAGCGCGTGTGACCGAGCAGCTCGCCCGCGCACTGGACCACCTGGCCACCTGGCAACAACAGAGCGATCCGCACCCCGACGTGCAGTGGCTGCTGTCACAGCGGGAGCCGTTGCTGAGCGCTGCACGCACGCTTGCCGACAACGGCCTGGGTACCCGGCTCTCGCGCATTCATGGCGACTTCCACCTCGGCCAGGTTCTGGTGGCGCAGGGCGATGCCTTCCTGATCGATTTCGAAGGCGAACCCTCACGGCCCGTAGAAGAGCGCAGGCGCAAGACCAGCCCGCTACGCGACGTTGCCGGGTTGATGCGCTCGCTGGACTACGTGGTGGGCGCCATGCGGCAACACCCCGAGCATGTGGCAGGCCCGGCAAGGGAGCGTCGCGATCAGTTGTTGGAACTGTTCCTTGCCGCCTCCACCGAGCGCTTCCTCGAAGGCTATGCGGCCGCCATTCGCGGGCCCGACCTCGGCGCGACCGACCAACCCGTCATCAACCTTGCGCTGCTCGATCTCTTCCTGCTGGAGAAGGCCGCATACGAGGTCAACTATGAAGCGGCCAACCGGCCCGCCTGGCTGCTGATTCCACTGAGTGGCCTCACCCGCGTGGCACGCCGGGTGTTGCATGCAGAACCGCCGCTGCGGGCCGCGGAAACCACAACCGGAGGCCCGTCATGAGCGCGCTCGACTTTGCTCCACCCAAGGCGCAGGCCACGGCCCGACCTGTCGTGGTGCCGCCGCCGGGCGTGGACTCAGCCACGATCGACGCACTCGTGCACGGCCGCTTGGGCGATCCGTTTGCGGTGCTGGGGCCCCATCGCGTACCAACCGACGAAGGACCGTGCTGGATGGTGCGTACGTTCCAGCCGGGGGCCCGTCGCGTGCAGTTGATCGACGCTCACGGGCAGGTCATCACCGAGTTGACACCGGTCGGCCCCACCGGCCTCTTTCATGGGCGACTGCTTGCCGATGCCCAACGCGAATCCGACCATCCGGAGCCCTACCGGCTGCGCATCATCTGGCCCTTCGGTACCGGCCATGAAGCGGTGCAGGAAACCGAAGACCCCTACGCGTTCGGTCTGCTGCTGGGCGATCTGGATCTGCATCTGATCAACGAGGGGACGCACCGGGCATTGGCGCGTTGCCTGGGCGCTCAGGCCATGAAGGTCGATGGCATCGCAGGCGTGCGGTTCTCCGTATGGGCACCCAATGCACAACGCGTCTCGGTGGTCGGTGACTTCAATCGGTGGGACGGCCGGCACCATCCGATGCGCCGGCGCCACCAAGCGGGCGTGTGGGAGCTGTTCTTGCCGCAAGGCCTTGGCGTGGGCCCAGGCGCGCGCTACAAGTTCGAACTGATCGGCGCTGACGGCCAGTTGCTCGTCAAGTCGGACCCCGTTGCGCGCCAGACCGAACCACCACCCGCCACGGCGTCCGTGGTGGCCGATCCGGCGGCCTTTCGCTGGGGCGATACCGCCTGGATGCAGACGCGCGCGCAACGTCAGCAACCCGATGCCCCCATCGCCATCTATGAAGTGCACGCCGGCTCGTGGCTGCGCGATCTCGAAGCCGGCGGCCGCAGCTTGCGCTGGGACGAACTGGCCGATCGCCTGATCCCGTATGTCAGAGCCCTGGGCTTCACGCACATTGAACTACTGCCGGTTGCAGAACACCCATTTGGCGGCAGTTGGGGCTACCAGCCGCTCGGGCTGTTCGCACCGTCTGCGCGCTTCGGCGCACCCGAAGCGTTCGCACGCTTTGTTGACCGTTGCCACCAGGCCAACATCGGTGTCATCGTCGACTGGGTACCTGCACATTTTCCAACCGACGCGCATGGCCTGGCCCGCTTTGACGGCACGGCACTCTATGAGCACCAAGACCCGCGCGAGGGCTTTCATCAGGACTGGAATACCCTCATCTACAACTTCGGCCGCAATGAAGTGCGTGGCTTCCTGATCGCCAGCGCACTGGAATGGCTGGAGCACTTTCACATCGACGGCCTGCGCGTGGATGCCGTGGCCTCGATGCTCTACCGAGACTACTCGCGCCGCGCCGATGAGTGGGTCCCCAACCGCTACGGAGGCCGCGAGAACCTGGAAGCGACGACCTTCCTCCAGCAGATGAACACGGTGGTGCACGAACGCTGCCCCGGCGCCATCACCATTGCCGAAGAATCGACCGCCTGGCCCGGTGTGACTGCCCCAGTGGACGTCAACGGCCTCGGGTTCGACTACAAATGGAACATGGGCTGGATGCACGACACGCTGCACTACATGCAGCGCGACCCGGTGTACCGCCAGCACCACCACGACGGTCTGACCTTTGGGTTGGTCTATGCGTTTTCCGAGCACTTCATCCTGCCCATCTCCCATGACGAAGTGGTACACGGCAAGGGCTCGCTGCTGGGCAAGATGCCGGGCGATGCATGGCAACGCCTGGCCAATCTGCGTGCCTACCTCGCCTTCATGTGGACGCATCCCGGTAAGAAGCTGCTCTTCATGGGCTGCGAGATCGGGCAGCTAGGCGAATGGAACCATGATGCCTCGCCAGAGTGGCATCTATTGGACGACCCGCGACACCGCGGCGTGCAGCGCCTGGTGCATGACCTCAACGCGCTCTACCGCAATGAGCCAGCCCTGCATGTGCGGGACTGCGCGCCCGAAGGGTTCAACTGGGTCGTCGGCGACGACCGCGTCAACAGCGTGTTCGCCTATCTGCGCCTGGACGACGCGGGGCGGCCGATGCTGGTAGTGGCCAACATGACACCGGTACCACGCGATGGATACCGCATTGGCGTGCCCCCAGTCGATGGGGCCGTGCGCTGGCGGGAAGTGCTGAACACCGATGCAGCCATTTATGGCGGAAGCAATCTGGGGAATGGTGGAGCAGTGGATGTCGACCATGTGCCATCGCATGGACAGGGGCAGTCGTTGGTTTTGCGGTTGCCTCCGCTGTCGGTTGTTGTGCTTAAGGTTTGAATTTTTGGGTTTTTGATTTTCTGGTTGTGGTGCATCCCTTGTTTCAGCCCCGGCAGGGGACGAAACGGAAGCAAACCACCAAGACAAGAGACACACCAAGGCACCACCGCACCACACAATGCTCCGCCTCCCAACCACGCTAGCCCCCGGCAAGCCCTACCCCCTAGGCGCCCAGTGGGACGGCCTGGGTATCAACTTCGCCGTCTTCTCCGCCAACGCCAGCAAGATCGAGCTATGCATCTTCGACCCCACTGGCCGCAAGGAGCTGCGCCGCTTTGCGCTGCCCGAATGTACCGACGAAATCTGGCACGGCTACCTGCCCGGTGTAGAAGCGGGCCTCGTCTACGGCTATCGCGCCTATGGCCCCTGGGAGCCCCATCTCGGTCACCGCTTCAACCCGCACAAGCTGCTGCTCGACCCCTACGCCCATCAGCTGATCGGCACGCTGCGCTGGTCTGACGCGCTCTTCGGGTACCGGCTGAACTCCAACCGCGCCGACTTCTCGTTCGACCGCCGCGACAGCGCGCCGGCCATGCCCAAGGCCATCGTGACCGACGAATCGTTCAACTGGGGCAACGACGTTCGCCCCAACACGCCGTGGTCGCAAACCGTCATCTACGAGGCCCACTTGCGGGGCCTGTCGATGCTGCGCGACGACCTGCTGCCGCCCGAGCGCGGCACGTTTCAAGCGCTGGGGGATGCTGCACTGATCGAGCATCTTCAGAAGCTGGGCATCACGGCCGTGGAGCTGCTGCCCATCCATGCATTCCTGCACGATCAGTTCCTGATCGAGCGCGGCCTGCGCAACTACTGGGGCTACAACACGCTGTGCTTCTTTGCGCCAGAGCCTTCGTACCTGTCGGCGCCGTCGCTGCACGAACTGAAAGTGGCGATCCGGCGGCTGCATGCCGCCGGCATCGAGGTGTTTCTTGACGTGGTCTACAACCACACCTGCGAGGGCAATGAACTGGGGCCGACGCTGTCGTTTCGCGGCCTGGACAACGCCAGCTATTACCGCCTCGTGCCCGGTCAGGAACGCTACTACATCAACGACACCGGCTGCGGCAACACGCTCAACCTGTCGCATCCGCGTGTGCTGCAGATGGTGATGGACTCGCTGCGCTACTGGGTCAGTGCATTCCATATCGACGGCTTCCGCTTCGACCTCGGCGTCACGCTGGGCCGTGAAGACGGCGGCTTCGACACCGGTTCCGGCTTCTTCGATGCGGTGCGCCAGGACCCCTTGCTCAGCACCGTCAAGCTCATCGCCGAACCATGGGACGTTGGCCCCGACGGCTATCAGGTCGGCAATCATCCGCCCGGATTTGCCGAATGGAACGACCGCTTTCGCGACGGCGTGCGTCGCTTCTGGCGCGGAGACTCCGGCCAGCGCCCGGACCTGGCTGCCCGCCTCACCGGCAGCGGCGATCTGTTCGACCGCCGACATCGCCGGCCCTGGGCGTCAATCAACTACGCTGCCTCGCACGACGGCTTTACGCTGCGCGATCTCGTCACTTACGGCAGCAAGCACAACGAGGCCAACGGCGAGGACAACCGCGACGGCCACAATGACAATTGCAGCGCCAACTGGGGGGTGGAAGGCCCGACGGACGATCCAGCCATCTGCACGCTGCGTGAACGCGTGATGCGCGCGCAGTTGGCAACGGTGCTCTTTTCCAACGGCACACCGATGCTGCTGGCAGGCGATGAGTTTGGCCGAACGCAAGGTGGCAACAACAACGCGTACTGCCAGGACAACGCAGTGTCGTGGCTCGATTGGTCGCTGCTGCAAACGGATGCGGGTCAGGCGCTGGCGCGCTTCACCGCACGATTGATCGCGCTGCGCAAAGCAAGCGCCGCGCTGCACTGGCCGCACTATGTGCATGGCAACACTGAAATCCTGCCCGGCGTGCCAGACATCGCCTGGTTTGACGAGCGCGGCCAGGAGCTCTCGCCCGATGCCTGGAACGACGGTGAAGCGCGCGCACTGATGCTGCGCCGTGCCTGCATCGAGCACGTTGATGGTGGGACCCGCCCGCATGTGGCACTGCTGCTCGTCAACGGTGCCGCCGCCGACCTCACCTTCACGCTGCCGGAGCCGGCCATGGACTGGTTGCTGGCCGTCGACAGCGCAGCCCCCGAGAACGATGCACGGCCGTTCACCGGCGGCACGTTGAAGGTGGCCGGGCGCAGCGTAGCGCTGCTGCTCGCCACGCAACTCGCAGCCATCGCGCAGATTGCCGGGCAGCCCGACGCTGAAGCCCGCCATGAAACGATCACGCATCCGGCGCAAACGCCTGCCGGCACGCCGGATGCGACACCGAGGGATCCGGACCACATCGCCCCCACCGCCAGCAATGGAGACCTGACACCATGACCGTACTCGCCAACCGGTTCGTGCATGACATGCCCTTTGGGGCCGCCGTGCTGGCAAATGGCACAACGCGCTTTCGCCTGTGGGCACCGGACGCTGCCAAAGCATGGGTCGAATTCGATAACGGCGACACCGTACGCATGAGCACCGAGCCCGACGGCTGGTATGCAGCCGTTGCCCCTATCGGCGCCAGCGCAGGCTATCGCTACCGCATCGTCGACGGCGAGGGCGTCACCCTGTCGGTACCGGATCCCGCCGCACGCGCGCAATGGCAGGATCTGGCCGGGTCCAGCATCGTCATCGACGCCGCCCGCTACTACTGGCGCCACCCGGAGTGGCGCGGGCGGCCCTGGCACGAGACGGTGCTCTATGAATTGCATGTCGGCGCGCTGGGGGGGTTTAACGGTGTACGCGCACGACTGCCCGAACTGGCACGTCTGGGTATCACGGCTGTCGAACTCATGCCGGTCGCGGAGTTTCCAGGCGCACGTAACTGGGGCTACGACGGCGTGCTGCCCTTCTCGCCCGAAGCCAGCTATGGCAGCCCAGACGACCTCAAGGCGCTGATCGACACCGCGCACGGGCTCGGCATCATGGTCTTCCTGGACGTGGTCTACAACCACTTCGGGCCGGACGGCAACTACCTGCACCATTACGCGCGCCGCTTCTTTCGCGACGATGTGCATACGCCTTGGGGCGCCGCCATCGACTTTCGTGTGCCGGAGGTGCGCGAGTTCTTTATCCAGAACGCGCTGATGTGGCTGATGGAGTATCGCTTCGATGGCCTGCGGCTCGACGCCGTGCACGCCATCACGGAGCGCGACTGGCTGGGCGAACTGGCAGCGCGCGTGCGCTTGGCGGTAGAGCCCGGCCGACACGTTCACCTTGTGCTTGAAAACGAACAGAACACCGCCACGCTGTTGGGCGACGCGGGCCCCTTCGCGGCCCAGTGGAATGATGACGGCCATAACGTGCTGCACGTGCTGCTGACCGGAGAACACGAGGCCTACTACGCTGCCTATGCCGACAGCCCCGCGCGGCGTCTGGCACGTGTGCTGCAGGACGGCTTCTGCTACCAGGGCGAAGCGTCGCCCATTCACGATAACGCCCCGCGCGGCGAGCCCAGCGCGCATCTGCCGCCGACCTCCTTCGTGCTGTTCCTGCAGAACCACGACCAGATCGGCAACCGCGCCATGGGCGAACGGCTGACGCAGCTTGCGCACCCGGATGCGCTACGCGCAGCCCATGCGCTGCTGCTGTTAAGCCCGCAGATTCCGATGCTGTTCATGGGTGAGGAATGGGGTGCCCGGTGTCCCTTCCTGTACTTCACCAGCCACCGCGGCACGCTGGCAGACGCGGTGCGCGAAGGGCGCAGGCGCGAGTTTGCAAAGTTCACGGCGTTCGCCGATCCGCGCCAGCGTGAGCGCATCCCCGACCCAAACGACGAGCACACCTACCTGGCCTCATGGCCGGGTGAGGCCAGCTTGGCCGACCCCGAGCAACTCGGCTGGCTCAGCCGCACACATGCCTTGCTGGCCCTGCGCCACACGCACATCGTGCCGCGCCTGGCCGGCGCCCGCGCGCTCGATGCCCTGCCGCTCGGCAGCGCCGGTGCGCTGGCGCGCTGGCGTCTCAATGACGGCTGCATCCTGACCTTGGTGCTCAACCTGGGGGCGCAGCCGGTGGCCTTACCTACCGCGCTCGCGGGCGACCCCGCCGATCTGCTGTACGAATCGCGCGAAGGCGTGGCAACCGCACTCGCGGCGCACCACATGCCGGCACGGGCGTGCGTTGCCCTGCTGCACACGCCATCCCCCATGTAGGCACACATCGGCCATGAACGAACGCAGCCACCCGCCACGCCCCAGCATTCCCCGTTCAGCGCTTCACCAACTGGCGTCTGATGCCGGCCTGCTGGTCGATTGGGAAGACGCCTCCGGCCACCCCATGCACGTAGCCGACGACGTGCTGCGTACCGTATTGAATGCGCTGGGCCTGCCGGCCGATACATCGGCGGAGGTTTCGCAAAGCCGGGACCACCTGCGCGCCGAGGCCAAAGACGCTGCCGTCCCCAAACTGGTCACCGGCGTGGCTGGACGACCCATCGCGCTGGACACCATGGCGCCGCAAGCCACGCTGCTTGACGGTCAGGCTTACCGCATTGAGTTCGAACACGGTGGCGGCACCGCCGGCCGAATCCAAGTTCATGCCGATCAGCATAGCCTGCAACTACGCCTGCCCCCGGTGGATGTGCCCGGGTATCACCACCTGCACATTCATGCCGGCCCCGGCACCGTCATTGAAGCAACATTGGCCATAGCGCCATCGCGCTGCTACGGCGTAGCTGACGCGTTGCGCGAACGGGATCGGCCGACCGACGCACGCCTGTGGGGCGGCTCGGCACAGCTCTATGGGTTGCGCCACGGCCCGCCGCACGGCAGCGAACAGGCCGCTTGCAGCGCTGGCCTGGGCGACTACACCGCCGCCGCCGAACTGGCGCAGCAGCTTGCGCAGCACGGCGCCGACGCGCTGGCGCTAAGCCCTGTGCACGCCATGTTTAGCGCCGAGGCACATCGATATTCACCGTACTCACCGTCCAGCCGGCTGTTCCTGAACGCGTGGCTGATTGACCCCGCCGCGCTGTTCGGCACCGAGGTCGTGCGCCAAGCCGTGATCGACCACGGGCTGGTAGACGACTACGCACGCCTGGAAGCCGCCACCCTGATCGACTGGCAAGCCAGCGGCGCCGCCCGGTTGACGGTACTGCGCGCACTGCACCGTCGGATGCTGCAGGGCACCGATGACACCGCCCACCGGCTGCGCAATGCATGTCATGCACACTGCGCGGCAGCTGGCCGCGCGCTGCTCGATCACGCACGCTTTGAGGCGCTGCACTCCCATCTGCACGCCAGCGGTAAAAGGGCTGCGCACTGGCAAGAATGGCCCGCGCAATACCAAGACCCGGCAGGTATGGCTGTGCAGGCCTTTGCACGGGAACATCAGGAAGAGGTCGACTTCCACCTCTTCCTGCAATGGGCGGCAGCACACCAGCTCGCCCACGCGCAACGTGCTGCCAAAGACGCCGGCATGGCCGTTGGGTTAATCGCCGATCTGGCCGTGGGTACCGACAGCGCCGGCAGTCACGCATGGGCGCAGCAGCAAGCGCTACTGATCGGGCTAACGGTGGGCGCGCCGCCCGACGTATTCAACGCACAGGGCCAAAACTGGGGCCTGACCACCTTCAACCCGCGGGCGATGCGCACCCAGGGCTTTGCGGCTTTCATCGAGATGCTGCGTGCGGTGATGGCCATACCGGGCGGCATCCGCATCGACCACGTGCTCGGCCTCATGCGGCTGTGGGTGATCCCCGAAGGGGCGCGCCCGCTCGACGGTGTGTACCTGCGCTATCCACTGCAAGACCTGCTGCGGCTCGTGGCGCTGGAGTCCTGGCGCAACCGCTGCATCGTCATCGGTGAGGACCTCGGCACCGTACCGGCCGGCCTGCGTGATCAGCTGGCCAACGATGGCCTGCTGGGCATGCGCATTCTCTGGTTTGAGCGCGACTACGCGCAGGAGCATGCGCCGTTCCGCCCGCCGCATACGTGGACACCGGCCTCCGTGGCCATGACCAGCACGCACGATCTGCCCACGCTGGTTGGCTGGTGGATTGGCAATGACCTGCATTGGCAGGGGAAGCTGGGCCTGCTGCCCGTCGGCATGAGCCTGAGCCAGGCGCACGTGCAGCGCATGGCCGATCGCACAGCACTGATCAAGGCCTTTGTTGAGCACAACCGATACGTACTGGCCGCGGGTGGCGTACCGACCATCGACACAGCACCGCTGCAGACTGCACTGGAGCAGGTGCGCAGCGCCACCGCAGCCCAGGCCGATGCCATCCTGCAAGCGACCGCACAGGCCTTTGCCACTGCGGCCACGGCCTTTACGGGTGCCGCGCCCACACCGCTTGCACTGACGCCGCTGGAAGACCTGCTGGGGCTGGTCGAGCAACCCAACCTGCCGAGCACCATCGACACCCATCCGAACTGGCGCCGCCGGCTGCCCGGGTCTGCCGTTGCGCTGCTGCAAACCCCGGTTGTGCGGACACGCCTGACGGCCCTCGCTCACGCACGCGCGGCCATGCCATGAACTTGCCTGCCGCACCGCCGCCACCTGCACCGGTCCGGCCGATACCTCGCGCTACCGTACGGCTGCAACTGCACAGCGGTTTTACGTTCGACCACGCGCGGGCACGACTCGACGATTTCGTTGCGCTGGGTATTTCGCACCTCTACACCTCCCCCATCACGACGGCGCAGCCCGGCTCGCTCCACGGCTACGACGTGGTCGATCCAACACGCGTGAACCCCGAACTGGGTGGCGAAGCTGCGCTGGGGCAACTGGTAGACGCACTGCACACGCGCAACATGGGGCTGATCGTCGACATCGTCCCCAACCACATGAGTGTGGGTGGCGCACACAATGCATGGTGGCTGGACGTTCTGGAGTCGGGCCCCGACAGCGCTTACGCCAACGTCTTCGACATTGATTGGCAACCAGCCAATCCAGCATTACGCAACAAGGTGCTCGCCCCGTTCCTGGGCGAGACCTACGCCGATGCGCTCGCCGCCGGGCACCTGCGGCTCGCGTTCGACATCGCCACCGCTCGGCTGGCGATTGCGTACCACGATCACCGGTTCCCGATTGCCCTGGCGGACTACGCAACGGTACTGCGGATAGACAACGCCGGCCCCGCCGCAGATGCCGTGGCCGAGCGCTTTGCCCAGCTGGGCGCCGTCCGCTCACTGCGCACCCGCCGCGATCAGGCAGAGCAGGCGCGCGATGCCCTGCGCAACCTGGCCGCTACGGAATCGGGCGCAGCACAGATCACCGGCGCCTTGCGCACGCTCAATGCGCAACCCGAACGCCTCGATGCACTGATGCAGCGTCAACATTGGCGCCTCGCGCGTTGGTACACCGCCAACGACGAGATCAACTGGCGGCGCTTCTTTGACATCACGTCGCTGGCGGGGCTGCGCGTGGAGCGCACCGAGGTCTTCGAAGCCACGCATGCGCTGCTGTTCCGGCTCTATCGCCAGGGGTGGATTGACGGTGTGCGGATCGACCACGTCGATGGCCTGGCAGAACCCGCCCTCTACTGTCGCCAACTGCGCCGGCGCCTGCTGGTCGAGCATGCCGGCCGCCCGGCCAGCCGCCGTGTCGGCCGGCCGTGGATGATCGTGGAAAAGATCCTCGGCAGCGACGAACCCATGCGCACCGACTGGGGCATCGACGGGACCAGCGGCTACGATTTCATGAACCAGGTGGGCGCGCTGCTGCATGACGCGCAGGGCGAAGCCGCGCTGACGCAGGGCTGGCTCGAATGGATCGGCGCGCCGGCTTCTGAAGCTCTTTTTTCAGCAACGGCATTGCCTGCGCGGCGGCAGATCCTGCACGAGCACTTCGCAGCGGACCTGGACACGGCCACCACCGCACTGCACACGCTGGCGCAGCAACAGCGCGTGAGCTACGACATCACATGGCACGCCATCCGCCGCGCGCTGGCCGAGGTGGTCGTCCACTTTCCGGTATATCGCACGTATGCCAACGCTCACGGGCGCGATGCACAGGATGCCGCCATCATGCGAGCCGCCATGGCAGGCGCCGCCACACGACTGCGGCACGTCGATCAAGCCGCGCTGCAATGGCTCGATACCTGGATGGGTGCAAACCCGACCGGGCATGACAGGCTGCACCAACTGGCACTCAGGCGCTGTCAGCAGTTGACATCGCCCGTGGCCGCCAAGGCGGTGGAAGACACGGCGTGCTACCGCTATGGGCGGCTGCTGTCGCGCAACGAAGTCGGCGCCGATCCGGGTGAGTTTGCCATCAGCACCGCTGCGTTTCATCACGCCATGCAGGCGCGTTCCCACACCTGGCCGCATGCCATGCTGACCACCGCCACACACGACCACAAGCGCGGCGAAGATGTACGTGCGCGTCTGGCCGTGCTATCTGAGCGGCCCGCGCAATGGCTCGCGGCGGTCCACCAGTGGCGTACGAGACATGCCGCCTGGGTGCACCACCTGCCCAGCGGGCCGGCCCCCTCACCCGCCGCACAGTGGATGCTGTACCAGACCCTGGTGGGCATGTGCCCGGCCGACCTGGACTGGCATGACGCGGGCGCCATGCACGCGCTGGCAGAACGCGCCGCGCAGTGGCAGGAAAAAGCCCAGCGCGAAGCCAAGCTGCGCACGGATTGGTTTGCACCCGACACCGCGTACGAAGCCATCAGCCGCGATTTCGTCTTCACGCTGCTGACGGGCGATGCCGCCGCCGACTTCCTACCGTCGCTGGCGGTATTGGTGCGGGAACTGGCGCCGGCCGCCGCCATCAACGGCCTGACGCAGACCGTGCTGCGCGCAACGCTGCCTGGCGTGCCCGACTTGTATCAAGGCACCGATTTCTGGGATACCAGCCTGGTCGATCCTGACAATCGCCGCCCTGTCGACTACGCCATGCGCCATCGCACATTGCGGGCACTGTGCGCGCACGGCGACGATACCCTCGCACCGCTGCTCACACACTGGGCAGACGGCCGTATCAAGCAAGCCGTGCTGGCGCGTGCGCTGGGCGTGCGCGCCTTGTTACCAGAGGTGTTCGAGTCCGGTAGCTACCAGCCGCTGACCATCACCGGCAGCGCTGCCGCACACGTGCTGGCGTTTGCGCGTCAGCACGCAGAGCAGACCGTGGTCGTCATCGTGCCGCTGCACGTCACGCCGTTGCTCGGGCGCAGCTCAACGCCAGCGTTTCCTCCGGGCGCATGGCGCGACACCACGGTCTGTCTGCCATCGGCCCTGTCGCATGTGACGCTGCACAGCGCCTTTGACAGGCAAACGCTGCACGCGCCGCGTTTGGCACTGGGGCAAGTACTCGCCCATTTGCCCGTCGCACTGCTACATACCTGATCGCACCGGCGGCCAGCCGGTCACGGGTTAACACCGACTGCACCCTCCCGTCGCCCGCTCTAGAATTCCTCTATTCATATAGATGACTAGAGCAATGTGCTTTTCAGTACATCGCTCACGTCACCCGAAGGAGACCGCATGTTCGGCTGGTTCAAAGAGATTTCGAAAGGGGAGAAGCGCACCTTCTGGGCGTGCTTTGGCGGCTGGGCACTCGATGCGCTCGACGTGCAGATGTTCAGCCTCGTCATTCCCACCATCATCGCGGCGTGGCATATCGACAAGACGGAAGCGGGGCTGGTGTCGGGCGTCACGCTGGTGGCCTCGGCGCTGGGCGGCTGGATAGCCGGCGCGCTGACCGACCGCTTCGGCCGGGTGCGCACGCTGCAGATCACGGTGTTGTGGTTTTCCATCGCAACATTCGCCTCGGCCTTTGCGCAGAACTTCGAGCAGTTCCTGGTGCTCAAGGCCATCCAGGGCTTCGGCTTTGGCGGGGAATGGGCCGCGGGTGCTGTGCTGATGGCCGAGAGCATTCGCGCCAGCCACCGCGGCAAGGCCATGGGCACCGTGCAAAGCGCATGGGCCGTGGGCTGGGGTGCGGCCGTGCTGCTGTACGCGCTCACGTACTCGCTCATCGAGCCAGACCTCGCCTGGCGCGTGATGTTTGCCGCAGGCCTGTTGCCGGCGCTGCTCATCATTTACATCCGCCGGGGTGTGCAGGAACCCGTGCCGGCAGCCAAG
This sequence comes from Ralstonia sp. RRA, assembly GCF_037023145.1. NCBI lineage: Bacteria > Pseudomonadati > Pseudomonadota > Betaproteobacteria > Burkholderiales > Burkholderiaceae > Ralstonia > Ralstonia sp. RRA. The sequence goes on along the minus strand of NZ_CP146092.1, from coordinate 736,547 downwards.
CCGGAAGCGAGTGCCAATGCCATGCCGATCTCGCGCTTTCCGCTGCTCGACATCTTCCGCCCGCAGGTGCTGCGCATGACGTTGATCGGCGGTCTGCTGGGCGTGGGCGCGCACGGCGGCTACTACGCGCTGATGACATGGCTGCCGACGTATCTGAAGACGGAGCGCCACCTGTCGGTGCTCGGCACGGGCGGCTACCTGGCGGTGATCATCTTCGCGTTCTGGTGCGGCTGCGTCGCCAGCGCCTGGCTGCTGGACGTGATCGGCCGTCGCGGCAACATCCTGCTGTTCTCGTGCTGCTGCGTGGTCACGGTGCTGGTGTACCTGCTGGTGCCGCTGTCTGACGGTGCGATGCTGGTGCTGGGCTTTCCGCTCGGCTTCTTTGCCGCCGGCATTCCGGCCAGCATGGGGGCACTGTTCAACGAGCTGTATCCGCACGGCGTGCGCGGCACGGGCGTGGGCTTTTGCTACAACTTTGGCCGTGTAGTGTCTGCCGCCTTCCCGGTGCTGGTGGGCAAGATGAGCGCATCGATGTCGCTCGGCACGGCCATCGGTATTGACGCCGCCATCGCGTACGCCATCGTCGCCGTGGCCGTGCTGATGCTGCCCGAAACACGCGGCCGCGATCTCGCCGCGGTCACTGCCTGAACACCCACAACAACATCATGTCGACGCTCTTCATCCGTCGCCATCGGGAGACCCCATGCCCACACGCCGTGCCTTCAACACCGGGTTGCTTGCCATGCTAGGTTCCACTGCTCTTGCCGGGTGCGCCACCAACAGCGCGCGTGAAAGCACCGCACGCATTACCGGCATCGATACCCACGCGCACGTGTTCGAGCGCGGCTTGCCGCTGGCCAATGCGCGCCGCTATGCGCCGGGCTATGACGCACCGCTGTCTGCCTACCTCGCGCAGCTCGACGCGCATGGCCTGTCGAACGGCGTGCTGATCCAGCCGAGCTTTCTGGGCACCGACAACAGCTATCTGCTGGCCGCACTCAAACAGGCACCGCAGCGCCTGCGCGGCGTGGCCGTCATCGACCCGACCGCGCCCGAAACCCTGCTCGCGCAGATGGGCACCGAGGGCATCGTCGGCATCCGCCTGAACCTGATCGGCGCACCGGACCCGCAGTTGAAATCGCCCGTATGGCAAGCCGCGTTGGCGCATCTGCATGCACTCGACTGGCATGTCGAGCTCCATGTGGAAGCCCGCCGCCTGCCCACCTTGCTGCCGCCGCTGCTAGAAGCCCAGGTGAACGTGGTGGTCGACCACTTCGGCCGCCCCGACCCCACCCTGGGCGTGGACGACCCTGGCTTTGGCGCGCTGCTCGCCGCCGGCCGCACGCGCCGCGTGTGGGTGAAAATTTCGGGTGCCTACCGCAATGGCGACAATGGCCGCGGTGAAGCCATCGCCGTGGCCGCCATGCCGCGCCTCAAGGATTCGCTGGGCCTGGATCGCCTGGTCTGGGGCAGCGACTGGCCGCACACGCAATTCGAATCGCGCATCACCTACGACAAGATGTGGGCCTTTGTTGACGTGCTGTTGCCGGACGCGGCAGATCGCAAGCAGGTGCTGGTCGACACGCCCGCGAAGCTGTTCCGCTTCGTCTAAAGCGGCTCGCGCGATACCCCATTTCGCCAATCGCGAATTTCGCTGCACGGGCCACGCTTCTACACTGGCCGCTCCACGTCCTCACAAGAACACCGGAGCAGCCATGCAGCAGCATCGACTCGTCGACCAGCAATTCGGCCAGGTGGCCCAGGCCTATCTGACCAGTGCCGTACATGCCCAGGGCGCCGACCTGGAAGCGCTGGCCGCGCTGGCGCAGTCGATGCCGCACGCCAAGGTGCTCGACCTCGGCTGCGGTGGCGGGCATGTGAGCTTTGCCATGGCGCCGCATGTGGCGGCCCTGGTCGCCGTCGACCTGTCGGAAGACATGCTGGCCGTGGTGGCCGCTGAGGCTGCCAAGCGCGGCCTCAAGCAACTGCATACGCAAGCGGCCCGCGCAGAAACCCTGCCTTTCGACGACAGCGCATTCGACATCGTCGCCACGCGCTTCTCCGCGCACCACTGGTACGACGTACGCGCAGGGTTGGCCGAGGCGCGCCGCGTGCTCAAACCCGGCGGCAAGCTCGTCATCGTCGACATCGTTGCGCCGGAAACCCCGCTGCTCGACACGCTACTGCAAACCGCCGAGGTGCTGCGCGATGCGTCACACGTGCGCGACTACCGTGTCTCCGAATGGCAGGCCATGTTGGCCGAAGCAGGCTTCCAGGCGGGCGCGCAGCGCACCTGGAAGCTGACGATGTCCTTTGACTCCTGGATTGGCCGCATCCGCACACCGCAAGTGCGCGCCGATGCCATCCGCGACCTGTTCGACCGCGCCGCCGACGAAGCCCGCCAGTACTTTGCCGTGGCACCGGACCATTCGTTTGCCATCGACGCGATGATGGTCGAAGCGGTCTAGTACGTTTTGTTCCATCCGTTGGAGGGGGGTCCTTGCAGGGCGCCCTTCTTAGGATTTCGTTTAAGCCAGAATGAAAAAGATGTGACATCGGAACCCGTGCGCGAGGGCGGAGAAAGACAGTACTCTTGAGGGTCGCCGACAGCCCGTGTCGGTAGTGGTGCCCGGTGCATTACGCCGGCTTCCGGCCAACATGTACGCCCTCCTTCCCGCTTTCGTCTCGTCGCTGTTCCTGTTCTACGGCGTGTATGTGCTGAGCACACGCGGTCGGACGCGCGCCAGCCTGGCGTTCTTCAGCATGACCGCGCTTACCAGCCTCTGGCAGGGACTGTGGGCGTTCCTGTTCCAGACCACTGATGCCGACGTGGCACATCTCCTGGCCAAGCTCGGCTGGGTCGCCATTCTGATTGTTCCGACGGCGTTCTATCACTTCATGGCGGAAATTTCCGAGCGGGTGGAAGAACGCCGCTGGATCGTCGCCTCGTACACGCTTGATGCCGTACTGATCGCGCTGCTGTTGGGCACTCATTGGGTGATCGCCGGCGTCTGGCATTTTTCGTTCGGGTTCTATCCGAAGGCCGGCCCGCTGGAAGCCGTTCATGTCGCCCAAACAGTGGTGTTGGCGCTGCGCAGCGCGTGGCTGCTCTATACCGCCCAACAACATGCCACGGCAGAAAAGCGCAAACGCTTGTGGGTCTGCCTGTTCGGCCTGGGGCTCTATAGCCTCTCCGCTGCAGACTACGCGGTCAACTACGGTGCCGCGCTCTATCCACCCGGTGTGATCTTCATTGCCGCCAGCCTGGGCATCATCGCGGTGGGCGTCGTGAAATTCGACCTGATGCATCCGTACGCACTGGCCGCCACGGTAGCCCACGAAGTCCGCACACCGCTCGCGACCATCCGACTGCAGGCAAGCGAGATCGCGCGCGCATGGCCTGATCTGTTTCGTGGCTACCAGTTGGCCGTCGACAACGGACTGTGCAACGACCGCGAACCACTTTCGCCTGCCATGCTTGAGCGCGTGTCCAAACTGGCCGGTGCAATCAGCGCAGAAGTTGCCAGCGCGCACAGCATCATTGAAATGGCGTTGGCCTCGGTCACGCTGGAGCGCCTCGACAAGCGCACGTTCTGCGCGCATTCGCTGCACGACTGCGTTGCCATGGCCGTCTCGCAGTACCCATTTCAACCAGGCGAGCGTGAGCGGGTACGCGTCCGCGAGTTCGACGCCGGCTGGCATTTCGTCGGGTCAGATACGTTGCTGATGTATGTGCTGTTCAATCTCATCAAGAACGCCTTGCACGCCATCCAGATCGCCCGAAAGGGGCAGATCGAGATTTCCGCCCGGCGTGAGGGCGATGCCTATGTGCTGGAAGTGCGTGACGACGCGACCGGCATTCCGCCGAAGGTGCTTCGCCGCATCTTCGATCCGTTCTTTTCCACCAAGCATCACGGCAAGGGGGCCGGCGTGGGCCTGATGTTCTGTCGCCGCGTCATGCATGCGTTCGGTGGCCGCATTCAATGCGAGTCGGTAGTTGGGGAATACACGCTGTTCTCCATGCGGTTTCCCCAACCCTCAACGATTTAGCAAGGCTTTACGCCACGCCGTTATGCAGCCATCTGCGCAGGCTCCATCAACTCATACTGCTTGGCGCGCTGCATGATGTGCGCCGGTATGCGTTGGATGTTGCGATCCGTGCTCGCAATGACAATCTGCTGATACCCCAGCGACACCAGTCGACCGCCGGACATGAAGCGGAACACCAGATACGCCGAGCAGGACCGAACACGGAACGTATTCAGATAGCAGTCGACCCGCTGGAACGGAAACGTTTCCTGCACAAACTCCTGATGCGCCCGCTTTGTGATGAAGATCAGATTGCCGCCCACCAGGTTTGCATCAATGCACTCATAAAACCACCGCTCACGCGCCACACCCTGCCATTCGAAATAGCGAGAGAAATAGGTGTTGGCAAAAGCGTTGGAATCTTTCAAATACACATCGAACGCATGGTGGAAAGTCTGGTGTGCAGAAAATGGGGCGGAAAGATCTGCGCTGCGCAGGTACTGATCAATCACTGCGTCAATGGATTGGCCTGTCGGCATTGTGTGCTCCGTGAATGGATTGGCTGCAGGCGGCAGCCGCGCATGCGCGGAAACCCGCGCACACTCCCATTCTTGCGACGCTCGTTAAGCTTTGTAACAGGCAAATTGACTACCCCACGCGATACGCTCTATTTCTGTTTCGATGTACCACACGGCGCACGGCAGCTATGCAGCCCATTCCAAATCGCATTGCTTAAAACACACGGCTCCTGAACGCTCGCAAACCCTGCAGCAATCGTTACTTTTGAGAACCGTCGACATTTTGCGTCGTGAATATCGCCCCTGACCGGCCTCACATTCCATGTACGCGCTGTTACCGATCTTTGTTTCGTCCCTCTTCCTGCTCTGCGGCATCCACGTGCTTACGACGCGATGGCGAACGCGCGCAGGCCGGGTATTTTTCTGCCTGACCGTTCTTATCAGCGTATGGCAGGGGCTGTGGGCCTTTCTGTTTCAGGCGAGCGACATCGGTACCGCACAGATGCTGGCCAAAGCGGGCTGGGTGGCGATTCTTGTGCTGCCCACCACGCTCTACCACTTTGCAACAGAAGTGGCGGAATACCCGGAGCAGCAACGCTGGCTGATCACGTCGTACGCATTGGATGCCGTGCTCATTGTGTTCCTGCTCAGCAGCGATCTGGTCATCACCGGCGTGCAGCATTTCCACTTCGGCTTCTATCCCAAAGCTGGCCCACTGGAGGCGGTGCATATCGCCCAGACGCTGGCGCTGGTATCGCGCAGCATGTGGCTGCTGTATGTGGGCCAACAACATGCCACAGCCGAAAAACGCAAACGGTTGCGGACTTGCCTGTTTGGCATCGGGCTGATTTCTCTGTCGGCGGTGGACTACGTCACAAACTACGGCGTGGCGATCTACCCGCCCGGTGTACTACCGCTGGCCATTGCCCCTGGCACCATCGCGGTCGGCATCATCATGTTTGACCTGATGCGGCCCTACGCGCTCGCGGCCACCGTCGCGCACGAAGTACGCACACCCCTGACGACTATCCGCCTGCAGGCCGCGGAAATCGCACGGGCATGGCCCGAACTCTTCCACGGATACCAGCTCGCGGTCGAACATGGCCTGTATCAGCCGCCGCCTCATCCGGGCGTGCTCGAGCGCGTGTCCAAGCTGGCGGGAACCATCTCTTCCGAAGTCGCTTCGGCACATGGTGTGATCGACATGGCGCTGGCTTCCGTCACGCTGGAGCAACTGGACCGCCGCAACTTCGCCCGCCATTCGCTACGCGAATGCGTCGACGTTGCGCTGGCCCAGTACCCATTTCAGTCGGGAGAAAGAGAACGCGTGGAAGTCCACGATTTCAACGCGGACTGGCGTTTCATCGGCTCCAATACCCTGCTGATCTACGTGCTGTTCAATCTTCTGAAAAACGCGCTGCACGCCATCCAGATCGCGCGCAAAGGACATATTGAGATTGCGTGCCGGCAAACGGAAGACAGCTACGTGCTGGAGGTGCGCGACAGCGCGACAGGTATTCCGCCCACGATCCAACGCCGCATCTTCGATCCCTTCTTCTCCACCAAGCGGCATGGCAAGGGCTCAGGCATTGGGCTCACATTTTGCCGACGCGTAATGCAGGCATTTGACGGCGGCATTCAATGCGAATCTGTGGTGGGGGAATACGCGCTGTTTTCTATGCGGTTTCCCAAAGCACCGTCAATCTGAACCTGACTACAGCTGCCGACTCATTCCCCACCCACAACACTGCGCAACCCCAACGCAGCATGATGAAAACGGAACGTATTCCGCCCGTTGCGCTTGGCCTCGTAGAGCGCCGTATCCGCGTGCTCGAACAGCACGTCCAGGCGTTCGCCATTTGGCGTCACTGTCACCGCGCCAGCTGACAGCGTCACGTACGGCGCCACGATGGAAGCCGCATGCGGACGCGCCCGCTCGGCCACCGTGGCCACCACGCGCGCCACGGCACCGCGCGCATCGTCCAGGCTAAGGTCGAACAGCATGGCGATGAATTCCTCGCCGCCCACGCGGGCGATGAAATCATCGGGATGGCGGCAGGCCATGCCGAGCGTGTCGGCCACCATGCGCAGGCAGTCGTCGCCCTGCAGGTGACCGTAGGTGTCGTTGTATTGCTTGAAGCAATCGATGTCGAACAGCGCAAGCGTGACGGGGCGACTGTCGCGGCGCGCGTGGTCAAGCAGGCGCGGTGCCTGGGTCTCAAAAAAGCGACGGTTGAACAGGTGCGTGAGCGGGTCACGGTTGACGTCGTTCTCCAGCAGGCTGAGCTTGGCCTGCGTACGTTGCAACTCGCCGCGCAGCGCATCTTGCGCACTGGCCATGCCGGCACGCTGCAACTGTTCCACCGTCACGTCGCGCAACAGCAGGAACACGCCGGTATGCCTGCCACGCGCATCGATCAATCCTTCGAGCGTGATCTCCAGCGTGCGGCCCGTGTCGTGCAGCCAGACCTGGTGGCGATTGGGCAGCCGCGTGCGCTCAAACTCGCGCAAGATGCCCGGCACGTTCAGCACGTCGGGCGGCAATGCGTGCAGCCGCGCGGTAGGCAACAGGTAGCGCGCGGCGGCGTTGATGCTGGCGATGGTTCCATCACGCGCCAATACGATGCAGCCATCGCGCATGGCTTCGATGATCTTGCCGCGCGCGTAGGCGGCGGTATCGCGCAGGCGCGGGCGCAAGACGACCCAGCCGAGCAGCGCGGTGCTGATGGCGAAAGTGGCGGGTGTGAGGTCACCACCCAGGGCCGTGGTCCAGCGTTGCAGATAGGCCAGATGTGCCACCAGCGGCAGCAATTGCCCGCCCACAAGTGCCAGCCGCACCTGCGTACGCGTGGCGGCGTGGGCATACAGCACGTTGACGGCTTCGCTGGCGGGCAGCGTCAGCAGCACCAGGCTCATCGCCAGCAGCACGTAGTTGTAAGCGGTGCCAACCCAGAATATTGGCCCATGCTCAAAGACCGCCCGCTGCACGCCGTCAATGGCGACAAAGCGCGCGTCGAGCCAGACCAGGTGATGCAGTTCATTGGTGGCAACCAGCCCCAGGAAGGACGCGGCCACGAGCAGCGCGGCCACCCAGCCCGCGCGCACCACCGGCAACGCATTCAGCTCGGGCCGCGTGAGGCCAAGCACCAGGCGCAGCCAGGCGGCCGGCACCATCATGATCCCGAGGTAGGCCACCTTGGCCCAGCCCACGCGCACGGGCATGTCGAAGGTGACCACCTCCATGAGCCGCGCACCGCTCCACAAGGCGGTGCCCAGCGCCAGCAGCATGAAGGCGGAGACTTCTGCGTCGTCGCGGCGCGGCCATGACAGGCCGATCAACGCAATGGAAACAAGGGCAGCACAGGCCAGCGCGGCGATCAGCATGATCCGCGCTCCCGGTGTCCACAATGCCCGAGAGAATGCCGGCGGAGGTTGTCGCCAGCCGGTTGGTTCACGTTGTACTTCCCCCGTCTGTTTGTGCCTGTTTTTCTTTTTTGCCAGTGTATCGGCTGCGCCGCTGCGATGGGTGAATGCCCGGTGCACGCTCGATCACCTGTCAAGCGCTATCGGCGGTAAATGTAAAAACTGAAGCACCATGCGGGGCCGCTTGCCCCACAACAGGGCAGCACGCATATCGATCTGCCAACGAATTCGTTTGCGCGGTGCAGCATCCACCTTACGCTGGGCCCCTCAAAATCTTCAGGGGGTCGTCATGCAAGCAGAATTTTCGGGGCGTTTTTCGTTGCAGGGGTTGGCACGCGCTGCGCGTCAGGCGGTGGGCGTGGTCATCGGGGCAGCGCTGGCGGTGGCGGTGCTGCACGCGCCGGCGGCCCGGGCCGATCGTCTGGACGACATCAAGAAGGCCGGCGTGCTGCGCGTGGGCGTATTCGACGCCAACCCGCCATTCGGTTATGCCGATGCCAAGACCGGCCAGCCGGTCGGCCTGGATGTCGACTACGCACAGGAAATCGCCAAGAAGCTGGGCGTGAAGCTGGAGCTACGCGCCACCAACCCGGCCAACCGCGTGCCGCTGCTGACCTCGGGCAAGGTCGACCTGATTGCCGCCAACTTCACGATTACCGACGAGCGCAAGAAGCAGATCGACTTCAGCACGCCGTACTTTGCGAGCGGCCTGCAGTTCATTGCCAAGAAGGGCTTCCTCAAGCAGCCGGATGACCTGAAGAAGGATGGCATCCGCCTGGGCGTGGACAAGGGCACCACGCAGGAGACCACGCTGCGCGACGGCTATCCCAACGCGCGCGTGATTGCCTATGACGACTCCCCGCTGGCACTGACGGCGCTGCGCAGCGGTGCCATCCAGGCGTTCGCGCAGGATGGCGCCAAGCTTGGCGCGCTGCTGGCCACGCTGCCCAATCGCAGCGAGCTGGAAATCTCGCCGTTCGTGCTGACGCGTGAATACATGGGCGTGGGCGTGCCCAAGGGCGAGGCGCAACTCACCGCCTCGGTCGACCAGATCCTGCAGGGCCTGGAAAAGGACGGCACCGCCGCCCGCATCTATGACCGCTGGTTTGGCCCGAAGAGCACCGCACCGCTGCCGCGTGATTTCGTGATCGGCAGCACCAAGTGAGCTTGAGCCTGCCGGCGTTCCTCCAGCCCCTGCCGCCGCGTTACCTCGGCTGGATGCTGGAGGGCTTTGGAATGACGCTGCTGGTATCAGCCGCGGCCATCGCCGGCGGCCTGGCGATTGGCCTGCTGCTGACCGCCCTGCGCGCCAGCGGCCAACCGTGGCTGTACCAGCCCGCGCGCGGGCTGATTGCCTTTCTGCGCAAGACGCCCCTGCTGGTGCAGTTGTTCTTCTGGTATTTCGGGGCCGCGCAGTTGCTGGGCGAGAACGTGGTCGGCGCCATCACGGGCTGGAACGGCATCGCACTGGGTAGCTGGCGGCTGCCGGCGCCGTCGTTTGAATTCCTGGCGGCGGCATTTGGCATTGCGCTGTATGCCGGTGCCTTTTTCTCGGAAGAACTGCGCGCCGGCATCCGGGCGGTGCCGCACGGGCAGCGTGAGGCGGCGTTGTCGCTCGGCTTCACGCCGCGTGCGGCCTTTCTGCGCGTGGTGCTGCCGCAGGCGCTGCGCGTATCGGCGCTGCCGCTGCTGGGGCAATGCGCCAACACCATCAAGAACACCTCGCTGGCCATGGGCATCGGGCTGGCAGAACTCTCCTACAGCGCGCGGCAGGTCGAAACCGATACGCTGCTCGCCTTCCAGGCCTTTGCCGTGGCAACGGTGCTGTATGCGGTGGTGATCCTGCTGCTGCAGTGGGCAGCGCCGCTGGTGCTGCGCCGATTGGGGTGGGTGGCCGCTTCGGCGGCTGGGCCGATTGGAGCCGCGGCATGACGGCAGAGGCCATCCTGCTGCACCTGCGGTATTTGCTGGTCGGCCCGTATCCGAACGGGCCGCTGTCTGGGGCGGCGCTCACCTTGTGGATGGCGCTGCTGGCCTGTGTGACAGCCACGGTGGTGGGGGTCGGCTGTGCGCTGTTGCTGGATCGCCTGGAAGCCATGCCGAACCTGCGCTGGCTGGCACGCGCACTGCGCGGCACGCTGGCAACGCTGCGCGCCATCCCCGTGCTGATGCTGATGTTCTGGGCGTACTTCCTGATCCCGATGGCGCTGGGCGTGGCCGTGCCGGAAACCGCCACCGTGGTCACCGCCCTGGCCGCCGTGGGTGCCGCCTACATCGCACAGAGCATGGGGGCTGGCCTGCGCGCGGTGGGCGCCGGGCAGCGCAATGCGGCGCTGGCGCTGGGCATGCGGCCCACACAGGCGCTGCTGACGATCGTGCTGCCGCAGGCGTGGCGCATCATGCTGCCGTCGCTGGCCAATCAATGGGTGTCGACGGTCAAGGACACGTCACTGGCGTACATCGTGGGCGTGGTGGAGCTGTCCACCGCCGCGGGCCAGGTCAACAGCCGCACCGTGGCGTATCCGGCCGAGGTGTTCGGCGCCGTTGCCGTGCTGTACTTCCTGCTGTGCAGCGGGATTGAGGCACTGCCCAATTGGTGGCGTGCAACCTCCACGCCGCAGGTGGAAATGTCGACCTGGAAGCGCTTCCTGCGCTGGCGGGCCCGCCCCGCTGCAGATGCGGTGACGTAGCGCAGTTGCGTAGGTAAGTGGCTATCTTGCGTTCACAAAACGCCGGTATCATCGAAACATGACCGATACCCGCGCCACCGCCCATCTCTATCCCGCGCACGACCTGGCGATCTGCACCGACGCCAACACCGCCGTCGAGCGCATCACCGCCATCTACGAGCGCTCCGCGCAGACGATTCGCGATCGCTTCCTCGCCTTCGCGCGCGGTGAAGACTGCAGCGAAGACGGCTCCGCCTGCTACCCGTACCTCGGTATCACCGTCGACCCGAAAACGCTGGTGAGCGATGCGCGGCCGTCGTGGGGCACGGTGGCGTATCCGGGCGTCTACGGCACCACGCTCACGCGGCCGGATCTCTTCCGCGAGTACTACCGCGTGCAGATCGAGCGGCTGCTGCACTATCACAACAGCCCCGTGGTGGTGGGCGTAAGCAACCGGCCGATTCCGCTGCCGTTCGTGGTGGAAGCCTCCACCGTGGACATCACGCCCGAACAGGCGCGCGCGCTCGGTGGCGCGTTCACGCTGCCCGACCTCGCGCAGATCGACGACTCCATCGCCAACGGCACCTACCGCCCGGTCGACGACGAGCCGCAACCGCTGTCGATGTTCACCGCCGAGCGCGTCGACCTGGCCCTGCAGCGCCTGTACCACTACACGGCAACGCACCCGAAGCACTTCCAGCGCTTCGTGCTGTTCACCAACTACCAGCGCTACGTCGATGAGTTTGCCGCGCTCGGCCGCAAGCTCATGGAAGACGGCAACGACGAGGGCTACATCCGCTTTGTCGAACCCGGCGACACCGTGCACGAACTCGGCACGCCCGCCCCAGATGACGCGCACCGCATCAAGGGCCTGCCGCAGATGCCCGCCTACCATCTGGTGCGCGAAGACCGCCTGGGCGTAACGCTGGTCAACATTGGCGTGGGCCCGTCCAACGCCAAGACCATCACCGACCACCTGGCCGTGCTGCGTCCGCACTGCTGGATGATGATCGGCCACTGCGGCGGCCTGCGCCGTTCGCAGCAACTGGGGGATTACGTGCTCGCCCACGCCTATGTGCGCGACGACCACGTACTCGACCAGGACCTGCCGCCGTGGGTGCCTGTGCCGCCCATCGCTGAGATTCAGGTGGCGCTGCAGGAATCCGTCGCGCGCATCACCGGGCTGTCCGGCGCCGACATGAAATCGCGCATGCGCACCGGCACCGTGGTCTCCACCGACGACCGCAACTGGGAGCTGAAGTACCAGGCGCTGTACAGCCGCTTCAACCAGTCGCGCGCGATTGCCATCGACATGGAAAGCGCCACGATTGCCGCCAACGGCTTCCGCCTGCGCGTGCCCTACGGCACCCTGCTGTGCGTGTCGGACAAGCCGCTGCACGGCGAACTGAAGCTACGGGGCATGGCCAACCTGTTCTATCGCCAGCGCGTGAGCCAGCACTTGGCCATCGGCATGGAAACCGTACGCCTGCTGCGTGAGAACGGTGTCGAAGCGCTGCACTCGCGCAAGCTGCGCAGCTTCGACGAGCCGGCGTTCCGATAAGGCATCGCCGGGCTGCGGAGCTTCATCCTTTAGGGAAACTCCGATGGTCAAATAGGTCGCGCTTGTCCAAACTGCAGCGACCTTGTCTGACCAGTAGAGGTTTCCCATGCCCACTCAGCTCGCCGCCCGCGCAGCTTTCGCCCGCCAAACCCCGCGTCGCCTGCTGCTGGCGTGGCTGCCTGCCGTGCTGCTCGGCACCGCCAGCCTGGCCAGCGCCGCCGATCTTTCGACGGCGGATGCCGAACGCTACGCTCAGGCGACCTACCGCGAATACTTCGACCTGCTGTCCCTGCCCAACGACGCCATCGCCCCAGCAGACATCCGCAAGAACGTCGACTGGCTGGAGCAGGCGTTCCGCAAGCGTGGCTTCACGACGCGGCAGCTGGCGAACAACGGCAAGCCGATGCTGTATGCCGAACTCCCCAACAGCAATGCCGCGCGCAAGACTGTGCTGTTCTACATGCACCTTGATGGCCAGCCGGTGATTCCCGAGCAGTGGGCGCAGAAGAGCCCGTGGACGCCCGTCCTCAAGCGCAAGACCGCGCAGGGCGGCTGGGAAGAAATCGATTCGGCGCCGCTCTTCAGCGGCCCGCTCGACCCGGAATGGCGCGTATTCGGCCGCGCGTCCGCCGACGACAAGGGCCCGATCATGATGATGCTGGCCGCCATCGACGCACTGAAGGCCAGCGGCAGCCAGCCGGCAGTCAACGTCAAGGTGATTCTCGACAGCGAAGAAGAGAAAGGTTCGCCGTCGATCAGCAAGATCATGCAGGCCAACCATGACCTCCTGCGCTGCGACGCCATGGTGATCCACGACGGCCCCATGCACGCGAGCAACCTGCCGACGCTCATCTTCGGCAACCGCGGCGCTGCTGAAGCCAAGCTCACCGTCTACGGTGGAAAGGTGCCGTTGCACAGCGGGCACTACGGCAACTACGCGCCCAACCCGGCGCAGCGGCTGGCCAGCCTGCTGGCATCGATGAAGAACGACCAGGGCCGGGTAACCGTGCCGGGCTACTACGACCACGTCAAGATCAGCGAAGCCGATCGCAAGATCATGGCGGCCGTACCCGACGACGACGCCGCGCTCAACCGGCGCCTGGGCATTGCCCACGCAGACAAGGTCGGGGCCAACTATCAGGAAGCCATGCAGTACCCGTCATTGAACGTGCGCGGCATGGCCTCCGCAGCGGTGGGTGACAAGGTGGCGAACATCGTGCCCGACAAGGCCGTCGCCGAACTGGACCTGCGCACCACGCCGGACTCCAGCGCGGCCTACCTCGGCAAGCTGATCGAAGACCACATCGTGCGCCAGGGCTACCACCTCGTGAAGACCACGCCGACGGACGAAGAACGCAACCGCTACGACAAGCTCGCCAGCTTCTCGTATCAGACCGAGGGTGCAGACGCCGCCGGCTCGCCGATCGACTCGGCGGTGGGCAAGTGGGCCTACAAGGCGCTGACCGACAGCTATGGCACCAACCCCGTGCCGGTCCGCATCCGCATGATGGGCGGGACGGTGCCCACCGCAGAAATCGTGGGTGTGCTGCAGGTGCCGTTTGCGATCATCCCCCTGGTCAATGCCGACAACAACCAGCATGCCGCCAACGAGAACCTGCGCATGGGCAACTACGTGAGCGGCGTGCGCACGATCTATGGCCTGATCACCAGCCCGCTTTGATCCACCTACTGCGCTAGACCGCGCGGAATAGTCCGTGCAGGCCCAGCGGCGCCACGCCGTTCAGGCTTGCCACGGCCACCGGTCCGGCGGACACGTTCCGCGCATCGAACGCGGTCAGTTTGGTGCAGCCGGCATCCACATCAAACACCGTGCCGATCAACCAGCCCTCGCCCTCACGCGCGTTGGCCGAGGCCGGCACGAACACGTGTTCTTCCACCATCACGCGGTGCCCGAAGCGGTACTGTTGCACCTGCCCTGAGTCCGTATCGAAACGCATGACCGTGTCGAAGCCGTGCAGCGCCTGCGCATTGCCGGACGGCGCCGTGTGGGCCACGGTAAACAACGCGCGGTGGCGCAAGGCCGTGCGGCGCGCATCGACCTTCGGGAACTCCGCCACATGCTCGGTGATGACCTGCTCGGCACGGCCAGTGCGCAAGTTCAGATGCAGTTGCGTCAGGCGCGCGCCGGGTGCCGGGCGAATCTGCCCGCGCATCAGTTCACGCAGCGTGGTGGTGACGATGGTGGCGTCGTCCGAGCGTACGTAGTCCAGGTGGATTTCCTGCCCATCCGGTGACGACCACGCATTGCCGAGGTGGAACACAAAGCCAGCAGGCAGTTGCAACCAGCGCATGCGCGTGACGTCGTTCTTGTCGAGCACCAGCGCACGCATGCCCAGCTCGGGGCGCCACACATGTGCATCGAGAAACGACATCCCCTCACGCGAGCGCTCCACGTCGTAGACGAACGACGGCAGCAGGAACACCAGATGGTGCTGCGTCACGGCAAAGTCATGCACCATCGCCACGTCAGGCACCTTGACCGATTGCACACGCTTGAGCGCACCATCCGCGCCCACGCAGTACACGGTCAGCAAGCCCGCCGCGCTGCTCACGCCAAAGTTCCACAGCGTGCCATCGGGCTCCACCTTGGGGTGGGCGGAGAACGGCATGCCCTTGTAGTCATCGCGCCAGGTCTGCACGCCCAGCGTGCGCAGCGAATCCGGATCGACGCGCGTGGCCGAACCGCCCTCCCACAGCGCGAGCATCTCGTCGCCGTGCATCACGAGGCTGGTGTTGGCCACATTGATGCTGTCGGGCGTGGTGACCGGCTCCATGTCGGGGTTGGCGGTTCCGAACGTGGCGCGCAGCGGCTTGCCTGCGGCGGTGTCGGCGACGAATTTGTCGGTGCGCACGAACACGCCGCGATGCGTGACACCCTGTTCACTGATGTCGTAGCGCTGGATCATGCCGTCGCCGTCAAACAGGTGGTGGTAGCGCACCCCGCCAATCTCGTGCCGCGCGGGGCCATTGCGGTAGAACGCACCGCGCAGGGCGGGCGGGAACGTGCCCTCCACCTTGAGCGCGCTGGTTGGCATGTCCGTGCTGGCGCCCTGGTAACCCGCCAGCCACGGATACTGCGTGCGAGCGGCGGCAAACCCTGCGGCCCACGGGTCGATGCTGGCCGCCATCACATCTTGCAGCGTCAGCCCAAACGGTGCGGCACCCAAGGCCGCCAGAGCAGCCCCAACAAACGATCGGCGTTGCATGGCAAGCCCCCGGTTCAATGTCAGTGTAGGTGGATGGTCACACGCTGGTCGGCTTGTACGTCGATCGCAGCATCGTCAAAGGACGGCGCGCCGAAGCGGCCTTTTGCGTCGCGGCTGAAGCCGTAGGGCTCGACGGGAATGCCGGCCGGATTGGTGCCGAGCTTGCCGTCGTTGTTGACGTCATGAAAGACCGACAGCGCGTAGCGCCCCGCCGGCAGATCCGGATAGACGAAGGTGACGCTGTTGCCGGACACGCTGTCGAGCACGGCAATGTCTGCGCGGACGGCGGTATCGGGCTTGAGCCAGCCGGCGGCATCGCGGAACATCGCAGCGCGCACCGCGCCCTGGCGGCCCTGCGCGCCTTCAACGACAACAGTGAGCGTGGCGGCGGATGCGCCAGCTGCGGCCAGCATCAACACCAAGGTGGCGCCTGCGCGGGACATCAGCGGTGCCGAGAACAGTGCAGTCATGGAAGTCTCCTGAGTTGGCATGGCCGGATCGGGCTCCGGCAGTCAGGAGGCAGTCTAGGCAGGGGCCTGGGAGGCGTCGCCTACGGTGCGACGAAGTGCAGGCTGCTGGGTGCAAACGGTCGCTTGCGTGCGATGAATGGGGCACACCAGGAATTGGGCACCCGCGGCAAGCGCAAGAACGTGCATGAAAAAACGCCCGCTGCATGGCGGGCGTTCTGATCAATGCGACGACAGGCTGGAGAGGCGGTGCTCGGCCAGCAATACGCTGGCGCTCACGGCAAGTTGCGCGGAGATGAAGCCCTCCGGCATCTCAACGTCCTCCCAGTCACACACGACGTGGCCTGCGCGGCAGACCTGGAAACGCGCCGTCCAGCGGCGGTCGTCACGCTGCAGCGAATCAACCAGGATCACGTGCGCGCCGTGTGTCACTTCCTGAATCGGCATGGTGTTCCCCCGTTCATCGTCGTTGGAGGTTCACCTTAGCAAAGACGCGTGACACGAATCTGTCCGCCGCACACCTACAAACGGGGGAGAGCAAACGTTGATCGCTCCCCCAGCTCCCCTCAACCAACCAGTGGATCAGGCCGCGCAGACGACCGCGTGCCCGGCAGCGGGTAGTTGTCAGGGCCGTAGTACGTGAAGACGGCGGAGAACTTGACCGTGCCGGTCTGGTTGGCGCGCGCCGCGTGGAAGGTGTTGCAGTGGAAGAGCAGCACGTCGCCGGGCAGCAGCGGTACGGGGCGCGCGGTGTCGATCAGATCCCGGTTCTCGGGCAGATCCTGGCGCAGGAACAGCTTGGCGTCGAAACGCTCGGCGGGCAATTCGAGCATGTGGCTACCGGGGATGACCCACAGGCAGCCGTTGTCGACGGTCTCTTCCACCAGCGCCAGCCACGACGACACCAATGCATTGCGCGCGAACGACCAATAGCGGCTATCGCGATGCCAATGGGTGGCCGTGCCGAAGGCCGGATGCTTGGTCATCACGCAATTGTGGTGCGCAAGCGAGAGGTGCACCGGGCTACCAATCAACTGTGCGATTGGCCCGGCAACACGCGCATCGCGTGCCCATTCAGTGTAGGGCGTGCCGCGCGAATCGGCGTCGAGCAGGCGGCGCACGGTGTGGCCGCCCTCCGCCTCGCGCGAGGTGGGTGCGCCGGCATAGCCGACGTCGGTTTCCAGTTCTACGGGCGGAATGGCGCGCGCCAGCGCATCCTGGGCGGCCGCCAGCAAGGTGGCGCACTCATGCTGACTGGCCAGACCACGCAGGACGAGGTAGCCGTGCTCGTTGAAAAATGCCTGTTGCTCGGGGGAAAGCGATTGCGCGGAAGTGGGCGCAGGGGTGCGCGTGTCGACAGACGCGGTCATGGCAGGGAATCGTACGGAGACGGCGAAAGACAAAGAGTGTAGCGCGCCGCCGCACTGCCTGCCGATCCACCCTGACGCCAACCCTGCCCTGGATCAAACGTTATACGCGTCGACCCAGCCGCGCCTTACCAAAAGGCCTGTTGACCGGACAGGCGGAAATACTTCGCGATGACCATCAAACCGAGCAGGCGCTCCTGGTCGCGGTTCAGGAACTGCGCCACCCACTGGTTGGCGTTGCGAATGATCCTCAGCGCATCTCCCGGGAATTTTTGGTAATGCTCCATTTTCTCCTGGAGATCGGAGAAATCATCTTTCAGCAGAACATAATGAACATCGGGAATCAGCCTCCCCTCCATAAACCACGTCTCATACCGGGGCCGCCGCATGAAGCACAGCGAATTGGATGACATGATCCATTTCAGATTGGTGGCAACGTCATTCCCTTCAACGCTGACGATGTACTTGTATTGCAACTGCTCAGCAATCGTCATGGGCGCTCTATAGATTGCCTTCCCCTGCACGGATTTCCGGATATCACCGATATCAACGTTCGGCAGGTCATGGCACCGCTCGACAAACGCCTGCCGATGCGCCTGATGACAAGGCCCTCTGAAAACCGCCATTGATTTTTTGTCGGAAAAATCAATATTGTCGCGCGCAAAGGAAAAATGTCGGATTGCGTCCAACTTCAAAAGAATGCCGTTGTGCGAAGAGTCCTTGATTGGACGGCTTTTTACAAAAGCGGGAGCAGTCGGCTCGGTGGTTACATCTCCGCAGTCATAGTCGAAGTTGTAGCCCGGACCAAAATAGTCCATCAGATCAACCAGATCATAAAAATACGTGCTACCGATACTACGATCTTTGCTCTGAATGGTGCTTGTTGAGGATTCCAACAAGAAGTTGGAATACTCAACTGCATTTCCACTTGGGCCGAACGTTTCCGAAATGGAGTTGTAGTAATTCAGGCGATCCAGTACATCCTGACGGCTGCAGTGATGGCCTTTTCTTTTCAGAAACGCCTCAGCTCTTCCGTGCTTGGTCGCGCGAGCCAGAAAATGACTCGATGCATTCGAGAAGTAGTACCAGAACTTTTTTGCGGAGACCCGGCTCAGGCGATATTTGAAATGCGGCATGAAGCAAACAAGCGATTGCGGAGATGGATCCCAAGGATGAAGCGCGCCGACGCGCTTCCTCAACAGGTGTGATGGCAGGACGTTGTTTTTCGAGTGGAAGTCGCCAACTCACGCATGACTACACGTGGCACATGGGCCACTTTTTATATTCCACTGACGCGCCGCGCCACTGATCGCGCTCCCCATCAGGCAGCGTTTCAGCCCCAGTCGCCATTCGCATCTGCGGCGGGCGTTACTCTACCGTAAGTCTCTTGCGGCGCCTTCTGTTTCTTGGGGCAATGTCACCCATGCCAGCACCGGGCCCAATCCACGATCCATTAACTGTTGCCATAACGTCACACTTCGACGCACCTTAGCAGGGCCGGCTGCGCGTCCATTTTTCAGCAGGTGGCCGGGCAATCACCTCGAGAGGCGGCTTGAGCCACGCAACCGGGCAGGAGGCCTGGGCCATCTCAGCCGACCGGCCCAGCCTCCTTGTCGTCCGATTACTGCACGTCCAGCGCAGTCACCGTCAGCGCGCCGCCCACCTTCTCGGCGGTAAAGCGGATCTTGCTGCCGACCTGCACCTTGGTGAGCATTGCCGGATCCTGAACGCGGAAGACCATGGTCATCGGCTCCATATCGAGATTGACCAGCGGGCCGTGCTTGATGGTCAGCTTGCCGGCGGCAGTATCGACTTTCTTGACCTCCCCTTCAGACAGCGGTGCGGCTGCCGCAACAGCAGCCGGTGCAGGCGCGGCGTCATCCGCGGCGTTGGCAAATGGGGCACCGGCCAGCAGCGCGACCAGCATCAGGGCATGACGAAACAACATGTTGGGCTCCTTGTAAGCAAGAAGAAATGAGAGCGCGATCAGGACTTGCCGACACGTGCCTGCTGCACCTGTACAGCGCCGCGCATGCCGGCTTCGAAATGCCCTGGCTGTAGGCAACCAAACTCGACCGTACCGGCCTGCGTGAAGCGCCAGACGATCTCGCCGGTCTGGCCGGGGTCCACAGTGACGGCGTTGGCGTCGGCATGCTCCATCTCGGGGTGTTTGCGCATCTGCTCGGCGTGGGCGATCAGGTCGGCCGGCGAGCCAAGCGTCATCTCGTGCCGCACGCGGCCGCTGTTGATGACCTGGAGGCGGATCGTCTCGCCGCGCTGCACGGTGATCTGCGCGGGGGTAAAGCGCATGGTGTCAGCCATGTCGACGCGCACGGTGCGCGTGACGCGCGCGGCGTCGCCCGGCTCGCCGATGGCGGCGTCGCCGTGGTCATGGCCCCCGGCGTGATTGCCGGATGCGTGCACAATGGCCGCCATTGAAAGGAGCGCGGCCAGGAAGGTAGAACGGATCAGATTGCGCTGCATGGGTGGTCTCGTATTCGGATGCGGTTCAGTTGTCGCTCATTCATCGATGCCGTTGCCGGTGTATTCGTAGGCGACGGTGCCTTTGGGGTGCTTGTACCAACCGGGGTCGGCGTAGCTGTTGCGCGGCAGGTCGCGACGCACCTTCATCACCGTGAACATGCCGCCCATCTCGATAGCGCCGAACGGGCCTTGGCCCGTCATCATCGGCAGGGTGTTGTCGGGCAGCGGCATTTCCATCTCGCCCATGTCGGCCATGCCGGCCTCGCCCATGCCCATGTAGTCGGGCACCAGGTTGCGCATCTTCTTGGCGAGGTCTTTCTGCTGCACGCCAATCATGGTCGGCACGTTGTGCCCCATGGCGTTCATCGTGTGATGCGACTTGTGGCAGTGGAAGGCCCAGTCGCCCGGGTTGTCGGCGACGAACTCGATGGCGCGCATCTGGCCCACGCCGATGTCCACCGTCACCTCGGGCCAGCGCGCACTGGGCTGGACCCAGCCGCCGTCGGTGCCTGCCACTTCAAACGTGTGGCCGTGGATGTGCATCGGATGGTTGGTCATTGTGAGATTGCCCATGCGGATGCGCACGCGGTCGCCCAGCCGCACGGGCAGCGGGTCGATGCCGGGAAAGACCCGGCTGTTCCACGTCCACATGTTGAAGTCGGTCATCTCGGCCACGCGCGGCGTGTACGAGCCGGGGTCGATGTCGTACGCAGCGAGCAGGAAGACGAAGTCGCGGTCCACGCGATGCAGCGCCGGGTCTTTCGGATGCACGACGATGAAGCCCATCATGCCCATCGCCATCTGCACCATCTCGTCGGAATGCGGGTGGTACATGAAGGTGCCGGACTTCTTCATCTCGAACTCGTAGACGAAGGTCTTGCCCGGTGGGATGTGCGGCTGCGAGAGGCCACCCACGCCGTCCATGCCGGCGGGCAGGATCATGCCGTGCCAGTGCACCGTGGTGTGCTCGGGCAGCTTGTTGGTGACGAAGATGCGCACGCGGTCGCCTTCCACGCATTCAATCGTGGGGCCAGGGCTCTGGCCGTTGTAGCCCCACAGGTGGCCTGTCATGCCGGGGGCGAATTCGCGCTCGACGGGTTCGGCCACGAGGTGGAACTCCTTCCAGCCGCCACGCATGCGCCACGGCAGCGTCCAGCCGTTGAGCGTAACGACGGGGTTGTAGGGCCGGCCATTGGGCGGCGCCAGCGGCGGTTGCGTGGCGGGCTTCGATTGCAGCGGCGCTTCGGGCAACGAGGCAGCGCCAGCGCGCGAGACCATCGCCGCGCCCAGCATGGCCGCGCCCGTGCCACCGAGAAATTGACGTCGGGAAACCATGTTCAGTGTCCTTGGGATTGAGGGGAGGCTTCGGCCTCGACCGGCGGCAGCTTGCCGCCCAGCGCCATCTGCAGATCGGTCTGCGCGAGCCAGTAGCCGCGCAGCGCGTCGATGTAGCCATTGACGGCATTGACCTGTTCGCGTGCATCGGCCAGCAGCTCGAACACGCTCACGAGCATGCCGTTGTAGCGCAGCAGCATCTCGTCGGAGATGGTCTTGCGCAGCGGCACCACTTCGTCGCGGTAATGGCGCGTGAGGTCGTACGCGGTCTGGTAGCGCACGTACGACTCACGCACCTCGGAGCGTGCCCGCACGGCCGTGTCGGCGAGTTGATCGGCGGCCTGCATATAGATCGCCTGCGCACGCGCCACGCGGGCACCACCCCAGTCGAACAGCGGGATCTCGAGGCCGATCTCGTAGCCCGTTTCTCGCGGCTCATTGGACTTGCTGTTGCGCACATAGCCGAGGTCCAGCACGTTGATGAAGCGCGTGGCTTTCGTCAGCCCCAGTGACGAGGCAAGACCCTCGACCTGCAGCTTGCCGGCCTGGATGTCGAGCCGGTTGCGCAGCGCGTAGGCCTCGATCTGCTGGAGTTCCGGACGCTCCTTCGGCAGGTCAGGCAGACGCTCGGGCAACTTGAAGCCCGTGTCCGCACCCCACACGCCGAGTTGACGGATGAGCGCTTCGCGTTCGGCTTGGGCTTGTTGGCGCATGCGCGCGAGGTTGGCGCTGGCTTCGGCATAGAAGGCCTGTTCGCGCGCGCGGTCGAGCTTGCTGAAGTTGCCGGCAGCGGCCAGACGCTTTGCAAATTCGGCACCGGCTTCTGCCGCTTGCTGAACCTGCTCGGCGTAACGTGCAGACTGCTCTGCGGCTACGGCATTGACGTAAGCGCGGCGCGTGTCGGCTGCCACCTGCAGCATCTGGTTGGCGACCAGCAGCTTGGTCTGCTCGAAGTAGCGCCCTTCGATATGCGCAGCCACCGGCAGCGTCAGCAGGCTCAGGAACGACAGCGAGAACGTGCGTTCGATCGACAAGTCATCGCCGCTGCGCGTGCGCTTAAAGCTGAAGCCCGGATTCGGCAAGCGGCTGGCCTGCACGAGTGCGGCTTCGGACAGGCCAAGCTCCGCGTACGAAGCCTGCAGCCCGCGGTTGTTCAGCAGTGCGATCTGCACGGCGTTGTCCATCGTCAGCGGCTGGGCAAGCAGATCGCGCGTGCGTCGGGCGGCGCTGTCGCGGGCTTCGGGTGAGCGCTGCCAGGTGGCGTCCTTGCCGAGCCGGTCGCGAGCGACATCCGCAACGGTCTTGAAGCCGCTGTCCTGGGTGACGGTGGCGCAGCCGCCCAGCAGCAGCACGGCAGCCAGCGCGCCCAGCGCACCGGGTACAAGGCGACGCGTGGAGTGATTCAACATGGCGGCCTCCTCAGTGGTGATGCATGCCGGGCATGGTGTCGCCGGCAGGCTTGGCTGGGGAGACCACGGGCTCGCTCGCGGGCATTGCATGCCCTGCAGGCCCAGCGTGAGCGCCATGTGCGTCGTGCCCGGAAGCAGCGCCCGGCTTTGGGCTGACAGCCGCATTGGTCTCGCGCCACGGCGCGGGGCCAGCGTCGCGGTAGGCCTGGTAATGATCGAACGTGCGGGGTGCGGACACAGCAGGTACCGCTGCCTCCGCATTCAGTGGGTCAGGTGGAGCCGCGGCCGGCGCAGAAGCCGCGCCCTGCGCCAATGCCCATGGCGACGCGAGCGCCGTCCATGCCAGCAGCGGTGCAGCGGCCATGAACCATCGTGCGAGAAACATGAGAAACCTCGATCAAGCGTAATGACGCACGGCCGCGCAGTCGTGCACGGTGCCGTGAAACCAGAGGCCAGATCCGTTCTATGGACGGACTGGTGGCGTCAAACGCGAATCGAGGGTGGACGTTGCAGCGCTTCGGGGATGAAGCTATGGAAGGCGGTGGACAGCTCGCGCGGCGCATCGGCCGGCAACTTGAGCAGCGGCACGCCAAGGCTGGCGGCCAGCGGGATGACCGAACCGAGCGAACAGGCCGCGCAGATCGGGCAGGTCTTGCAGTGCGATTGCGTGGGCGCTTTTGCGTCGCCGTCGGCAGCCATCGCCTCTTCGTGTTCGTGACAGGCATCCGCCATAGCGGCGCCGTCGTGCACCGGCATTGCCATGGCAACGGTCGCCTCGTCTAACGTGCCGGCGCGCGCCATCATGGCCGTCGCGGCCATCCCCTGCAGGGGGAGCGCCAGGACAACCAGCCAGAGCAGAAGGCGGGTCAGCAAGCGATGCATGGAAGAAGAATGTCGACCAAAAAGGCGGCCACGAAAGCCGGTAGTGTAGCGCGATGCCATCAATTTTTGCCCAGCGGTGGACAAGACAACGCACAAAATGCCCCCGGCGCGGCACAATGGCACGCCACTGCGTACCCGTTTCTGCGCACCGCTTTTCCCCATTCTTCCCGTTCCAACGCCCCATGAATACGCAATCCCACCAGCTCAGCATGACCGTGCTGATGACGCCCGACATGGCCAATTTCTCCGGCAACGTGCACGGCGGCCACATCCTCAAGCTGCTCGACCAGGTGGCTTACGCCTGCGCCAGCCGCTACGCCGGCCGCTACGTGGTTACGCTGTCGGTCGATCAGGTGGTGTTTCGCCAGCCGATCCACGTGGGCGAACTGGTGACGTTCCTGGCGTCGGTCAACTACACCGGCCGCACGTCCATGGAGATCGGCATCAAGGTGGTGACGGAGAACATCCGCAACCAGGTCGTGCGCCATACCAATAGCTGCTATTTCACCATGGTGGCGGTAGACGATGACGGCAAGCCGGCCGACGTGCCGCCGCTCACGCCCGCCAACGCAGAAGAGAAGGAACGCTTTGAAGCCGCCCAGCAGCGTCGTGCACTGCGCCAGGAAATGGAAGCGCGGCACAAGGCCATCAAGGCTGCGTACGGCACGCCCGGTACATCGGACGTGGTCAGCTAAGACACCATCGGCGCCACGCCTGCCTGCCTACGCGGGCAGCAATGCACTGCAAACCGCATGGCGCCGGGCACTCCCATCGTTATCCACAGGCTTACCCACTGTTTCTGTGGATAAATCATGGCGACTGATCACGCTTGCGCAGACGCGCATTAAGCGCCGCTAACAAAACTGTCCTGGCTAGGCGCGCCGACGCAGACAGTACAAGTAGTACCGAATGTTCGTCACTGCGGGAGGCGCAACGACGCCAGGGCGGTTTTGTTAGCGGCTCTAAGCGTGCGCAAGCCCTGCCGACACGATGGCATCGGTAGACTGGGCCACGATCGGCACCCCGAAGCTCTCAATCGACGACAGCGTCGCGTTGTGGTGGCGCCGAATCAGTTCACCGCTGGCGTGCGGTTTGTCATGCGTCGTATGCGCATCAGCCGCCAACGTGATGGCATAACCCAGCGCGGCGGCCTGGCGAATGGTGGTGTCCACGCAGAACTCGGTGGCGTATCCGCAGACGATCAGGTGCTCGACGCCGAGGCCAGCAAGCAATGCCGCCAGCCCTGTGCGTAGAAACGAATTCGGTGTCGTCTTGCGGACCACCGGATCGGTGGGGAGTGCCTGCAAGGTTTTGACGAGGCTCCATGCGGGCGAGCCGTAGGGCAGTTCGCCGTCGGCCGTCTCGTGCTGCACGAAGATCACCGGCACATGGTCTTCACGCGCACGGGCAATCAGTTGGTTGATGGTCGTCAGCACACGTTCGGCCTGCGCAGGCGGCGGCGTGAACAAGCCGGTCTGCACGTCGATCACGATCAGGGCGGTCGTCATACGGTCTATGTCTGTTGTTGGGAGAGTGCACCCAGAAAGGCCAGCACCGCTTCATTGAACAACGCGGGGCGCTGCAGCGGCGCGAAATGGCTCACGCCAGGCAGCATCACAAACCGCGCACCAGGAATCGTCTGCGCTAGATACTGCGCGTGCTCGGGCTTGATGAACTCGTCGTGCGCGCTCTGCGCAATGGTCACGGGCACACGAATCGCAGCCAGTTCATCCGCCGTGGCGTTCGGCTGTGTCTGCATCATCTCGGTGACGGCGGCAACGAACGCGTCGAAGTCGTCAGGTGTGGCGGACAGTGCGGCGTAGTCCTGCCGGTGGCGGCTGAAGCAGCGGTCGATCGTCGGCGTCGGCTGGAAAGGCTTGGCACCGCTCGGGTCCATATTGCAGCCGAAGAAGAACACGCCAGCCACACGCTCGGGCGCTTGCATGGCGAGCGTGAGTGCAATGCAGGCACCATCGCTCCAGCCGACGAAAGCAGCGCGCTCCATGCCTAACGCATCCATGACGGCGCGCACGTCCGAGGCCATGCGCTCGTATGTGTAAGGCCGTGCATCGCGCGTGCTGCGACCATGCCCGCGGCTGTCGATGAGGATCGCGCGATAGCCCGCAGCCACCAACGCCGGCACCTGATGCCCCCAGTTGCCGCCGTGGCCGAGCCCGCCGTGCAGCAAGATCACCGGTGTGCCTGCACCAAACGTCGCGTACCAGACGCTGGCGCCGTCATGCTCCACATGGCCTTGCTCGGCTGCCGCCGGCAAAGGCGCCGCACCTTGCGCGGCAAACCGCGTGAGGTCGTCGTCGGTGATGTCCACATCAGCCTCCCTGTCAGGTGCCGTATCCCAGCGCCGCAAACTGCGGCTTGAACCACCAGTAGAACATTGCCGCAAGCAGGATTCCGCGAGCATAGGGAGGCCATTCTCGTCACGCAAGTTGTGTTAAGCGCGTTAACACTAGCTGCCGTCTTCGATGCTCACGCCCAGTTCGTTGAGAACCTCACGCGCGCAGCGGAATGCCTCAATGGCCGCGGGCGCACCGGCATAGATGGCACTGTGCAGCAGCACTTCGCGAATCTCCACGGCCGTTGCGCCGTTATTGATGGCGCCGCGCACGTGGCCCTTGAGCTCGATGCCGCGGCCCAGCGCGGCGAGCATGGCGCAGGTGCAGAGGCTACGGGTCTTGAGGTCGATGCCATCCCGCTGCCATGTGCTGCCCCAGGCGTGTTCATTGAGCCAGTCCTGCAGCGGCGCGGAGAAGGCATCGAGCCCGCTCATCGCCCGCTCCACAAACGCATCGCCCATCACCTGTGCGCGGCGTGCGCGCCCGGCTTCCTTGTCCTGTTCTGCCACGATCCCTCCTCCGTTCTGAAAACCCGTTGCAGGCCGATCAGGCTGGCTTGACCAACAGCATCATCAACGCGGTACCCAGCAGCACCGCGCAGAAGGCCAACCGCAAACGCAACGGCGAAAACCTGTGCGCGAGCGTCACACCCCACGACACGCTCACCATGCCGCCCATCGCCAGCGGAAGGCCCGTGCCCCAGTTCACATGCCCCGCGTGCGCATACGTTGCCAGCGCGATCAGCGTGCCCGGCACCACCAGTGCCAGCGCCATCCCTTGGGCGCGTGTCTGCGACATGCCGAAGAAGGTCACCAGCGCCGGCACAACCACCAGCCCGCCGCCTACGGTAAAGATGCCCGACATTACTCCGCTGGCGATCCCCATCAGCGGCATGGCCGCGGCCGGCATGGCACGTGGAGCAGCATGCTCAGCATCCTTGGCCACGTCCGACTTGTCTTTGAGCTGCGAAGCAAAGTACACCGCCAGCGCGATCAGGAACACCGCAAACGCGGTGTGCAGATGGTGCGCATCCAGCCCCGCTGCGAAGCGCGCTGCCACATACGTTGCAGCCATCGAGAACACGCAGATCAACGCCACCGAGCGCAGATGCACCGGATGCCGTTGGTGATACCGCAGGAAGCCGATCAGCACATTGGGCGCAATCATCACCAGCGCAGTGCCCTGCGCCAGATGCTGGTCCATGCCGTACAGATAGCCGAGCACGGGAATGGCGATCAGCCCCCCGCCAATGCCCAGCAGCCCACCCGCCACACCCAGGCCCATACCGAGCAGCAGGTTGAACAGGCCAGTGAGAACAGCGTGGGACATCATGCGCGCAGGGAAGAAGAGAAAAGCAAACACGGCGGCGCGCCGTGATGAACACAGCGCGCCGCCGGAAGGTCGAGCGAGAAATTGTAGCGTCAGCGTCTCAAGCGATGTGCGCGGCAAAGCCGGATTTGTCGGGCGCGATCTCTGCGCGCAGCGTGAGGGCGGGAATCTCATAGTCGCCCGCGTTCTCCTGGCGAAATGGGATTGGATCGATGGTGAACAGCGTATCGAGCCGGTCGCCAAGCGCCCGGGTGATCTGCGCAAAGCGTGTGTCGTCCATGCGGCCGGCGCGGTGGGTGACAAACGGCGGCAGTACATCAAAGCCGGGGTAATGGAGGATGCCGTGCTGAATCGGGAACAGCACATCGTCAATCGGGCCATTGATGCCACGCGGGCTGTAGTGCGACTCCCAGCCGCCCGTGGTGACGATCAGCATGGCGCGCTTGCCAGCCAGTGTGCCTTCGCCGTAGCGGTCACCCCAGTGGGTGTCGGAGTGCTCGCCCACGCCGTAGGCAAAGCTGTAGGCATACACGCGCTCGACCCAGCCCTTGAGGATGGCCGGCATCGAAAACCACCACATTGGAAACTGCAGGATCACCGCATCGGCCCAACGCAGCTTGGCCTGTTCAGCCGCAATGTCGGCGGTCTGCAGGCCGTTCTGGAAGGCGTGCTTGGAATCGAGCGACGGATGAAAATGCGGGCCGATCGGTGAGACGGTGCTGTCGTTGGCGTCGAGCGTGGCTTTCCATTGCATGGCGTACAGGTCCGACACCTGCACGGTGTGGCCGGCGGCCTCCAGGCGCTGAACGGCAAAGTCTTTGAGCGCGCCATTCAGCGATTTGGGTTCGGGGTGGGCGTAGATGATCAGCACATTCATGGCAGCAACTCCAATCTGAGAAGGCTCAAGCATGGTGGCCACCAAGGTATATTGGAAATGAATAATCCATATTCCAGGCATAGCCATGAATAATCTCAGACGGCTGGACCTCAACCTGCTGGTGACGTTGGACGTGCTGCTGACCGAGCACAACGTCACGCGCGCGGCAGAACGGCTGAACTTCTCGCAGCCCTCCGTGAGCGTGCATCTGGCCAAGCTGCGCGACATCTTTGGAGACCCGTTGCTGCTGCCCGGCCCACGCGGCATGCGCCCGACCGCTCGCGCCGAGGCACTGCGCGAGCCGCTACGGCAGGCACTGGAAGCGCTGGAGCAGGCCGTTGCGCCCGCCAGCCCGTTTGAGCCGGCGCACGCCACCAACACCTGGCGCGTGGCCGCCACCGACTACGGTGAATCGACCATCGTGCTGCCAGCGCTCAACGCCCTGCGTGGCGCCGCGCCAGGCACGCGGCTGGCAATTCTCGAACTGGTGCCACCACGCATTGAAAAGCAGGCCGAGCACGGCGAGATCGACCTCGCCTTCCACACCACCGACGGCGCGCCACCCGGCCTGCGCCGCCGCGCGTTGTTCACCGAGCGTTATGTCTTGGTCGGCCGTGCGGGGCACCCGCGCCTCAAGCGCAAGCCGACATTGGCGCAGTTCTGCGCGCTCGACCATGTGATCGTGTCGCCTGATGGCGGGGGGTTCTTCGGCGTGACGGACGAAGCGCTCACGGCCGCCGGTGCCACGCGACGCGTGGTGCTGTCGGTGCCGCACTTCCTGTTTGTGATGACGGCGGTGGCCTGCTCCGACATGGTGGCGATGCTGCCCGAGCGGCTCGTGCGCGGTGCCAGCGCGCTACAGGTGGTCGAGCCACCGGTGGAAGTGCCCGGGTATGAGATGTCGATGCTGTGGCACGAGCGGGTGCATCGAGACCCGGCGCATCAGTGGTTGCGGGAGACCGTGGCCAGGTCGGTGTAACCCGCCCCGGGGCCAATCAGACGGAGCGGGCGTTACAGCCCAGCCTTCGGCGCCGTCAGGATCAGGCGCAGCCCCAGTGCGGCAATCGCAACGGCGGCCACGCGGTCCACCCAGGCCTTGGCGCGCAGATACATCTCGCGCGGCACGCGGCTCGAAAAGCACAGTGCGACGATCGTGTACCAGCCGAACTCCACCAGGAACACCAGCGGCGGCAATACGAAATAGCACCACACTGGCGGATGCTGCGGCAGCAGCGCGGCAAAGATACTGCCGTACCAGATCGCCGTCTTGGGGTTGCTCATCTGCGTGGTGATGCCCGTCCAGAACGACTTGCGCGCGCTGCCGGCCTGCGGGGCAACGCGCTCGTCCATGGCGATGGGATGCTTGGCGCCGCGCCAGATCTTCCACGCCACATAGGTCAGGTAAGCGCCACCGGCCATCTTCAAGCCGATATAGAGCCACTCGACGGCTTGCAGCAACGTGTAGAGCCCGGCCAGCGCCAGACCGCCAAAGAAGAGCGCACCCGCGCCCATCCCCAGCGCAGTGGCCAGGCCATCGCGACGCGACAACCCGATGGCGTTGCGCGCAACCAGCACAAAGCTCGGCCCCGGGATCATCGCCCCAAGCAGCAGTGCAACGAGAATGGCGAATACAGCAGCAGATGCGGTCATCGGGGTCTCCTGGTTGGTCATGCGCAACTTGGGGTGCCGGATTGTCGCACGCCGCTAGCGCGCGCGCTGGCGCCGGATACGCGGCTCCGGGGTGCCGGTCGGTGCGATTGCGCCCGATGCGGCCGCCCGCACGATCCGCTGAAACGTCGGGCATTCCATATGGCTTGGCGCGGGGCAGACCGCTGCGTGCCGCAGGCCGTCGCGCATGGCGGTGAGCCGGTGGATCGTCCGGTCCAGCTCCTCGGCCTTGGCGGCCAGCATCGGCCGGTCGACCTGCAACTGCCCGCCGGGTGCGAACATGTGGGCGATCTCGTCGAGCGAGAAGCCCGCCGCACGCCCCAGCGCAATCAGCGCCAGCCGCTCCAAGACATCGGCGTGGAACTGGCGTCGCAACCCGCGTCGGCCGGTCGAGACAATCAGCCCTTTTTCTTCGTAATACCGCAGCGTTGATGCGGGCACACCTGCGTGCTGTGTCACTTCGGCAATGTCCAATGTGCTCACCGCTTGACCTCAAGTTGACTTGAACTTGCACAGTGTAGTCCTCGCGCCTGGAGCGCGCGTACAGGACACCCATCATGAAGACCACAGCCTCAATCGACAGCAACCAAGCCGCCCTCTGGAACGGCCACGCCGGACACGCTTGGGTTGCCAGCCAGACGGCGCTCGACCAGATGTTCCAGCCGCTTGAAGACCGGCTTGTTGAAGCGGTGAGCGCCCAGCGGGCGCAGCACGTGCTCGATGTCGGCTGCGGCACCGGCAGCACGACGCTCGCCATTACGCGCCAGCTTGGTGCCAACGGCAGCTGCCTCGGTATCGACATCTCGGCGCCCATGCTGCAGACCGCCCGCGAGCGTGCCGAACGCGAAGCCCCACCCGCGCGCTTCGTTTGTGCCGACGCACAGACCTATGCCTTCCAACCTGCCGCCTTCGACATGATCGTCTCGCGCCTGGGCGTGATGTTCTACGACGATCCGGTCGCGGCCTTCACCAACCTGCGGGGTGCCGCACGCGACGGCGCGGCGCTCTATTTCATCGCGTGGCGCGGCCCTGCCGACAACCCGTTCATGACCGCTGCAGAACGTGCGGCAGCGCCGCTGCTGCCGAACCTGCCACCGCGCAAGCCCGGCGCGCCTGGGCAGTTCGCCTTTGCGGACCGCAGCCGGGTGACCTGCACCCTGGCCGCCAGCGGCTGGACCGATATCGACATCCAGCCCGTCGACTTTGCATGCACCCTACCCGAGAGAGAACTGGTGCCCTATCTCAGCCGGCTCGGCCCGGTCGGGCTGGCGCTGCAAGAGGCCGACTCGCAGACGCGTGCGCGCGTCATCGATGCAATGCGCACGGCGTTCGAGCCCTATGTGCATGGCGCGGAAGTCCGCTTCACTGCTGCGTGCTGGATCGCCCGTGCGCGCGCCGCGCGAGTGGAGTCGGCACATGACTGAGACCACACGCACACTGCTCTGCGCGCTGCTGATTGGCGCAGGCGCCACGGTCGTCATGGACATCTGGGCCATCGTCCGGCAACGGCTGCTTGGTGTGCCGCCATTGGACTATCGTCTGGTCGGGCGCTGGTTTGGCCATCTGGTCCGGGGGCGCGTCCGGCATCGCCCTATCGGAAGTTCAGCCCCCATCGCGGGCGAACGCATGATCGGCTGGACTGCCCACTACGTGATCGGCATCGCTTTCGCGGGCGTGCTGTTGGCGGGGTGGGGGCTCGACTGGGTGTGTCATCCGACGATCGGCCCTGCGCTCATCGTCGGTATCGGCAGCGTGGCGGCGCCCTTCTTCGTGATGCAGCCTGCCATGGGTGCCGGCATTGCCGCCAGCCGCACGCCACGCCCGGCGGCGGCGCGGCTGCACAGCGTGGTGACGCACACGGTGTTCGGTCTGGGGTTGTATGCGACGGCGTTGGTGATCAGCGTGGCGATGCGTGTCTGCTAACCACCCGATCCCGCGCTATCGCAAGTCACACCGCATGCACAGCGCAGAAGTGCGCTCCGCGCTGCGGAAGACCATCGAGGCGCGCACTTCCGCCGGCACCTTCTCCGCCGGAAACAGCGAGAAACCCCAGCGTGCGAAGTACGACGGCGCGGACGTCGACAGGAGATACGCCTCACGTGCGCCGGTACCGCGTGCGCGCAGCAGCAACGTTTCGATCAGCCGGCTGGCGATGCCGCGGTCCCGGTAGATGGGGTCAACCGCTGCCGAGCGGACCACGATGGCGCGGCCGCCCTGCTCTCCCGCCACGCAGCCGATGATGCGGCCCTTGTCCAGGGCCACGTGAAAGGCATCAATGCTGCCCTGGGTGTCCTCTGCGGGCAGCCCGCAGCGTCTGAGGAGCGCGGCAACCTCGCTCCAATCGTCGAGCGAAGCCTGGCGCAGATGAATGTCGTCGGTCTGCATGTGGACGTGGTCTCCGGGAGCACGCTCGCCGGCAATGCACTACCTGCGGCGCGCTTCTATCGTCACGCGGCAAACTGCGCTGCCGCGCCCTTCATCAAGCCTTCTGGGGTGTGAGGCCACCGTCGAATAGGTGCGCGCCCAGACTAGCATCCAGACCCGGCAGCAAAAATGAAACCCGTGCGCCGTCTATGGACATCGAGCGGACCGTGCACCTCTGCCAGAATGCGCGCAGGCGTCACGCAAACGAGTTCCAATTGGCTTTGCAGGCGGATGCCGGGAACACAGCCACAGGCAATTCGGGCAATCCCGCCCGCCATCTGGATACCCTCACGGCAGCAACATCACCCCGCTGGAACGCCGACTATTCGCCTTGTCCTCTTGACCTGCCCGCCATGAAGACACCACGCATCCGCACCATCCTGCTGACACTCGCCGCGACATGGCTGACCAGCGCCACTGCTGCCGTTGCCGCCTCCCTCACCTGGGGCGTTTGCGGGCACCCAAGTCCAAGCCAGGCGCTCTGGGCCGACTACGCAACGCAGTTCGCCACGCTGGAGCAGCGCGGCCTGAAGAGCTATCGCTTTGACGTGCCGCTCACCGGGGATGGCTCCGCCGCCGTGCAATTGCTACAAGCCCTGGTACCGCTGTCTCATGCGCACCACATCACACTGCATCCGATTCTGTACGTGCCGTTCACCTGGGGCGATGCAACCGACAGCGGCCGATACCCCAATTCGGACGCCGGGCTGGAAGCGCAGGGCTACGACCGTGTGGCACCCATCGTCCAACGCTTCGCAGCCGATATCCGCGACTGGGAATTGCAGAACGAACTGAGCCTGCGCCAGGGCTTCAAGAGCGGAGCCGGCTATGCCGCCAGCGACTACGCCACGCCGCTCGCGCACCAATGGGCAGCGGTGCTGCGCGGCATGTCACGCGCCGTGCATGACGTGGGCACCCGCACCGGACGGCCCCTGCGCACGGTGGTCGATACGGTCTACGCAGACTTCGGGCTGATTCCGTTTCTGGAAGCGCAAGGCGCGCGGGTCGACAAGCTGGCATACCACTATTACTACGGTGCGGGCACCAGCCCCTACCGGATCAGCGTGCCGGGCGGCACGGTCGATGTCTTTGCCGAGATGAAGACCATCGGCAAGCCCGTCATCATCAACGAGCTGAACGCTGCAGAAATCTACGCCCCGCTGAAGGGCCAACCGTATGACGACGCAAAGGCCCTCGTCAGCCTGAAAACACACATCGCCTATTTGCAGAACCAGACCGAAGCCAACATCGAGGGCGCCGAGTTCTACGAGCTGTATGACGAGCCCGGCAAGAACGCGGCCGAATCCAACTTCGGGCTCATGAAGACCCCGACACAAGCCAAGACGCAGATGTTGGTGGCAGCGGTGGCCACATGCGCCACGCTTTCACCCGGCGAACAGGCGACGCTGGTGTCGCAG
Source organism: Ralstonia sp. RRA (assembly GCF_037023145.1). Taxonomy (NCBI): domain Bacteria; kingdom Pseudomonadati; phylum Pseudomonadota; class Betaproteobacteria; order Burkholderiales; family Burkholderiaceae; genus Ralstonia; species Ralstonia sp. RRA. The sequence continues at coordinate 703,106 of NZ_CP146092.1, read as the reverse complement.
GGGTTGTTTTCCGAGGCGGATCTGGCGGCAAACCAGGCCCGTTGCCAGGCAACCGGGGCAGCACGCATCCGCTAACGCGCGAGTGCCTGCGGATTGACCATGTTCACCGGTGCGCCGGCCTCGTACGCGAGGATCTGCCGGAAGATGTCGGTGAACTGCAAGTCCCACTCCTCATAGGTGACATAGCCGATGTGGGGTGTGCACACGACGTTGGGCATCGTCAGCAGCGGATGCGTGGTGTCGGTCAGTGGCTCCTGCTCGAAGACGTCGAGCGCCGCCATGCCGGGGTGTCCCGCTTGCAGTGCGGGCACCAGGGCGTTGGGCTCGATCAAGCCGGCACGGCTGGTATTGACCAGCAGAGACCCGCGCTTCATGGCTGCCAGATCCGCGGCGGTCACGATACTGCGGGTGGCATCCACCAGCCGCATGTGCAGCGAGACAACATCACAGGTCGAGAAGAACTCCGCCTTCGAGGCAGCCGTCTCGTAGCCATCCTGACGCGCCCGCTCCAAGGATTCCGGGCGCGCCCAGACCAACACGCGCATCCCAAAGGCGCGCGCATAGCCCGCCACCTCCCTGCCAATACGCCCATAGCCAAAGATGCCGAACGTCTTGCCGCGCAGGGTATGACCAACGCCACATTGCCAGCGCCCCTGCCGCATCGACTCCACCTGCTGCGGCAACTGCCGCATGGCGGCCAGCACCAGCGCCCAGGTCAGTTCAGCCGCCGCATACGACGGCGTGCCGGCATGCAGGTCGGAGCAGACGAGCACGCCGTGCTCGGTACAGGCGTTGATGTCGATATGCGGATAGACGCTGCGCTGGCTGATGAGGCAGAGCTTGGGCAAACGCGCAATCAACTCACGGCGGATGGTTGTGCGCTCGCGAATCAGGACCAGGGCGTCGGTGTCGGCCAACCGTTGTGCAAGCTCATCGGTGTCCTCCACATGATCCGTCCAGACAGTCACCTCGTGACCGTCGAGCAGGGCATAGCAAGGCAGGCGGCGGAGGGTATCGAACCAGTCGTCGAGGATGGTGATGTGCATGGCGGGCGCGGGAGACGTGGCAAAAGCGGGCAACGGAGAACATTCGCAGGAATCTTGCGCCGCGCCTCCCCCCAATGTGAAATGAATTCGAGGCGCCGTTTGATGCACGAAATCTATGAATCCACGAACGGCGTCAATGCTCTGTTTCGTGTAAGCGCGCGCTGCGTCGGTTTCCGACAACGCTCTGGGGCAATCCCAGCGCATTTGCGCAATCTGTGTTTGCCGGCGGCACGGCGCCCCGGTAGAGTTTTCGGCGAATGGGCGAGCGCCCAGAACTTTGGCAAAACCGGAGTGATCCGGCGACGCAAAGCTATAGGGACTTCCAGACGGCGAACCGCCAGGAAGTCAGCCAGTTGCCCGCCAACCCGCAATGCTGGCGGGCCAATTGACGGACGCAGATTTCTGCGCCGTTAGGAGGCACACAATGAAAAAGACAGTCACGGGGGGGCTCACGCCCGCATTCGCCACACGCGCCGTAGCACGTTCGGTGGCACATTCAGCGCGGATCATCGGATCAGCCGTTGCCTTTGCGGCATGCGCACTGGCAGGTGCGTCGCACGCCAGGGCAGAGGGCCTGCTGGTACCGGCCTACATCTACCCATCCGGCAGCGGCGCAACACAGTGGAACACGCTCGCCACCACGGCGCAGTCGGTACCGACCACCGTCATTCTCAACCCCGACAGCGGCCCGGGCACCACGCAAGACCCGAACTACGTCGCCGCAGTGGCCAAGGTGCACGCCGCGGGCGGCAAGGTGATCGGCTACGTGTCGACTTCGTACGCAAACCGGGCGTTGTCAGCCGTGGTGCAGGACATCCACACCTACCTGGCGCTGTACCAGGTCGACGGCTTCTTCATTGACGAGATGACCGCCGACAGCGTGACCGCACACGTGCAGTTCTACCAATCGGTCTACAACTACATCAAGGGCCTGTCACCCGCGTACACGGTCATTGGCAACCCGGGCACCAACGTGCCGGAAATTTACGCGAGCCTGCCGGTGGCGGACCAAATCGTCACGTTTGAAGACAGCGCGCGCAACTACACCAAGTACGCGCCGCTGGCCTGGCAGGCCAACTACCCGGCCAGCCGCTTCGCGCATATCGTGTACGCCGCATCGGCCACGCAAATGCAGACCTTCATGCGCGGGGCGTCTGCCAAGGACGCGGGCAGTGTGTATTTCACGTCCAAGACGCTGCCGAACCCATATGGCGCACTGCCAAGCTATTGGAGCCAGGAAGTCTCGGCTGCGGCCGCTGCAAAGTGATCCTGGCAGGTTGACACGCTCGGCAGTCCTGCTGGGCGTGCCCAGGCTGACCACCCTCCGGCGCGCGCCCTGACGGCTAGCGCGCGGGAGACGGCCGTGCCGTGCCGTCACATACGGTGACAGGCGATGACCGGTCGGCAGCGGCGCATGCTATATATTTGGGCCACCCGAATCCGCGCCCTTCGCCGCCCACCGGCGTTGAGACAACAACAAGGAACCCTCCATGGCCGTCACTTCCAACAAGCTGCCCCATTGGACCATCGCCGCCCCGCTACTCGCGTGGGTGGTGCTGGTGGCCGGCACGCTCATGACACCTCCCGGCTGGTTGATCGCGCTGATGGCACTGGCGCTGGCCGGTGCCGTCTTTGCCGCCGTGCACCATGCCGAGGTGGTTGCGCACAAGGTGGGCGAACCGTTCGGCACCCTGGTGCTGGCCATTGCCGTGACCGTGATCGAGGTGGCGCTGATCGTGTCGGTCATGTTGTCATCCGGGCCCGAGAAAGCCGGGTTGGCGCGCGATACGGTATTCGCGGCGGTCATGATCATCTGTAACGGCATCGTCGGCCTGTGCCTGTTCGTAGGCGGCCTGCGGCACCGCGAGCAAGCATTCCAGGCGCCGGGCGCCAACGCCGCGCTGGCGGTGCTGGCCGCGCTGGTCACGTTGACCATGGTGCTGCCCAATTACACGAGCTCCACACCCGGCCCGGTCCTGACCTCTTCGCAGCTCGGCTTTGCCGGTGTGACATCGCTGGTGCTGTACGGCTGCTTCGTGATCGTGCAGACCATCCGCCACCGCGATTACTTCCTGGTCGACAGCTCGGACGAAGACGTGCACGCCCCACCCCCGCCGGCCCGCGTGGCCGTAGCCAGCGCCGTACTGCTGATGGTGTCCCTGGTGGCGGTGGTGGGCTTGGCCAAGGTGCTGTCCCCCTTCGTGGAAGCGGCCATTCTGAACGCGGGCGCGCCGGCGGCAACGGTGGGGATCGTCATTGCCGCGCTGGTGCTGCTGCCCGAGGGGCTGGCTGCCGCACGCGCCGCCAACGCCGACCGCATCCAGACCAGCCTGAACCTCGCGCTGGGCTCGGCACTGGCGAGTATCGGATTGACCATCCCCACGGTAGCCGCCGTGTTCATCTGGATCGGCCGGCCGCTGGAACTGGGGCTTGGGCCGAAAGAGATGGTCCTGCTGTTCCTGACCCTGATCGTGTCAGCGCTCACGCTGGGCAAGGGCCGCACGACGATCCTGCAGGGCGTGGTTCACCTCGCGATCTTTGCGGCCTACCTGTTCCTCTCGATCGTGCCCTGACGGCGGCACGATCATCACTCACTCACGCAGGCAACGTCAGCGTTGCCTGCAGCCCGCCCCCTTGACGATTGGCCAGCGCCAGGCGTCCACCCATGGCCTGCGCCAACTGCTGCGCAATCGCCAAGCCCAGACCCGTACCGCCCGTCCCCCGGTTGCGTGACGTCTCCAGCCGGTAGAACGGCTGCATCACCCGCTCCAGTTCCGCCTCGGGAATGCCGGGACCCCGGTCCAGCACGGCAATGGCGAGGTTGCCGGACTCGCGCGACACCATCACTTCCGCATCACCGCCAAACTTGATGGCGTTATCGATCAGGTTGGTCAGGATGCGCCGCAGCGCCTGCGGCCGGGTTTCAACAGGCACGCCAACCTTGCCTTCCACCGCGATGGGCGTGCCGCCGTCCCGGTAGTCGTAGCTCAGGCTGTCGAGCAGCGCGTCGATGTCCACACGGGCGGGGGCTTCCGCACTGCCGTGCAGCGTGCGGGCGTAGGTCACACCTTCACGTACGAGGTGCTCCATTGCGCGCAGATCCTGCACCAGCCGCTCCTGCGTTTCTGAAGGGTCCATCAGATCCAGCCGCAGACGCATGCGGGTGATGGGCGTCTGCAGGTCATGCGAGATCGCCGCCAGGATCTGCACACGCTCGGCCAGATAGCCAGCAATGCGCTGCTGCATGGCGTTGAAGGCCGCCGCTGCGTGCGCCACCTCCACGGGGCCGTGTTCCGGAATCACCTCGCTCTTGAGATCGGGGCCGAGGCTTTCTGCCGCGGTGGCCAACTGCTTGAGCGGGCGGGTGACCAGGCGCACGGCCAGCCACGCGCACCCGCCCAGCAACACGAGCTGCACACCCAGCAGCACCGGCAGCCAGGTCGACAACCCCATGGGGTTCGGATGCACGTCGATGGTGAGTGGGCTGCCATCGCTGAGCGTCAGGTGCACCTGGTACTGATTGCCGCCGCCGGGCACTGCGTTGGCGGTGACGTTGTACCGCCCCTCTAGCGCGCGACCGATGGTGGCCGCCGCTTCGCGGGACAGGGCATCGCGCGGCGGCGTGTCGCTGCGGATGCCGGCGTCGAGTTCGTAGCGATAGGTACGCCGGCTCAAGCGGTCTGCCCAAAGCGCGCGCTTGGCTGCGGGCAGCATGTCAAGCATGGCGACGGAACTGGCGACGTCGGTTTCCAGATTGCCGAGCATCAGCCGGTCTGCCGCATCAGCGCGCTCGTGCAGCACAAGGCTGAAGGCCAGCCCCTGCGCCAGCGCCAGCCCCACCAGCAGGATGACCATCAGGCGCGCAAACAACGTGCGAGGCCATAGACGCAGGGTACGCAAAGCCGTCATGCGCGCTCCTCGCGAATCTCCACCGTCGAAGCGAACACGTATCCGCCATTGCGCACGGTCTTGATGTACTTGGGCTCGCGCGCGTCGTCGCCCAGGCGTTGTCGCAGGCGGCTCACCATCAGGTCGATGGAGCGCTCGAACAGCTCGGCGTCACGGCCTTGCGTGAGGTTGAGCAGTTGGTCACGGTTGAGCACGCGCTGCGGGTGGTCGAGAAATACGCGCAGCAGCTTGTATTCCGCACCGCTCAGGGCAACGACCACGTCCTGGGCATTCAGCAGGTGCCGCGCCGTAGTGTCGAGCCGCCAGTCGCCAAAGGCCAGCAGCGTAGCCGCCTCGGTGATCTGCAGGTTGGGCGGCAACATGCGCGTGCGGCGCAGCACGGAACGCACGCGGGCCAGCAGTTCACGCGCGGCAAACGGCTTCACGAGGTAGTCGTCGGCGCCCATCTCCAGGCCGAGAATGCGGTCGGCCTCTTCATTGCGGGCGGTCAGCATGAGAATCGGCAGGTTTTTGCGCGGGCCGGCACGCAGGTCGCGGCACAGGGCCAGGCCGTCTTCACCGGGCAGCATGAGGTCGAGCACGATGAGGTCGACCGAGCCCTTGTCGAGCGCGGCGCGCATCTCGCGCCCATTGGCGGCCAGCGTCACGCGCATTTCGTTGCGCTCCAGGTAGGTGCCCACCAGCTCGCGGATCTCGCGGTCGTCATCAACGATGAGGATGTGATCGGGCTGGCTCATGGTTTGCGCTCGATGGGGGTGGAAAGTGGCGTAGGAAGGGGGGTGGCCTGCCGGCGCCGGTCAGACGTACTGGCCGGTCCGGGCGCCACCCAGCGGCACACGCCCGCACCGCCCAGCTCGCAGGTCAACGCAGCGAACGTCATGGCGGCAAGCAGCAGCAGATCCTTCATGGCAGGCATCCTTTCAGCAGTCGCACCGTAACACCGACGGCAAGCGATGGATGCATTGTGCGGCGGCTGGGGGGCCATGTGGGGGCCTTTTGTATCGCCCTGTATCTGGCAGGCTCTTGAACAAGAAACATTGCACTTGCGCAGGCCTGCAGAAACAGCCGCGATACGTGCGGGGCCTTCAATGCAGTCATCGGATCAACCAACCAGGAGACACCCGATGATTGACCTCATTCTTGCCGCACTGGCCGGCGTATTGACGATTGCATCACCGTGCGTGCTGCCGGTGCTGCCCATGGTGCTGAGTGCGTCCAGCGACGAGTCCAGCGCGCTGCGCCCCGTGGCGATTGCATTGGGCTTCGTGCTCGCGTTTTCTGCGCTGGGCGTGGCATTTGGCGCGCTCTCCAGCTCGCTGGCATGGGCGCAGGACGCCGTGCGCACCGTGGCGATCGTGATCCTGCTGCTGTCGGGGCTGGCCCGCCTGTGGCCCAGTGCGTTCGAGCGGCTTGTGGCACCGCTGGGCGGCATCATCGATCGCTTTGCGGGGGTGGCCGCAGGTATCACATCTGGCACAGGCACGGGCCTGGCGGGCGGGTTCGTGCTGGGCATGACGCTGGGCGTGGTCTGGACACCGTGTGCCGGCCCCACGCTGGCCGCCATTCTGGCGCTGGTGGCCAAGGCACAGGACCTGGGCCGCGCCGGGGTGCTGCTGGCGCTGTTCTCTGCGGGCGCCGCCATTCCATTGCTCGTCATCGCCTATGGCGGCCGCTATGTCACCGCGCAGGTCCGCAAGGTGTCGCGGTATGCGCAGCGCCTGCAGCAAGTGTTTGGGGCTGCTGTCGTTGTTACCGCCGTGGCGATGCTTTTCCAGGTCGACACGCTGGTGGTGGCACGGTTGAGTACGGTGCTTCCGTCGATTCACCTGGGGGTGTGAAGCATGCGTCGCGCCTAAAGCGGCCGCCGGGGGATTTGTTCCTTGATGTATTGAGTCCTGTTCCGGCCCGTACCTTCATCCGGGCGGCGGCCGCGCCTAGAGTCGGTTCCATCCTCACAACCGCTTGAAACCCGGAGCCGCCATGACCATCGAAAAACGCCTTGCCGCACGCGGCCTCGTGCTGCCTCCTCCCCCGCGGCCACTGGGCAGCTATACCGCTGTCAGTCAGGCGGGCGATCTACTGTTCGTGTCAGGGCAGTTGCCGCTGGCCAACGGCAAGGTGGTCTGGCAAGGCCAGGTCGGCAAGGACCTGACCCTGGATGAAGGCCAGCGTGCCGCAGAACTTGCCGCGCTCAACGTGCTCGCGCAGATCCACGCGCATCTGGGTGGCTTCGAGCGGCTGGACCACATTGTCCGTGTCGAGGGACATGTCACCAGCGCACCCGGCTGGCTGCAGCAGCCTGCGGTGGTGGATGGCGCGTCGGACTTCTTCGCGGATGTGCTGGCCGAGAAGGCCGGGCATGCGCGCATGGTGATCTCGCACTTCCAGCAGCCGGCCAATGCTGCCGTCATCCTGCTGGTGATCGCACAGATCAAACCCGCCTGATTGCCCTGTCCCCGCACTCTCAGGGGGAGCACTTCTCCACCAGGAAGTCGACGAACACCCGCACCCGGCGCGTCACGTGCCGGGCCGACGGGTAGAGCAGGACGAACGGCCGCGTGCTGCCGCCGTAGTCCTGCAGCACCTCCACCAGCGTGCCGTCGCGCAAATCCTGCTCGACCACGAAGCGGTACGTCTGAAACAAGCCTGCCCCAGCGCGCGCCAGCGTGGCGCCGCCGAGCGCGTCTTCTGACGTGCCGTAGGTACCCGACGTCAGCAGATCCGTCTCTTCGCCGTTCACCTGGAACACCCACGGCAACTTGCGGCCGCTGCTGGGTACGTCGAACTGGATGCACTCGTGCTGCTGCAGGTCTTCCAGCTTGCGTGGCGTGCCGGCGCGGCGTAGATAGCCGGGCGCGGCCACCACCACCATCTCGGCATCTTCCAGCTTGCGGGCGATGAGGTTGGAGTCATCCGGCGCGCGCCCGCGCACGGACAAGTCATACGTGTCGTCCGCAAAATCGACATTGTGGTTGCTGATGTGCACGTCGACTTCGACATCCGGGTATTGCGCCCGGAACGCGGGCAGGATGGGCAGCACGCGATAGTGCGCATAGGGCGTCGGCAGACTGATGCGCAGCAAGCCCGAGGGCGCTGCGCGCTGGCCGCTGATCTGCCGTTCCGCTTCCACCAATTGCGCCAATGCGCGGCGGCTCTGCTCGAAGTAGATCCGGCCCTCTTCAGTCAGCCGGATCTGCCGCGTGGTGCGCACGAACAGGCGCACGCCCAATCGCTCCTCCAACCGGAACACGGTGCGGCTGACCGCCGGCGGTGTCACGCCTGCAGCGACTGCGGCGGCCGTAAAACTGCCAAGCTCTGCCGCCAGGCAGAACAGCTCGATGCTGCCGAGCTGGAGATCATCGAACTGTCGCGTCATGGCGCCTATCGCATCAATGCAAAGGCCCCATCATAGTGCGGGATGTGATGCATCGCATTTGTTCCCGCCGCGCATAAGTGTTTGTGCGCGATGGGCATTCTTCAGCACAAGCGTGCGGCCTACATTGGACCTCAATCGATCCCGTCGGATCGACCGGCTTCTCGGCCATCCAATCCACTGAATATGAGGTCTCGAAATGAGCGCAACGCAAAAAGTCGCCGTCATCACCGGCGCATCGCAAGGCATCGGCGCAGAACTGGTCAAGTCGTACCGCGAACGCGGCTACCGCGTGGTGGCAACGGCGCGCAGCATCAAGCCGGTGGACGACGCCGGCATCCTGGCCGTTGCCGGGGACATTGCCGACCCGGCAACGGCGCGCTGCGTGATTGCCGAGGGTGTGGCGAAGTTCGGCCGCATCGACACGCTCGTCAACAACGCTGGCATCTTCATGGCCAAGCCCTTCACCAGCTATACGGCGGAAGACTACGCAGCCAACATTGGCGTGAACCTGACCGGCTTCTTCCACATCACGCAGCTCGCCATTGCCGAGATGGAGAAGAACGGCGGTGGCCACGTGATCAGCATCACGACCACCCTGACGGACCACGCCATCAGCGGTGTGCCGTCGGTACTTGCCTCGCTCACCAAGGGCGGTTTGAACGCGGCGACGAAGTCGCTGGCGGTTGAATATGCGAAGCGCGGTATCCGCGTGAATGCGGTGTCGCCCGGCGTCATCAAGTCGCCAATGCATGCACCGGAAACGCACGACTTTCTTGGCGCGCTGCATCCGGTTGGCCACATGGGCGAGATGCGCGATATCGCGCAGGCTGTGCAGTTTCTGGAGTCCGCCCCCTTTGTGACAGGCGAGATCCTGCACGTGGATGGCGGTCAGAGCGCGGGGCATTGAGCCCGCCAGCGGCCGGTGCTACACCACCGGCTGCATCTCCTGCAGCAGCGTCGGCACCAGTTCCGACACGGTCGGGTGGATGTGCATGGCACGGCTGATGGTGGTGTACGGCGCCTTGGCGTACATCACGTCGAGCAATGCATGCACGACCTCGTCGCCGGTCACACCCAGGATCGCCGCGCCAAGAATCTCGTGGCTCTGCGCATCAACCACCACCCGCATGAAGCCTTGGCTCTCACCCTTCTCCACCGCACGCCCGACGCGCGTCATGGGGCGGTTGCCGACCAGCAGCTTGCGGCCCGATTGCTTGGCCTCGGTCAGCGTCATGCCAACGCGGCCGAGCGGTGGGTCGATGTACATGGCGTACGCCTGGATGCGGTCCGACACCCTGCGCGGATCGTCATCCAGCAAGTTGGCCGCGACGATCTCGTAGTCGTTGTAGGACGTATGCGTGAACGCGCCTCGCCCATTGCAATCGCCCAGGGCCCAGACGCCGGAGACGTTGGTGCGCAGTTGCTCATCGACGCGGATATACCCGCGCGCATCAGTCTCAATGCCGGCCTTGTCCAGGCCGAGATCATCGGTATTGGGTACACGCCCCACTGCCAGCAGCAGATGCGAGCCCGACACTTCACGCGCGCCGCCCGAGCAATCCAGCCCGACCACCATGTTGCCTGCTTCGCCACGCACGCTCAGGCAGTTGGCGGCCACCTGCACGTCGATGCCCTCGGCTTCCAGAATCTCGCGCACCGCCTGCGACACGTCTTCATCTTCACGGGCGATCAGGCGCGGGCCTTTCTCCACGATCGTCACGCGCGCGCCGAAGCGCCGATACATCTGGCCGAACTCCAGCCCCACGTAGCTGCCACCGATCACGATCAGGTGCTCGGGCAGGAAGTCCACGTCCATCATGGTGGCGTTGGTCAGGTAGGGCACCTGATCCAACCCCGGCATCGGGGGAACCAGCGCGCGCCCGCCAACGTTGATGAAGATGCGCTCGGCCTCCAGCAGATCGTTGCCGACACGCACGGTTTGCACGCTCTCAAAGCGAGCATGCCCCTGGAAGACAGTGCAGTGCTCAAGGCCGCGGACCCACTGCTCCACGCCGTGGCTGGAGCGCCCGGAAACCTCATCCTTGCGGGCCTTCACGCGTGCCATATCGACATTGACCGGCCCATCGATCATCACGCCGTACTCGGCAGCCCGCTGCGCCAGACGCGCGGCGTATGCGCTGGCGACCAGTGTCTTGGTGGGAATGCACCCGGTGTTGACACACGTGCCACCAAACCGCCCGCGCTCGATGATGGCAACCTGCATGCCCGCGCCGGACAACCGCGCGGCCAGCGCCGGGCCAGCTTGCCCGGTACCGATGATGATGGCGTCGAAGCGTTGCGTCATGGCGATCTCCTGCGTGGCGGCATCGATTGCCACGGTATGGTAGACCGCGCAGGCGTCAACAGCGACCCGGCGTCAGAGATATGACTTGGGAATGAGTGCCATCAGCCAGAACGGCTGATTGAAGGCAGGAAATCTGGATACCCGGGAATGCAAGCACCCCCGGGTGGACATCACATCAATGGTGATGGTGATGCTTGCCGTGGCGGCGGTGGCCACGATCGTCGTAGTCGGAGTACGAGTTGCGCTGCACGTTGCCGCCCAGCGCAGCACCCGCACCACCACCCAGGCCCGCGCCAACGATGCCGCCCGTGCGACCGCCCATGGAGTTACCCGCAGCAGCGCCCACGCCACCGCCCAGGGCGCCACCAACAATCGCACCCTTGCGCTCGCGGCCGTTGGCCGTCAAAGCGCCGCCGGCACCGCCGCCAATCGCACCGCCAATCACCGAACCCGTCTGGCCGCCGATCGCGCCGCCCACGGCTGCGCCACCTGCGCCGCCCAGTGCGCCACCAAGTGCGTTGCGCAAATCATCGGCCGCTGCCGGCAAAGCCGTCAGCCCGGCGAGTGCGGCAACAATCAACGTCGGGGCAATCTTCTTCCACATGCTGGGTTCTCCTTGTTTGCACATGCTCAAATGCAGGATGCGCCACACCCCCGTTGGCGGGCCGCTCCTGAGTCAATCGATTCGCGGCGCAGAATACCGGGCGGGCGGCGTGGCGGGTTATACATTCCCGTCACACGAGTAACAAAATGTACGCGAGCCCTCGCGTCGCTAAGTTGACCGACAGAACCAGGAGAGACCTCCCCCATGACGACTTATGTCGCCTTCCTGCGGGCCGTGAATGTTGGCGGCACCGGCAAGCTGCCCATGGCTGAACTGCGCGCCATGTGCGAATCGATCGGCCTGACCAACGTGCGCACCTACATTGCAAGCGGCAATGTGGTCTTTCGGAGCCGTCTATCGGAAGCGTCGGTCAAGGCCAAGCTGGAGCGCTGCCTGGAGGATTACGCCGGCAAGCCCGTGGGTGTGCTCGTGCGCACGGGTGCGGAATTGGCGGCGGTGCTGGAGGGCAATCCGTTCAAGACCCAGGCATCCAATCGGACGGTCGCCATCTTTCTGGATGTGCCGCCGCCCGCCGATACGTTGGCAACCCTGAGCGGCCGGCAGGAGGAGGAAGTCGCCCTGGGCGCACGTGAGATCTACGTGCACTACGGCGACGGCATGGCGCATTCCAAGTTGAAGATTCCTGCTGCCAAGACGGGGACGGCGCGCAATATGAACACGGTTGCCACGCTGGTTGCGTGGGCGGCGACGTGATCAATGTGCAGTCCGGTGCATCGGATACTCCATCTGCAGGGCAACAAACGCTGCGGTGTCATCACCATGACGCTGGGCGATGTCGTCAAGTGCCATGTCCAGCGCAACCACCGCGCGTGGCGGTTGCGGCGTGCTGGATAGCGGCGGTATCGCCTGTGCTGCCGCCCCCACCCGGTCGGGAAGAAACACCAAGCCGCTGCCCATGCGCACACCGCCCGAGGCATCTGCCGTTGCCAACACGCGCGTGAAATAGGTACGGGCATGTGCATCGGCCACCAGCGCCAGGGCAACATCATCACCACCGGGTTGCAAGGCAGCACCCAGTGTTTCGCGCCGCCACAGCGACAGCATGTTGCTGGCCGCCGTGTACAGATGCCGAGGGCTCAGCCTGAAGCCCGTGCTCGCGTGTTCGGCTGACCAGCCCGGCGCGCCGATGGCATCCGCCACCGCGCGGGCCCGCTCCGCCCCGCCAATCGTCTGGATCAACGCCAGTGTGACGGGCACTGAGGCGGTCACCCCCGTCGTCGTCACCACACGGCCATCGGCCACGTAACGGCGGCCGGACACCCATTGCGTCTGCGGAAACTGCTTCGCAAGCGCATCCCGCGCATACCAATGGGAAGTCGCGCGGCGGCCCGCAAGCAGGCCGGCACGCGCGAGCACCCATGCACCGTCACATACGCCGATCACCGTCGCGCCCTTGGCCCACTGCTGGCGCACCCAGGCCAGCAAACGCGGATCGTCATCCTCATGCACGGCCGGCACCACCACGTAGTCCGCGCCATCGGGAAAACGCGCGTCGAATGCGTCGATGGTGGAATCGGGTTCCAACCGAAACGCGGGAAACATCTGCATCGGCCCCGGCTGTGTGCCGAGGGCGATCACATCCGCCACATCAGCACGCTTGAGCACGCCGTAGGGAACCACGAAATCGGTCAACTCCGTATTGGCGTTATGCCCGACCACAGCCACGAGCGGCCGTGCGCGCAACGGGTGCGTATGGTTGGCGGGAATCTCAGACTGCATGGCAGATGCGTCTGCATGCTGCACGGCAGCGGGCACACCACCGGGGTCCTGATGCACCTGCACCGCAAAGCAGCCGGCCAGGCCGACAGCCATCACACACACACTCCAACCGACTAGCAGAGCGCGCCGCACGGTCAACGCCCCTCCCGGGCAAGCAGGCAGTTGAACGTTGAAAAGAATGCGAGGTTCATGGTCAGGCGTGTATGCAGTCTTGGGAAGTTCAGCGTAGCTTGACGCCCCCATTGGCAGCAATGACAATGATTTGTCGATTTCTGCCAAGATTGCCCTGCCCATGTCACGCGCTTCCACTGCCAAGCGGTCTGATGCAAACCGTCGCCCGACAGACCCGCGCGTAGTCGCGCTGGTCGCCTACCCCGCAGTGCAGATGCTGGACGTGGCCGGCCCCGCCGATGTGTTTGCCATGGCGAATGCCTTCAACGTGGAGCCGGCCTACCGCGTCGTGCCGGTCTCATCGCAGGGTGGGCTGGTGCGAGCGTCGAATGGCATTGCCATCGATACGGAATCGATCGCCTCGCTGGCATCGACCGCCATCGACACGCTGATCGTTGCCGGCGGCGAGCGCGAAGGCTTGCTGGCGACGGGCGCCGATGCATCGCTGGCGCAGTGGGCCCGCGAGGTGTGTGCCTCGGCGCGGCGGTTCGGGTCGGTCTGCACCGGCGCGTTCGTGCTGGCGCACTGGGGCCTGCTCGATGCGCACCGCGCCACCACACACTGGGCATCGGCACAGTTGCTTGCGCAGGTCTTTACGAACGTTGCGGTCGAGCCCGACGCGCTCTACGTGCAGGATGGCAAGGCGTGGACGTCGGGCGGTGTGACGGCAGGCATCGACATGTGCCTGTCGATGGTCGAGCAGGATCTCGGCCGCTGGGTGGCGGCGCGGGTGGCCAAGCAGTTGATTCTGGCCGTGCGGCGGATGGGCAACCAGTCGCAGTACTCGCTGGCGCTGGAAACCCAGTCCGGGCAGTACGCCGCACTGGTCGACTGGCTGCGCACGCGCCTGCGCGAACCGATCGACGTGGAGCAGATGGCCGCGGCGGCTGGTGAGGCGCCCCGCACCTTCCACCGCCGCTTCACCAAGGAAACCGGCATGACGCCGCGCGCCTTTCTGGAAACGTTGCGACTGCAAGCCGCCCGCGCACATCTGGAGGCGGGTGACTCCGTCAAGCGCGCAGCCCGCGATGCCGGCTTCGGTTCGGAGGCGCATCTGGCGAAGGCGTTCCGGCGCCGGTTTGACCTCACGCCGTCGCAATACCAGGCGCAGTTCGGGCACTAATGCCAACGCGCATCAATGCGCGGCAACTGCCTCGCGATGCGCCATGTGGTGGAAGTACGCCAGCAGGTCATTGAGCTGCGCCTCGGACAGCGTCTTCTCATCAATGGACGACATGCGCGCATTCGGCCACCAGCGTAGCGACTGCGGATCACGAATGAGGTGACGCAGCTTCTCGTCTCCCAGGTACTCGACCGGGCTGTACGGCACGTTCAGATCGGGGCCCAACTGGGCATCGCCCGCGCGGTTGAGCGTGTGACAGGAGAAACAGACGCGCTGGAAGGTGGCGAAGCCACGCATGACAGGGCCATCGGCAGGCAACCCGGCTGCGGGGCGAATGGCCGCGAAGCGCTCTTGCGGCTGCGCAGCCACATCAATGCGCACGATGTTGTACGTCCACAGGCTTTCGTTCACCACAGAAGCCTTGGCCGGCGGCGCCGTCCAGATCAGGCGGAACGGCCCGATATCCTGGCCCTTGAGTGTCGGCCACGGGGTGTCCGGGTCTTCCACGGCGAGCCAGGCACGCGGCCCGTCGGGGCGGTCGGCCAGCAGCAGGCGCATCGGCAGATGCGATACGTAGCCATCGCTGGCGACAGTAGTGGCGCTGGCGTCTGGGCTGGTCGGCTGGCCCTTGAAGAATTCCGTCACGGGGACCGCCTTGAAGGTCAGGCGGCGCTTCAGGTTTTCGTCTTCCACGGTGACGTCGGTCAGGTGCGGGTTATGCAGCAGTGCTTCGCGCGTCCACATGCGCGGCTGCGCGCCAACGGCAACCGTCAACGTAGCAAACTCGGCCGCGTACGCCGTACCGCTCAGCGTTGCGCAGGCGCAGATTGCCCATCCTGCCAGTGTCACAAGCCAGTGCTTCATGTGTTCTCCCATCGGTAAAGCATTCGGATGTCGTTGTTGAGGGGTGAGTGTATTCAAGCTGACAGACATGAGGTTGACCACTTTCATCGGTCAATCTGTTCCTCAATGCGCTGCCTGACGACTTGCAGCACGGCCTGCAACCGCTCAAGCGCCACAGAACCCAGCGCCAGGCGCAAGGCGTGCGGCACCTGCTTCGATGTCGCAAAGGGTTCTGCCGTGGAGACGGAAATGCCGTCTGCCTGCAACACCGCTGCCACGTGGTCCGCCCGCACCTCCGGCGGCAGGACAAGCCAGACAAAATACGACGCCGGATGGCTGATGAGCGTCAGCCCGGCCAGGGCCTTGCGGGCGATGGCCTGACGTTCAGCCGCATCGCGCCGCTTCTCAGCCTCCAGGCGGTTCACGGTGCCGTCGTCCAGCCACGCGCACGCCAGGGCCGTGACGACCGCGGGCGTGTTCCAGGTGGTGGCGCGAATGGCGCGTTCGAGCTTGTGCACCCAGGCCGCCGGTGCCGCAACAAAACCAAAGCGCAGGCCCGTGGCCACGCTCTTGGACAGCCCCGATACGTAGACGGTCGCCTCCGGCGCAAGCGCAGCCAATGGCGTGGGCGCATCCTCTGCAAGGAAGGCGTAGGCGGCATCCTCAATTGCCAGCAGCCCGTGTCGACGCACGATGGCGGCCAGCCGGCGCCGCCAGGCAATGCCGCTGACCCAGCCGAGCGGATTGTGCAGCGTGGGCATGACATAGACGGCGCGAACACGGCGGCGCGTGCACACGCGCTCCAACGCATCCAGATCCATGCCCTGCCCCGCTGCGGGAACCGGCGCCAGCTCCAGATGCAGCATCTCGGCCAGCACCTTGAAGCCGGGGTAGGTCAACGCATCCACGGCCACCACATCGCCCGGTTTCAGCAGCGCCATGACCGTCACGGCCAGCCCATGCTGCGCACCATCGACGATCAGCACGTTGTCCGGCTCAGGCGTCAGGCCCTTGCGTGCAAGGTGCCGCGCAACACAAGCGCGCTCGTGCGGCCGGCCGCCGTGCGGGGCGTAGCGCAACAGCGCTTCAAGATCGCCCTGGGCCGCCAGTTGCCGCAACGCGCGGCTCAACAGTTGAGCCTGCCCCGGCAGCGACGGGTAGTTGAAGTTCAGATCCACCACCCCTGCCGCCACGGCCTGCTGATCGACCCCCAGGCCACGCGGCAGCACGGCTTCGCGCACAAAGGTGCCGCGGCCCACCTCGCCGCTCACCAGCCCCATCGCTTCGAGTTCGGCATACACACGCGTGGCCGTCACCAGTGCAATGCCGTGGTGTTCTGCCAGCCGACGGTGCGTAGGCAGGCGCGTGCCGGGCGGCAGATCACCAGAACGGATCTGCGCAGCCAGTGCATCGACCAATGGCTGATAGCGGGCTTGCGTCATTGCTGGGAGTACCGGATGTACTAAGGACAATTTTTTGATTGTATTGCCATCGCACCCTAGCATGCCCGACATACCCCACCCTATCGGGCGCCGGCCCGCACATTCAGGACTGCCATGCACATCGCCATCCTCACCTTTGACGGATTCAACGAGCTGGACTCACTCATCGCCCTGGGCGTGCTCAACCGCATCAAGAAGCCTGACTGGCGCGTGACGCTGTGCTGCCCGCAGGCGCAGGTCACGTCGATGAACGGTGTGACGGTCCATGCGCAGTCGCTGCTGGAAGACGCGCGCACGGCAGATGCCGTCCTGGTCGGCAGCGGCGTGCGCACGCGTGAGGTCGTCGCCGATGCGGGGTTGATGGCGCGCCTGGCGCTCGACCCTGCGCGTCAGCTGATTGGCGCACAGTGCTCCGGCACGTTGGTCCTTGCCAAGCTGGGGCTGGTGGGCAACGTGCCGGCATGCACGGACTTGACGACCAAACCCTGGGTGCAGGAGGCGGGGGTAGAAGTGTTGAACCAGCCGTTCTATGCAAACGGCAATGTGGCGACGGCTGGCGGGTGTTTTGCTTCACCGTACCTGGCGGCGTGGGTCATTGCGCGCACCGAAGGTCTGGAAGCCGCCACTGCAGCGCTGCACTACGTGGCGCCCGTGGGTGAGAAAGAGGCCTATGTGGCAAACGCTTTGAAGAATTTGCAGCCCTACCTGCCGGGCTGACTTCAGGCATATCAGGAGTGACACCTTGAACACGCGAGCGACACTGAAGGCACTTGCCGTCTCCCTCACCCTGCTCACCTGCGGTGCAGGGGCGCTCGCGGCCGAGACCCTGGGCCAGGGCATCAAACGCCGCGCGCCCCAGGGCATCACCACCAAGCTCTATGCCTGCGTCGACAAGGCCGATGCCAGCGGCGGCGCTACCGCCATCGCGGCATGCCTAACTGCGGAAAAGACGGCGCAGGACAACCGGCTGGACAGCACGTACAAGGCGCTGCTGGGCAAGCTCAATGGCGTGGCAAAAGACGCGCTGGTGAACTCAGAACAGGCCTGGCAAGACTTTCACGAGAAGACCGGCGCCTTTGAAACCACGGTCTACGGCAAGGAGGCCGCGGACGATCTGCAGCGGCTTGAGAACACGGTCTTCCGCCTGAGTGAACGCGCCAACGCGCTCGAGAAGTATCTGGCGATCACCAAGGCGCAGTAGCCAGCCATCGGCGCAGAATCGCCACGCTGTAGCGCGAATCCACCTCCGCAATGAACTGTGCAAAGTCCACGCTGGCCGCGTCGTCTGCGCGGTCAGAGATCGTGCGGATGGCGGCAAACGGCACGCCCCACTCGTGGCAGATCTGCGCGACTGCGGCGCCTTCCATTTCAACGGCCAGCGCGTCGGGCAAGGCTGCCCGCAACGCAGCGCTTTCGGCCGAGGTGGAAACGAAGCGGTCTCCGCTGATGATGAGACCGGCGTATGCCTGCGGCGCGGCAATGCCGAACGCCTCCATGACCGGCTGCCCCAGCAACCCAAGCGGATCGGCCAGCACGGCACGGGCGCTGTCGAGCAGCCCTTGGGCCAGCGCAGCATCGGCCTGAAAGCGCGCCACGCCCGTCAGCGGAATCTCCCAGCGCGGGAACAGCGGCGAGGCATCCACGTCGTGCTGCAGCAGTTCGGACGACACCACCACATCGCCCACCGCCACCCCGGGTGCCAGCGCACCGGCCACGCCGGCAAACACCACGGCCCGCACACCAAACTGCGCAACCAGCATGGTTGCCGTGGAGGCCGCCGCCACCTTGCCAACGCGCGACAGCACCACCACCACGGCCTGGCCATCCAGCTCGCCCGTCCAGAAATCCCGGCTGCCGACATGTACGGCGCGTGCGCCAGACAGCAGCGTCAGCAGCTCGTTGATCTCTTCATGCAGCGCGGCCACGATGCCAATGGGACCACTGGGGCCACCGGGGCCGTTGGCGTTCAGGTTGGGGGACGGTGTATTCATGTGCGGTGCGGCGCGCCGATTCGGACGGCAATAACATCGGGAAAGGACGCCATTGTCGCCGCAATCGGCGCGCACGCCTCACACATTCACAGCAGTTGGGCTGCCTTCTGCACCGCTGCATGGCGATCCGCGCGCAGGGTATTCAGGCGCGTCTTCACAGCTGTGAGAACTTGCGGCGCGGCCAGCTCGGGGCGTCCACACTCGAACGGCGGCGCCGGTGCGTACTCGATGCCGAGTTGCACTGACTGCGCATACTCGGCGCCGGCAATGTCGGCCATGACAGTGAGCGCCATGTCGATGCCCGCCGTCACGCCGCCGCCGGTGATGAGGTTGCCGTCACGCACTACGCGGCTCTCGTCCACAGTGGCACCGAAGGGCGGCAGCAGATCACGCCACGCCCAATGGCAGCCTGCACGCTTGCCTTGCAACAAACCGGCGGCACCCAGCACGAGCGAGCCGCTACACACCGAGGTGACATAGCGCGCGCCATCCGCCAGCCGGCGCACTTCACGCACGAAGTCGGCGTCGGCCATGGCTTCGATCACGCCAAAGCCACCGGGTACGCAGATGAGATCGGCACGCTCAATGTCAGCCAGACGCTGCACATTCGTGATGGTGAGCCCGCCATCTGCGCGGATCTCTCCGCCACGCGCCGATGCCATCACGCACTGCGCGCCGGGCAGGCGCCAGAACACCTCGTCCGGGCCGGTGAAATCCAGCTGGGTAACGCGATCGAACAGAGCAAACACAACGATGAAGGGGGAAGCACTCATGGCACGAATCTCCTGTTGGGTGAGTTAACGCTTGGGTTGACGGCTCACAGCATCGCGCTCTATCGTGTTGGCAGCAATGTCATGCTTCCCACATTTCCTGCCATCCGCACCCACCTGCTACACACCTGATACCCACCCGCCGCCATGCCCCATCGCATTGCCGTTCTTGTGTTTCCTGACTTCCAGGTGCTCGACGCCGCCGGGCCGGTGGCCGCATTCGAGGTGGCCAGCCGCTACCGGGATGACCACTACGCCCTGCGGGTCGTGGCCGCACAGCCCGGCCTGGTGCGCAGTTCGGCGGGCGCGCTTTGGGCGGCCGAGGCGCTGCCGCCCGCAAGCCAGGTCGACACTCTGCTCGTGGCCGGCGGCGATGGCGTGGACGCCGCCATGCTGGATGCACGCACGCGCCGTTTCGTGCAGCGCTGCGCGGCACGTGGCGCACGCGTGGCCAGCGTGTGCTCAGGCAGCCTGCTGCTGGCCTCCACGGGCTTGCTGGACGGCCGGCGTGCCACCACGCACTGGTGCCGCAGCGAGCAGTTCGCGCGCGACTTCCCGCAGGTGCAGCTGGAGGCCGACCACATCTACGTGAACGACGGCCGCTTCTGGACCAGCGCGGGCATCAGCGCCGGTATCGACCTCGCACTCGCGGTCATTGCTGACGACCTGGGCGAGCGCGTGGCACGCGCGGTGGCACGGCAGCTTGTCGTCTACTACCGGCGCCCCGGTGGGCAATCGCAGTTCTCGGCGCTCAACGAAATGGACTCCGCCCGCGGCCGCTTCAAACCGCTGCTGGATCACGTGCGCCGCAACCTGGGCGCACCCCACCGCGTGGGCGACCTGGCCGAACACGCCTGCATGAGCCCGCGCCACTTCGCACGTGCCTTCCAGGCCGAGACGGGCCTTACCCCAGCCAAGGCTGTCGAGAAGCTGCGCGTGGAGGCCGCCCGCGCCGCGCTGGAAAGCGGCGCCACGTCCATGCAGCGCGTGGCGAACGAATGCGGATTTGGCGATACGGAACGGATGCGCCGCAGCTTTCAGCGCTTGCTGGGCATGCCGCCGTCGGTGTTGCGGGCGCGGTAGCACCATCTGAGGCGAGAAGCTCACCAACGACAGGGAAAGCGAAAAGCGCGTCGACCACGTTCACACGGCAGACGCGCCATTGCATGGTGGCGCTAGGCCTTCGCTGCGCCGAGCAAGTTGACGCGATCGCACCAAGTCTGCTGTTCGTTGAGCCCGACGTTGGCCATCAAGCTGAATCGGCGCTCGGCCAGGTGTTGCGCGCGGTACGCTTCATCCATCACCTTGAGCTGAAGTGCATTGCCTTCCAACTTGGCTTCGGCGCCCTGCCAGAGGCCTTGCCAACGGTCTGCGCCTTGCCCTGCCACCACAAACGCCCGGCCGTTCCGGTCCGCCGCGATCAACTCCACCAGGACACCGCTCGGGTCGTGGCGATGCCATGAGAAAACACCGTCGCCCGACGCGTGAAACCCGGCAGCTTCCAACACCTGCCGGACAGACTCGGCCGCCTTCGTCGATGCGGCCTCCACGGCTGCCTGTTCCGCAGCGCGCCGCTTTTGCGCGGCTGCCTCGTGCTGCGCCTTTTCCGCGCGCTGCATCGCGTGGATCGTGGCCCACGCCTTCTTGTTGATGGCTTGCCCAACCGACACGATGAGGTTCGCCTCGTTCTTCGGAACGGCAGTCATGGTGTAGCTGTAGCAAACGTCGTTGAGATTGGCCTCGATCGTGACAGTGCAGTAGCCCGAGGGCGCCCACGTTGCCGGGCCGGATTGGACCTGGGTGGTGATGGTCTTGCCCGGTATGTCGACGTTGATCATTTGCCCGTTATTCGTCCATCCGGTCGCGGTTGAGCCGGGAACATATGTTGTCTGGGTGGAGGTGGGCGTGTAGAGCGTCTCCTCTTCCTTTGACCGGATCAGAAGATTCAGGCATGGGTCGCCAAAGCAGGAATTGGCATCGCCCATATATGCGCTCCACAGCTCGTGCACCAGCGGCAGACCTTGCGCGGCAAACGGCAGCTTGACCGGCTGGGCATGCTCGTTCTGAAGCTTGGCACGCTCTTCATCCAGGTAGGCGTCCTTCCACACACCCTGCTCGCTTGACGGTAGCGAGAGCAATTTCACGCCGCTTGCAAGCGGCCCTCGCCTGCCCTGCTTGAACACGATGTCGAACGTATCGCTGCCTGGCGTATACGACAACTCAAGAAACGACGACGCGTAGTGCGTTTCATCCACCTTGCCGGTGAGATCCTGCCAGCGGCGTCCGAAGTCCATTTTGCGCAGGATGAAGACCAGTAGAGGCGCCACCCAGAACGCCTGAATACCGGCAAGCGCCGTGGCCTGATAGAACACCAGTGCGCTCACAGCCAGTTGAAAGCACAGGACCGCGGCGGAGAACGGATGCGTCGCGCGGCGGCGCATCTGCAACATGGCGATCGTCACCACGCTCATGCTCAGGGCCAGCAACCAGCCAAGCCCGTTCCCACTGGACGCCGAGCCAAACAGCGCCCACTCTCGCAGCAAGCCGCCGGCATCCCTCAAGCCGATCGCCACCACCACATACACCTGTATCGCGGCAATCAAGAACCAAAGCCATCGCTTGGCAACGTTCTCTCTTGTCCCAATCAACCGCGCCACGGGCAACATCAATAGTGCAAGCAGGATGAAGGCAATCATGTGTGTGACTTGGTATTCGTAGCGTCGAGATGGTCTTCGAGCCGTATCAGACCGATACGGCTCGGGCAGTCATGCGAGTCTCTTACCCGAGGGCCGGCAGAGACAACTTCAAGCGGCGAGCTTCTTCCCGCGCGGTCGAGACAGGAATGCTCTTCATGGTCACGTTGCCGTGGTCATTCACGGGCGCCATCAATTCAACGGCCGGCGTATCGGCATCCGCACCGGCCTTGAGCAGCGCAGCCACTGCGTCGTTGTTGCCAAACCAGACCGCAACCGCCAGCGGGCTGGCCTTGACCATCGGCGCGAGCAAGCCAGTGGTCTGCACACCGTGCTGGCGTGCCTTGGCGAGCAGGCCATCGAACGCTGGAATTGTGGTCGTCTGGGCTTGCGTGAAGGTCAGCAGGTACGGCGTCGAGACCGCCCGCTTGTCGAACTGGGGCTGAGACGACAGCACGTTCAGTGCCTCAGCAAAATGCGGGTTCTTCGACAGGATGGGGGCTTCCAGCGTCGAGCCTCCGCGCTTGCCGAAGATCGGCAGTGCCAGCGGCATCGTTTCATGGAGCGCGGCATAGAGCGTCAGGGCGTCGACATCGCAGCTTTCAACGGCGCGTGCTTTCGATTCGTCATCGATGCCGTAACCCAGACGCGACAGCTTGCCGCGTGCGTCCTGCGGTGCAACTGCATCGCGGATGGCTGCCGTGTTGTCTTGTATCGCTTTCGTCTGATCGGACAGCACACCAACCTTCGAGTCCAGCGAAGCCAGTGTCTGTTGAATCTGTGCGATTTGCGGGAACGCAGAACCCAACGCACTGGGATTGGGTTGGTCGGCATGGGAGATCGTCCCGGATGCCATACCCAAACCGCCGAGGCAAGCCACCGTCACAAACCACAGTTTGCGACAACGGCCGTAGAACGCGCCCGGACTCGAGATGGGCTGCATGCGTTTGCGCCGCTGCTCCAGCTTTACGAGCGAATAGAGCAGCACCAGAACACAGGCCCCACCCGCGATGGCTGCAAGCCGGCCTACGGTATGGCCGAAGAGCGGAGCGAACAGATCCAGAACGACTGTCGATCCGGCCACCGTCGCATTGACGGGTGAAATCCAATCGGACGACATCTGCAGAACGCTGCGCAGGGTCGACTTATCGTCGGCCGCCGCTGGCGCCGAACGTCCGGCCTGAACCTGCTCTTCCATGACTCCCCCCGGAGTGATTGATCACTGGTGCTGGCCGCAGAAAATGCGGCTATCCCGGCCTGCGCTCGATTGCTTTTTGGTTTGCGTCAGGACCGAGGAATTCTAGCAGTACAGGTTGCGGCCAACTTTCAAAGTTCCCCCCCAAAAAAAGTCTTCCGCCTTTAGCGCGTAGCAGCGAATAGGGGTTAACGGCCCTGCAATGGCGTGGCAATGCGCCACCCAGCGATGCGGCAGGCAGCCGTTCCACCTGGAGGAACTCATGCGCCATCACCCCCCGCCACTGCACCGCGACATTCGTCTCAACCGAACTGGTTAAGCCAAATCGGTTGGCCGGTGCACTCACCGCCCCCTCTATGAAGCAGGCGCCCTCCCTACCAAAGAAGGGTGCTCCCATCCATTTAGTTGCCGTATCAATCACTTATTCCCGTGCTCTGCACGGGGCCCGATCCGCGATGAAAACAACCCACAACATGCGTTTCACCTGCCTGGCGTTCTGCGCCGCCCTTGCCGCTTGCGGCGGCGGGAATGACAGCCCCACCAACGCCAATGGCAACAGCCCCGGCACGCCGCAAACCGCTCAAGGTGTCTTTGTGGATGCGCCGGTCGCCGGCCTGCATTACGTGTCGGGCAACCTGAGCGGCACAACGGATGCCGCGGGCCACTTCAACTACGTGCTGGGCCAGATGGTGACCTTCTCCGTTGGCGGCGTGACCATCGGCTCTGCTGCCGGCCAAGCCGTTGTGACACCGCTTGCACTCGTGCCTGGGGCCACTGGTGTGACCAACGACACCGTCACCAATATCGGCGCGTTTCTCCAGTCGCTCGACGCGGGTGGCAACCCTGCCAACAGCATTCAGATCTCGGCCGCTTCCGTTGCCGCACTGGCCAATACGCAGTTGAACTTTGCGCAAACGCCCGCCGCATTCGCAGCTGACCCGACCGTCGCTTCCGCCATCCGGGCGGCTTCTCCGCAGAAGACTCTGGTATCGCCCGCGGTGGCGCAGGCGCATTTGCAAAGCCAGAGCATGTGCCTGTTTGCGGGCCAGTGGCGATTCAGCAGCGCAGACCGCAGCCATGACACCTATGTGGCAACCATCAGCGAAGCGGACGGCAGCATTACGGGAACCGTCACACGCAACGATGGTACCCAGGCCTTCCTGAGCGGCGCGGTGATCTACGTTCCGGGTACGGGGCAATGGACAATCGGGGCGAACTCCGGGCAACAAGTCCCGATCCCGTCGATGCCCGGCGGCGTCACCTACAACAACGATGCCCTCGTCGGCGCATTCACCGATACGAATACGGCGTCGGGCACCTACAAGGACGCGCCCACCATGTCGGTTGGCGGCAACTGGACGGCCACGCGTTTGAGCCCCGCTCCGGCCTGCGCAGCCACCGCTTCGACTCCGGTCGTTCCGCAGGGCACGGTGGGGTACGCGGACTATCGCTACAACGCGCAGGGCACGACGCCTGGCGTTGCCACGATCGTCGACAACGGCGTGGGTGTGGCCGGAACCTTGGCCCTCGGCTCGCAGGCCATTACGGTGACACCGCAGCCGGATGGCGGCTTCCTGTGGGGCAGCCCCGTCCGATACGGCATGAACTTCTCCAGCCTGGCCAGCGATCCAAACCTGCCGGCCGCTTCAATGGTCTGCATGGCCGCCAACGCAGGCGACGGCACCGACGGGCTCAAATCGACCGACGTGCTGGTCGCACAGACCGCATCCAAGGTGACATTGGCCACCGATCTTGCGGGCGTCACCTTCTCTCAATACTGGGAAGACTGCCGCCGCGACGGTGCACCTGCCGCGTCACCAGCCCCCGTGCATTCGAGCATTGCGGTCGACGCCTCGGGCAACGCCACCATCAGCATTGCAGGGCAGCCCCCCGTCACGCTGACGGCGGACAAGCTGACGACGCTGCTGTCTGGCGCACCTGCCGCTGCAGTGGGCTTGCCAGGCAACACGTGGTTCCAGGCCTATCGCTTTGTCTCGGAAGGTCGTACGCAATTTGCGGTGATCGAGCACGGTGTCTTTACCGGCAACACCAACCGCGGTTATGTCGGCGCCTGGTTGCAATAGGTCTGCACGCACCAAGGCGGCGTTACGTCGCCTTGGTGTGGTATTCGCGCTGTATAAGACCAACCCCTTTTAACCACCCCAGAAAATTGAGGAAATGACATGCGTGCCCTGATGAAGTTGATGTGGATTCTGTCGGGACTTTGGGCTTTCTTTTTCGGTCTCGTGGGTTTGATCACCTTGTTGGCAGCCAAAAGCCCCGGGATCGGATTGCTTGTCCTGATCGTCGCAGCCGTTCCGGTCTTTCTGGTGTGGCGCTGGAGCAAAAGCCACCAAGCATCGGCGGAAAAGCACCTGCGCGAGATGATCGGTCTGACTGAAGGCACGGGTTACCTGTTTGCTTCGGGTGTGGAATCGGCATGCGGCATTGCACTCAACCCGGCAACACGCAAGATCGCCCTGATCGAAGCGGGCGTGCGGAAGGCGTACAGCTTTGACGACATTCGCGAGTGGCAGACGATTCACGAAACGGCCGGGCAGGTCATCGGCGGCGGATTGCAGGGTGCCGTTGCCAACATAGGCGCCAACAGCGCGGCGGCGGCACGCAGCGGCCTGTTCATCACCGTGCGCGACATCGACCGTCCGAAGTGGCGCATCGTCATGCCGCAAAATGAACATGCGCGCTGGATGGAAATCATGCACCAGGTCGTGAACGAGCAATAAGGAGCGACGCTCTCCACAGCGGCATCGCCTGGCTTCTTGGGAACGCTGATCGCCAAGCGAGGCAAGAGACATCGTGTCTTGAGTGGCTTGGCAAAAGCCCACTGACTGACCAATATGAAAACCGAGAAATACGTTGAAGTCGGCAAGTGGATCACAGACCATATTGGCCCGATCAATGCGGTCATCACGATCTCCACGGCTACGCTCCTCCCGGTGCTGGATTTCCTGCGGCCCTACTTTCCCTACATCAACTACGTGGCTGTTGGGGTGGTGACGCTGTTCCTAGTGCTACTGGTCATGAAACTGATGGGCCTTCCGCGAGGCGCCCAGTTGCATTCCAGCCTAGTGGTCTGCTCAGGGGTGTGCGCGACGGCGTTCAGTGTGGGAGCCATCGCCAGCGCCAGGCACGCAGACGCGGGCGGCCTGATCGCCTCGGCGTCCCCGCTTGCTGCACAAATCCAGCGCTTGCTGGTGGATACGCACCAGATTTCGGAAGGCGTCGACCAGCTCAATAGGAAACTGGATACGGTCAAAAAGGAAACCAGCACAAATCCGCGCAAGGAACTGGCCAACCGCGGGGTGATGTGGACCGACAACGATTTTCTGCATGCCATCGACCACAATGATGCGGAGACCGTGGGCCTGTTCTTGGACGGCGGGATGCCGTGGGACACCGGACGCGCACAGCGCGCGCTACGTGACAACAAAAGCCGGGTCGTGGAGGTCCTGCTTCAACATCCGGAGCTACTGGAGCGCCGCACGGGAGATTGCGCGCAAGTCATGAGCTCTGTCGTGCGAATCGAACCTCGCCAACCAGATGCGCCAGCGGGAAGCCGTGATGACAAGGCGCATGTCCTGTCGGATATCGAGAAGCGCTTTCTGAAAAGCGTATGCAGCACGCCGGAAGATATCGCCCACGCGCAAAAGGAATACGAGAGGACTCGGAAGGAAGTCCAGGAGTCCCAGGACATGGTTGACAGGGGCCGGGCAGAGGCGGCTCCGGATAAGTGCGTCGGCCGGTTGATGGCCAATGATGCGTTTGCCCTGCGCTCGAACATCTATGCGATCAAGTACAACCCGATCCTTGTCGGCCATCTGTCTGAAGGCATACCAGGGCTCAACGAGGCATTCCGCTTGATCTATGAGGGGATGGAAGCCAAGCGCCAGGTGCCCACGGCGCGGCTTGCACCCATTGTCGAAAAATACTGCCGGGATCAGGCGGCCTCGTATGAACCTAACATCGCCGTGATGAATTGGTTGCCTGCTGGCTGGAAGCAAGTCCTCGATACCGTGAGCGCGAAGGGCTGAAGGGGGTGACCGACCGAGACTCACCTCTGTCAAGGCTTCGCTTCAATGCCCGCGCAGCCCCTTCTTCGACAGCTTACGAAGCTACTCACCCGTATTGGCTAATGCAACAACA
The DNA here is from genome assembly GCF_037023145.1 of Ralstonia sp. RRA. Classification (NCBI taxonomy): domain Bacteria; kingdom Pseudomonadati; phylum Pseudomonadota; class Betaproteobacteria; order Burkholderiales; family Burkholderiaceae; genus Ralstonia; species Ralstonia sp. RRA. The sequence continues at coordinate 675,734 of NZ_CP146092.1, read as the reverse complement.
CCCGACGTACACCCGAACAACATCTGCACGAGTCAGCCCCCCTGATGTCCGTCGCATGAATAAGACAACCGCTCCAGACAGCACCAAGATGGGTGCCCTTTTTCCCACCGGCCCCCGCCCCTCTGTGCGTCAACTGTGCATGACGCTTGGCGTAACGGCATTGCTGGTCGGTTGCGCCGTCAACCCGAACGGCCGCGGCGGCGTGCAGTTTGGCATGGATACCACCGAGCTGTTCGGCACGGTAGTGGACACGTTCAAACTGCAAGATGGTTCGGACGGCACGCTGCGCAAGGACAGCGGCGGATACTCGCTCAAGCTGGCGCGCTACATGCGCGTGATCCCGCTGCAGAACGCCCTCACCGCCAAGGTGGCACGCGTGGACAGCATTGGTGACCGCACCGTGCTGACCATCGAGACGCAGGAGCGCAACTGCCCGTACAAGTACGTGCTGTTGGCCGTACAGGGCAGCGACGTGCTGCACTGGGAATTCGGCAATTGCAAGGACCGCCCGCGCGCCAACCTCGACACCAGGAACAATGCGCTGACCTTCGACATGCCCGGCTATGGCCGCCTGGTACGCTACACCTACGCCGACAACCGCATGCTGCAGTCCACCGTGCCGGTGGCACCAGGCACGGACCTGAATACCAAGCCGTTTGCCGATGCGTCGCTGCGCGCGCCGGAGGGAAGCGCCGGCAACGCCCCCGCTGGCGATGGCAACCGTTATGTACCCGGGCTCCCGCAGACGACCGCCGGCACCGGCGCCCCGACCACCAGCACGCCGACCAGCCCGACCGCCAGTCCTGCCAGTACCGGTACCGCCAGCACTACCCATCGCAAGCGCGGCGGCCCCAATACCGGCACGAGTGGTGGCACGCCGCCCATCGCACGCGGCCCGGCACCCATGTCCTTCCCCGCCGAGGAAATCAAACCAGTGCGAGTGGACCTGCTCAAATGACATCGCTGTCCGCTTCTCAACAGGCGGCCGCTGGTGCCGCCGACCGTCCCTCCACGCGATCCGTCCTGCTCAAACAAGGCCTCTTCCTGATCTGCCTGACGTTGGTCTACCTGACCTTCGAGTTGGGGTTCAATGCGCGCCTGCTCGACGTGGTCGGCGGTGATACGACCATCGACGATGTTCACCATATCGAGATCTTCGGGCGCACCCTGTCGGGTATCGCTGCTGCGCTGGTGGTGCTCCAGCTCATGCTGACGCACCGTGCCAAGAAAGGCACCGGCAAGCCGAGCTACAAGGCCATCGCGGTGTGGTTTGCAGTGACCGTACTGGTGGTCTACTTCGCCATCAAGACGCTGGTGGACGTCGTCGTCTACACACGCGATGCGGAGTTCCGGCGCATTGCGGTTAACTCCGTGCTGCTGCAGCGGTCCTTGGTGCAGGGCCGATTGAAGCTCGACGGGCTGGTGGAAGAGGAGGCGTTGTTTGCGCGCCCTGAAGGCAAGGCATTCCTCGCGCTGTTTCCCTTTCTGGCGCTGTCGGTAGAGCGGCTCGACGAGAAGACCCGCACCGTGAAAGAAGCGCTCATTCGCACAGCCGTGCGCCGTTCCAAGCCGACGCAGGCCTACTACAAGGATTACCAGGATGCGATGAAGGCGCTGAGCGACAAATGGCACCAGTACGCCCGCATTCCGACTGCATCCGACGAAGGGTTGCGCAACCAACAGGATCGCGCCTGGAACGATTACCGCAACCAGCTTGCGCGGCGCGGGTGGCAACCCTCCACGGTACCGGCTCGGGCGCGCGGCGGGGTCGTCAAGCACGTGCGGCGCAGCGTGCCGGTGCCCGCCAACTGGGATCCGGCAGACGAAGCCACGTTCCGCGCGGCGGTGGAACAGCGCTACCGCCAGCAGATGTCGGCCAGCGCCCGCAGCGTAAAGATCGGCAATGACCACATCCCGCCTGGCCTGTCGTACGAAGCCTTCGTTGCCCGCCCTGGCGTGCAGCAGGAACTGCGTCAGACGCTCAAGCTGCCGGCACAGATCCGCGTTGCAACCTCCTACGGTTCGCCCGCCGAATTCACACTGGTGTACGACGCCTTCGTCGATGGCCAGGTGCGTCAGGAACTGGTCAAGTACGAGGCCTCGGCCAGTGACTTCGCCAGTGGTGGCAAGTATGAGCAAGCCGGGATCGACGCCACGCGTGCCGCCGTTGTGCCGGCCATTGCGCTGTTTTTTTCGCTCCTGGGCGCCATCGGGCACTTCTCCAAGCTGCTCTACCTGCTTGCAAAGACGTTGCTGCTGCTGCGCGCACCGGCAGATGGCCGGCTCACGCGCGGCGCGGCGTTGATTGCCACCGGCGTGCTGCTGACCACGTTGTGCGGCGTATGGGTATCGCTGTCCTATACCGACAACGCCGTCACGCGCAGCCCCCTGTTCACGCAGATGCTGCAGTGGGCGCGCGGGGCAGACGGCGCATCAGGAAGTGCGGGCCGCAACGTGCTCGCCAACATTGCCCACGTGGTGGCGGTGGGGCAAGGCTACGGCTACCCGATCAACGAATCCATCCGCACCCGTGTCTTGCAAGGTTTGTCTTATGGCTATCACCCCGCGGGTTCCTGACTTCGCCCACGCGTGTGCTGCACTGGGTACCGCCCTTGCATGCGCACTATCGGCAGCACCCGCGCTGGCCGAATGCCTTGGAATGAAGATCCATGCCCACCGGGGTTCTGCGGATGCGCCGGAGAACTCCGCCAGCGCTCTGCGCAGCGCTTACGCCGGCGACTGGGACGGCGTGGAAATCGACATGCAGCAACTGGCCGACGGCACGTGGGTGTTGCACCATGACCTGACCACCGGCCGGGCCGTCATGACCGGCAGCAAGTTGCCGGTAGCCCAACTGATGCCCGCCGACTGGCGGCGCGCACGCATGACACTGCACGGCCGAGCAACCGATGAGGCGCCACCCTTCCTTGCCGACGCCGCGGCCATTGCCGCTGCCCATCCGGACAAGACCTTCAACGCCGAGATCAAGCAGGTGGTCGGCAACTGCCAGCCGGTGCAAGCCCTGGTCGCACAGTTGCAACAGGCCATCCCGCACGGCAACTGGTTTCTGACATCGGGGCTGCGCACACCGCTGCGCTGCGCACGCGGCGCCGACCGCCAGGGTTATCTCGGCCTGATCGTCTTTGACGGACGCAACGCCGAGGCTGCAGCCTCCAACCGCTGGACACATCTGATCGCGCAGCACGCAAGCTCGCCCCGCCTGACACGCGCATGGATGCTTGACCTGGTGGCAGAACTGGACAAGCCTGCCGGCGTTCACGTGGATGCCAAGACAATGGATGCCAACCCGACACTGTTGGACGATGCCGCCGCCACCGGACTGTCAGTCTTTGCCTATGCCGTGGATGGCGATGCCGCATTGGCAAACGCCATCGGCCGCGCACATGCCCGTACCAACCGGTTGCCGAGCGGGGCCATCATCGACGGCCGCGCCGATCTTTTCTGCGCGCAAGTCCGGCAAGCGGTGCGCCTGCGCTAGTGCCACGCGGATACGCCACCACTCAAGCCTGCGGAGTCAGAAAATTTTCTTCCGGTTTCCTCCCATCGCAACGAATAAAGGGTGTCTGCCCGAGCCGTGGCACGCCGACCGCGTCACGGCACCCGGCACCCGTTCGTTCACCCTGGAGGAAACCATGCACGACCACGTCAAACACCTGCTCGATCACCTGCTCGCCGATGGCTATCCGGCCGAACGCGACGACGACGGTGACATTCGCTTCAAACGCGAAGGGATGACCTATGCGCTGTGCTTTGATGAAGATGACCCCGATTTCGCCAAACTGATCCTGCCCAACGTCTGGCGCATCGATTCCGAGCCGGAACTGCGGCAGGCGTTGGCGGCACTCGATCAGGTCAACCGCCGCATGAAGCTGGTCAAGGCGCATACGCAGGCCGGTGCGGTGTGGTTTACCGTCGAGTTGCTGTTTGATGACCAGCGCGCGTGGGAGCGCCATTTGTCTCGCGCAGTTCGGGCGATTGCGCGTGCGGTCATGATGTTTGGCGATGCCATGCAAGACCCGCGTGCAGACGACCAGGCAGGTACCCCCCTCAACTGAGTACAGGCTGCATGCGCCTTCACATAGAATCGGGTGCGCCCGCCTGGCCCGCGCCTTTACCGGCAGGCTCAGCCTGGCCGGACATCACGCAGGAACCTCGGGAATGAATCGCGACGACGTCGAAAACCAAGAGTTGACGCACCTGCTGCGCAAGTTTGGCCAGCCAGGTGCCAATGGCCGTGCCGCTGAACAGGCGCAGCGCGAGTTCTACCACCGGATGTACAAGACCATCGACCTGTGCGCCCTGCAAACGGCAAAATTCAACCGGGAAATTGCCGTCGTGGCCGTACAGGAGACGTGGCTGCAGATCCTGAACGCCGCGCCCAAGTACGACCCGGAACGCAGCTCGGTCAAAACCTGGGTGCAACGCATCACCCAGTACTGCACGCTCACCGAACTGCGCAAGCATTACAAAGAGGTGCGCGTTCGTGATGCCTTGCGCACCGGCAGCAGTCATCCCACCGACGCTGACGACGACACGGCCAACGAAGACATTCAAGGTGACTTGCTCAACAGCCTGACATGTCCGGTGTTGCCTCACGACAGCACCGGTGACGCGGCCTATCAGCAGCAAGTCATCGCAGCTGCTAAGGATTGCCTGGAAAAACTGCCGGCTGGCCGCAGCCCGAACTACCGGCTGGCAATGGAGCTCGCGCTCGACGAAGACCTGACCTACGAACACATGAAAACGGTGCTGCAAGCCCACATGCCCGAGGGCAAGCTGCTCAACAGCGAACAGGTGCGCGGCTGGGTCCGCGAGGCGGCAAACCGGATGCGCGCATGCCTGGGCCGCAAACTGGGCATGGGCAAGGAGAAGACCAAATGAACAGTGAAGACCTGGCGCGCTTCGAGGCGCAATCGTTCCTGTTCGCCTGCGGCAAGCTCGACGCCGCGGAGCACGCCTGGATGGCACGCATGATTGCCGAGCATCCAGAGCTTGCCGAGACCGCTCTGGCCGATCGCGCACTCGTCGACCAGGCCCGTGCAGCCGTGCGTGCCCGCGCAGCCGCGCACACTGCACCGCTGGTGCCGTTCGAGGCGTTGCCCAAGGCGCCAGCCGCCAACCGTCAGCCGAACAGCCCGGCACAGCAGGCCTGGTGGCGGCGCCTGGCCGCGTGGTGGCAACGGCCAGCGGCAGGTGCTTGGGCATTCGCGTCGATCGCGGCGCTGGCGCTAGTGGCCGGTGTGCAGACCATACGCCTGGAGCAGTTGAGCAACGATGCCAATGCGCCGGTCTTCCGCGGCACGGAGGGCGGCTCGGCCACTGCCGGCCCGATCATCCAGGCCGTGTTTGCCGATGGCGTCACACTGGGCGAACTGCGCAAGACGCTCGCAGGGCTCAACCTCGAGATCGTCCGCGGCCCCGACGACCAGGGCCTGATATGGATCATCGTGCGCGAAGGCGAAGTACAGCAGGCGCTGGACCGGCTCAAGGCAACGGGCATTGTGCTCGATGCACGCATCGTCAAGCCTCGGCCATGAGCAGACACCGCACGCGCGCTGCCAACGGGCTGCACCTTGCGAGCATGGTCGTCGCAGTATGGCTCCTGATCTCTGGTGCCGGGCGCGCGACGGCCGGCACGCCAACGCCCGCCATCTCTGCATCCACGCAAGCCGAATCGATCGACTACCGCAGCGCGCCCAAGTTTGCCGTGGTGATCGGCAATACGCGCTACCCAGGGCGGTACGCCCTGCACAACGCCGAGAGCGACGCCCGGCTGGTCGCCGCGCGGCTCAAGCAGGCGGGCTATGCCACCGAGCTGCTCATCAACACCGACCGCGGCACGCTGTATCAGGCGCTTGGCCGTTTGGCGGAAACCATGAAAGCCGGCGGCGCGGCGGCGTTCTACTACGCCGGCCACGGCATGCAGATCCGCGGGCGCAACTACCTGATTCCCATCGACGCACCGCTGGACCGCCCCGATGCGCTGTCGCAAACAGCCATGCCGGTCGACTACCTGATCAGCCGGCTCAAAGACAGCGGCGCACATCTGTCACTGGTGATGCTCGACGCCTGCCGCAACGATCCTGAAGAAGGCGGCTTCAGTGGCGCCTACCGTGGCGCTGGCGCACCGGCCGGCTTCGTTGCACAAAAGCCCGCCAACGGCATGCTGGTGGCCTACGCCACGCAACCCGGCGAGCGTGCACTGGACGGACGCGGTGCCAACGGCCCGTTTGCACAAGCCCTGTCGAACTGGCTCACGCGCCCCGGCATGCCCATCGAAGACGTCATGAAACACGTCATGACCGACGTTCGTGCGAGCACGCACGACGAACAACGGCCGTGGATCGCCACCTCGCTGATTGGTGACTTTGCGCTCGTGCCCGCCACCAATGCCCAAGCGCGCCTGATGCTCGCGCGGCCAGGGCGCAATGTCGACGGCACACCTGCGCGCGGCGCTGCACCGTCGTCAGGAGAGGCGGCCCCCGTCAGCACGGCCGACGGCAAACCCCTGCCGCAGTGGTTCCAGACCGCCGGGCAGGAAGAACAGATGGCGATGGCTCAACAGATCGAGCGCGAGGCCAAGGGCGTCAACCGTGACGATCTGCCCCGCCTGGAACGCCAGGCACGCGGCGGCAACGTGATGGCCGCTTCGGTACTCGGCACGGCCTACCGCAACGGTTTTGGTGCGGGTACGCAGGTCATGCGCAGCAACACCATCGCCATGCGCTGGTTCCGGCTGGCAGCCGCGCAGGACATGCCCTATGCACTCAACGAACTAGGCGAGATGTTCTACCTCGGGCACGGGACCACGCGCGATGTAGTACAGGCACGCCGCTACTACGAAGCAGCGGCGGCGCAGGGCTACATGCCCGCAAAACTCAATCTCTTCCAGGTGCAGGCCGAGTCTGGGCAGGTCACGCCCCAATCGCTCATGGAGATGTTCAACTCCGCCACCCGCGCTGCCCGACCGAGCAACTGAAGGCCGCGTCAGCCTTCCTCCTCCACACCTTGCTGACACCCTGCTCCGCCACCCGCCAAGGGTTGCGCGGGCGGACGGTGGCTGCCCGCGCAACCGTGTAAAAGATTTTCTTCCGGTTCGACATCGTCGCCACGAATAGGGGGTATCCGCAGTGCTGCCGCGCCATGCACGGCACCGGCGGAAACACACTTCGCGGCAACATCGAACAGGAGAAACTCACCATGCAACAACGCGGAAAAATCTTGCGCGACACGCATAGCGGCACCGGTCTGATCATCGTCGACGGCCGCCAGCATGCCTTTACACTCGAAGGCATCTGGCGCTCAAGTGAGGCCCCCGCCGTGAACATGACCGTCGATGCGCAGTTTGACGAGACCGGCACGCTCACTGCGCTGTTTGCTGTGCCAGACGCGCAACTCGCCCGCGAGAAAACCGATGAAGCCATGGCGGCAGTCAAGGCCCGCGGCAGTCAACTCGTAGCACGCATGGGTATGGGCACGCTGGTCGGCACCGGACTGCTGGCGACGGCCTGGTTTGCGCTGAACACGGTGTCGGTACAACTGACACCGGGAATGAAGATCGGCATGAGCCTGTGGAAACTGCTGGGCATGCTCAACACCTCTGGCGATGCCATGGCAGCACTCAGCGGCAACGGCGGCAGCACGGGAATGTACGGCGTGCTGGCCATCGCAGCGCTGGCGGGCCCTGCCGCCTCGTACTTCGTACGCGATGCCCGCGCGCAGCTCGCAAATTGCCTCCCCCTGCTGTTTCTGCTCGGGATCGGCATGGCTTTCTACGCGGGCATCAGCAGCAGCCTGTCGCAAGCACAAAGCGCGGCCGCGGCATTTGGCGGCAACGGTGCCGCCGATATGGTCGGCGCCATGACGCGCGAAGCAATGCGCGCCTTCTCGATTGGTGCTGGCGGTTATCTCAGCTGTGCGGTCAGCCTGTATTTCGCGGCCACAGGCGTAGTGAAGTTCCTCACCAAGCGCGGCTGAACCTGGCCAGACAGTTTGCTCGCCCCTGCTACCGACACCTGGAGCTCATCATGCTGACCACCCACTCCGCCCGCCAGATCGCTCGCGCCTGCGCACTGTTGTTCGCACTCTCTGGCACCTTGAACCTGGCCGCCTGCAGCGACAAGGCAGGCGATGCCGCCAAAGCAACGACAGCCGCCCCAACCACACCCAACCTTGCCCAGGCTACGTCGCCGCAAGTCCTGCGCGATACGCAAGCCGCCGCCGCACGCGAGGCCCTGCCGAAAGCCGACGCGTCCACGCCCGACAGCAGCTACGTCACGCTCGATAGCGGCAACCAGCTCATGTATGCCTACCTGGCACTCACGGGCATGCCACCGGACTATCCGCAAGTCGCCAGCAACATCTCCAAAGACTATGCGCGCGCCACGGATGAGTTCCGAAAGCACGACCTGCTGACGGCGCTCGCACCCCGGATCGACGCCGACATCGCGGCCGCCAAGTCGCGCCGCTACTTCAAGATGACGGTCCCGAACCCCATCAGCAAATACAGCTTCGAGCAGAAGGGCTTCCCTCTGGACAACTCGCTCTGGGAAGCGGGTGCCTATCGCTACTTCTTCGACAACGGCGAATACAAGCTCGGCTTCAGCAACGGCGATACATTCCATTATCTGAAGGTCGACAACGAAGCCACCGCACGCGCCATCGAGGCCCAGCGTGCCCGCTTCGATGCGGTCAAGCTTATGGTGTACGGCTACTACCAAAGTGCCGATACTGCGCAGAAGATCGTCACTGCACAGATCGTCAAGGTTGCTCTGATCGACAAGCAGGGCAACGTTCTGGCTGCGCAGTAGCGCGGTGCTTGGAGAGGCAGCCCCAGGGCTCGGCTGCAAACCGTTGAAGCTGCGGGCAAAGACGAGGCGCTGAACGCGCTGTCGAAATGAAACCGGATGAACGCGCCGCCCGCCCAGGCGCAAGCCCCGTCAGGAATCGAGATTGATGACCTCGACACGGCGGTTGACACCCGCTCTTGGGTGCGCGGGGTCCTTCAACTGCGAGCTGCCGACGCCTTCAACGGTCAACCGGTCTGCTGCAACGCCGTGTCGGGTTTCGAGGTAGTGAGCCACGGCCTCCGCCCGCTTTTTCGACAATGCGAGATTGGTTCCCGGATTGCCCGAGGCATCCGTATGGCCAACGATGCGGAAATGACTGCCCAGCAGTGATGCGTCGTTCAATGCCGTGCCCAGGTTATCCAGCACCTGCCGGCTCTCGGCGGTGAACTTGGCCGATGCCAACTCAAAGCCGACAGTGAGGTCGACTGACTGGCGCGGCGGGCCCGCCTGCTGCTGGCGCTCGATGACGATGCCGCGCAGGCTGCGGCTCTTGGGTTCCGGCGTCAATTGCTTGACGATGTCGGCCGAAGACGGCGTGGCATCGGCCGTCGGCCCTTCCGCCAGCGCCGGCCGGCAGGCCACACCCGCATACAGGGCAAGGCCCAACGACAGCAACACGATGGACTTGGCCTTCATGGGTTCGACTCCTTGGCAAGGGTCTTGATCGGCAGCACGGCAACGGCAACGTGGCGCTTCACGCCGCCCGCCAAGAATGCCGTACGGAATTTGGTCAGGAACTCGCGGTCGTTGTCGCGCTCGGGCAATGCGCCGGGAAACAGCGGTTTGCTGGCCGCAATTACGATCACCATCTCATCGCCAAAGGGCTTGCTGACGCGGTAAATCGGCTGCCCGTTCTTGCCGCCGCCAAACACCAGCTTGGTTTTTGGCGTGGTCGGCTTGGGCGCCAGCGGCTCGGGCCAACTCAGGTAGACCACTTCGCCGCTGGCCTGCAGATAGGCCACGTACAGGTAGCTCGGGAACGACGGGGCCGTCACCTGTAACGAGAGGGTGTCCCCCTGCGTGTACGGTGCCAAGGCGTGATCCATCAGCTTCACACCCAGGCCGCCGCCGTCCTGCAACTCCTGCTCGAAATTGAGGTAGGCCTCGCATTGCGGCCACGGATGCACCTGCACCTGGCTTTGCACGCGCCCACGCGTGGGCAAACCGTTGACGTCGCGCAGCAGGGCATCGGCGTCGGCCTGTGCGCCCACGAACCCGCTCAGCACAATATCCCGGTTGGCGGACACTTGCGTGCGGATGGCCGAGCACGATGGCTTCTGCGCGAGCTGCATCACCTGGGTCTTCAGGTCATCCACCGTGGGCAGCGCGTCGTGCACCACCGGAGCAGGCTTGGGCGGCTCAATGACGGGCACCGGGGCAGGCTTGGGCTCCGGTTCCACGTTCAATGGTGCCGAGCTCAGGATGGATCGCACGCCCGCATCATCGATCTCGTCAATCACGAACGTCGGGCCGGACAAATTCTCCAGCAATGCCTGATAGTCGATGCGCAGGAAGCCCTTGTCCCCCCACTGGGGGCCCCATGAGTTCGCCACCGTAAAGGTCTGGCTCGCATCGTCGTAGCCCACCACCACCATGGCGTGCGCATTCTCGTGCGGCAGCCGCGCGCGAAAGATGTCGCCCCCGTTGTAGGTCTGGAACGCGCTGGCCATATCGCCCGTATACATGCCGACAATGACCGGCTTGTGCGCGTAGATCGCGCCACGCATCTTCTCCAGCACGGCCTTGTGATCGCCGTCGATACGGCTGTAGCTGATCAGGCGCTTGTTCTTACCCTCCTCGACCGCCGCCGCGCTGGGCAGCGCAGAGCAGGACTGCTGGTCGTAGGGCAGGCTGCCATATGGCACCAGCCCGTGATCGCGAATCGTATCCAGGGCGGTCACCACTGAGGTCCCGCCCTCGCACCTGCCGCGGTGGATCAGGTTGAACACATAGGCCGGGCTGAATTCGATCTTGCGCGGCTTCAAGCCACCGCTGGCGGCACTGTCAGCGCTGAGCTTCTGATTGAACAGCAGGCTCATCGCGTTGTAGCCAGCTGCCCATGCGGTGCACGAGCCTTGCTCGCCTTGCGAGCGAATAGCCGGCAGATAGGCAATGACATCGGCCTGGGGCGGCAGGTAGGCACGGTACATCGGTCGGAACGGCACACTGGCCAGCGCCACGGGGTCGTCGTCGATCAGCCCGGTGGCGTGATGCGTCTGCGCGTAAGCCGGAGCAGCAAGCGCGCCCCAGACCAGGAGCGAGGAAAGTACGGGCTTGTGTCTCATACGAGCGGTGTGGAGTCCCATATCTCGTGCGTGTGGTCGGCCAATCTGCGATCGATGGGCATGTGCCAGCGGGGCGCAGCTCAGCCCTGGCCCGGTGTGAACGACAGCAGTTCCCGGCGGCTGGATTCCCTGATGTGTCCCCGGGGGTTGTAGTTGACACGCTCCAGTGCGATAAAACGCGGCACTTGGTCGGGTGCGATCCAATAAGTACGGGTCCGCCGCGAAGGGTTGTACAACCGCCAGCCTGTGGCTTCAACCTTGAAGGTGTCGAATGTGCCGGCCGGCACGGTGATGGTCTCCCGCGCGACGACCTTGCAGTTGAACTCGACAACGTCGGTGCGCCCATCGGGAAAGGTGAAGTCAAACCGCGTCTTCCATTCCTTGCCGATGGCGTAGTCGTTGGAAAAAATTTGGTTCACGCCGTTGATCCCCCCTTCCGGATCCTTGATGCCGTTGCCCAGGAGATCGGTGGTGAACTGGCCGTCGTTGAACTCGACAACGGAATCCGTCATCCCGGTCACGACCTGCACCGACGCCCGCTCAGCGCCCGTCAGGGGATCAATGTGGCGGTAGCGGTAGCGGTCACCCAACCGGATGCGTCCGGCCCCGGCGCTACCCTTGCTGAACGGGTTCTCGGCAGAGGTCTGAATGTGGACCTTCTTTTCGCCCTGCTTCTCCAACAGACGATCGAGCGTGGCCTGTGCGATCTCGCAGAAGTGGCCGTTCGGGTGCGCACGCAGGTAACCAAGCACCGCCTGTGCCGTTCCGACCTTCTGTGCCGCCCCCCAATCCGTTTCATCGCGTTTGAACAGGGCGTCCTGCTCATCCTGCGTCAGCTGGGTCGTCCTGGCCGGCGGCAGGAAGAAGAAGTCATCTTCCAATGACGTGCTCTCCCACGGAATCTGCTTGCCCTGCGATTTGAGCCGTACTGACAAACGCGTGCGCTTGAATACGTCTTCAATACGGGCTTCGGGCCGCACCATCTCCTGCAGCAGGTTCTCGGTGTACAGGCCATTCGTGCCCGCGCCGTCTGAGGCCACGTTGCCCGGCGCAGTGGCATACGCCAGGATGGTGCGCGACGGCGCGTCCATCTGGCTCAGTCCTGCGCCCGTTTTGTTCGACACGCCGAATGGGTTGTCTCGGCAGGCATCCAGGATGACGATGTTCATCGGCCCCCCAGCCTTGCCCAGGCCGTCCATGAGCGTCGCGACATCCATTGTCTGACGCTGCACGTCGCCCGCGCTTGCCAGCTTGATGTCGACCGGCAGCAAGTAGTTGCGCCAGTCGATCTGCATGCCGTGGCCCGCAAAGTAGAACAGCGCCACCGCCTTCTGACGGGCCACTTCTGCGCAGAACGCGCGCACGGCGCTGTCCATGTCCTGGCGCGTGCAATCCGTCTTCAGGTTCACGTCAAACTTGAGCTGCCGCAGCGCCTGCGCGATCGAGGTGGCGTCGTTGGTCGGGTTCCCCAGCCTCGCACCACCGGGGTAGGTGCCGTTGCCGATCACCAGCGCCAGCCTGGGCACAAGCTCGGCTGCGGCTAGCGCATCCCACGACAGCCAGGGCGAGAGCGACAACGCTGTCAGCTTCACCAAGGTTCTGCGCTTTTCTTCACTCAACCGGTGAACCACCCCCTCACCACCCCACATGTCCGACTCCAACGCTTTTTTTCTCTACGTACGCCAAGTTGCGCGTGCTGCCCCAGTCCGTCCGTGCCAACGTCGGCGGAGCTTCGCGCCACACTGCGTGGTTGTACTGGATGGCACGCGGGTCAAGCAAGTGCCGCCTGTCTCGCGGCGGAGACAACTTCGACCGAACTGGGGTAACCACCGAGCGGGCGCCTGATCCACACAGGTACACCCCCGACTTCTGAGGGGTCCTTGGTTGGCGCTGCTGATGACACCCTGCCGAGATTCATTCGGTGCGGAAAAACGTGGCGTCACGCGCGGCTGACCGAAAGGTTGGCGACCCAAGCAAGAGAGTGAGGGATCACATGTACAGGTGATTCCACGCAAACATCACGCCGCATGCAGGGGGCTGACCGGCACCTGCGTCAGCCCTACGCCAGCACCGCCAGCTTCACCAGATCCACGATCCGGTTGCAGCACATCTTCGCTTTCATGCTGGCGATGTGCGATCGCACGGTGTGCTCCGACACGCCGTTCTGCGCAGCAAGTTCTGACGGTGCCAGGCCGGCCACCAGCCCTGCCAGCACCTTCGCCTCGGTTTTCGTGATCTCGAACGCGGTGATCAGGTTGTCGGCATCGGCCTGCTTGAGCGCGCTGTTGCGGCGCATCCGCACGAAGACGAGCGGCGCGTCCGACGGAAACAGCAGGGGATTGGCGGGGGCCATGTCCAGGCTCAGGGTCTCACCCCAGGCGAGTGAGACCGTCATCTTTGCGCGATGCCCGGTGTGCAAGGTGGTCGCCATCACCTTGGCCAGGTGATCCAGCACCGACAGGCTCGGGTGCCAGAGCCTGTCGTGCCGGACCCGCAGGCCACACCGGTTGTCGAGCAATGACCTGGCCAATGCGGATGCATGCACGACCGCGCCGTCTTCCGACAACAGCAGCACCGCCTCATCCATGGCAGAGAACGCGTCTTCCAACAAACGAAGCATGTGCGTGACGGACGAGTCGCCCCACGCGGGTATTGGCCACCCACCGCGCGGCGGCACTTGAGTGCTGGGCGTGGCACCGCCCACCAGCAAATTCGTCATGTGGCCTCCCCTGACCCTGTCGTGTGTTCCGTTTGCTTGCCGTCGAGGCTCATGGTGGACGGCGCACCACAAAGATGCATCACCCGATCGGGGTATGCGTTACTTGCCAGGGCCGTGTCATGATCGGCGCTCGGTATGGGTATTGCTGGGTGTGGGTCATGCCACGCGGGAGGCGCCGATGCGCGAGACAGTGGATATTCCGGCGGAAACGCTTTCCAGGCTCATTGGCCTGATCTACGGCGCCGCCAGCGACGACGACCTGTGGCCCAGCCTGCTGCAGGCCATGGCCGACTTCCTGATGCAGAGCGGCGCGCACGACGCACGGCCCGTCTCAACCGCAGAGACCGATGCCATCGTCGCCAGCTGGTTTGGCGACACCAGCAGCCCGCTGCCAAGCACTGCCAGCGCGGCGGAACAGCAGGTGTTCCAACTACTCGCGCCGCATTTCGTGCGCGCGTGGGACATGCGCCAAACCCAGGCCGATGCAGAAACGCATCGCCAGATCAGTGACTCCGTATTGGACCGCCTGCCGGTGGGCGTGGCGCTGGTGGAAGACACCGGCGCGGTAGTCAGCATGAACCGCGCGCTGCGGCTGATCCTGGACAACAACGACGGCCTGGTACTGGTTGCCGGGCGCATGGAATCCCGCCCGAGAAAGCTGTTGGAAGATGCGCTGCGTGAAATGGCATCGGTGGCCTCGGCCGCCGCACACGCAGGCACCCGCACGGCATTCCGGCTGGAGCAGGCTGCCGGACCGCTGTCCGTGCTCGTCAGCAAGCTGCAGCCAACCA